>CANQKN010000001.1 GCA_947624515.1 uncultured Bacilli bacterium
TTTTTTTCATTTTCAACACCTGATAGAATTTTACTACATTCCTAGGGAAAGTGCAATCTATTCACATGAATTCATGATATAATATAAGTATGGTGGTAATATGAAAAAAATTGCTGATACAATTGATGAATATCTAGTAAGTACAATAGCAGAATCACATCTTTCTGTAAATACTCAAAAAGCATATCAAAATGATTTAATCAAATATCGAGATTATTTGTTACACAATAAAAAAATAAATGATATTGCCCAAATTAAAAAAATAGATATTATTCAATTTTTAAAGATATTAAAAGATCAAGATCTATCTTCTCAGACTATTGCACATTATTTAACTAGCATTAAAAATTATCATAAGTTTTTACTGCAAAATGCATATTTATCAGAAGATATTGCTGAAAGTATTGAAAGACCAAAAACAACCAAAAAATTACCTAATACTTTAACTGTTGAAGAAGTAACTAAGCTTTTAGATATAAAACCCGTTACGCCATTTGACTATCGTAATAAATGTATGTTAGAATTATTGTATGGCACAGGATTAAGAATTAGTGAATTGATTCATTTAACAGTCAATGATATTGATACTATTAATTGTGTTGTACATTGTATTGGAAAAGGCGATAAAGAAAGAATTGTTCCTATTAATGATTATGCTATTCAATCTCTGAATGAGTATTTGGAAATAAGACCATTATTATTAAAAAATCAATCTACTAAAGAATTGTTTTTAAATAATAGAGGTAACTGTATTAGTAGAGAAGGATTTTTCAAAATTTTAAAAAAAATATTATTAGAAAAGGGGTTAAATCCTAATGTTTCTCCACATACTCTTAGACATAGTTTTGCTACTCATTTATTGGAATATGGTGCCGATTTGAGAGTAATTCAAGAAATGTTAGGACATAGTGATATTTCTACCACTAGAATATATACACATATTACAAATCAAAAAATTAAAGAGGATTATCAAAAGTATCATCCTAGAAATGGGGAAGAGTAAATATGAAATTTAAGAGAGTATTTTTAATTATATTAGATTCTTTAGGAGTAGGGGAAGCAGCGGATGCTATTAATTATGATGATATTGGTTCTAATACTTTAGGACATATTAAAGATCAGTATGATTTATTTGTACCTAATTTAAAGAAACTTGGCTTTTTAAATACTATTAATATGGATGAAAATCCAGAAGTAGAAGCATATTATACAATAGCTAGACCTACTAATCCTGGTAAAGATACTTTAAATGGCCATTATGAAATTATGGGAATTAAAAACGACATTCAATTTAAAACTTTTACTGAAAAGGGCTTTCCTAGAGAACTTCTTGACCAAATTGAATTTACTACTAGAAGAAGAGTAATAGGAAATAAAAATTGTAATGGACATGAAATTCTTCAAGAACTTGGAGAAAGACAAATGCAATATGGTTCCTTGATTATTTATACTTCTAATGGTTCTAATTTAGTAATATCTGCCCATGAGAATAGTATTCCTGTTTCCAAATTATATGAATATTCTGAAAAAATTCGAAAAATTACATTACGCGAAGAGTGGAAAGTAGGTAGGGTAATTGCTAGACCGTTTACTGGCCGGCCTGGTAATTTTAAATTTACTAATGAAAGACAAGATTATGCTGTAAAACCTCCTACTATGGGTGTTATGAATTTCTTACAAGAAAATAATTATGATGTTATTTCAATTGGAAAAATTGCAGATGTTTTTGATCATGAAGGTATTACTAAGACAATTAAAGCAAAAAATAATCAGGAAGCTTTTAATAAAATGAGCGATATTATGAATAAAAACTTTACTGGATTATGTGCAATTAATTTGAGTGATTTTGATAGTGAATACGGTCATAAAAGGGATGTAGAAGGTTATGCTAAAGCAATCGAAGAATTAGATGTAGAAATTCCTATTATTTTAAATAGATTGGAAACAGATGATTTATTAATTATTACTGCAGATCATGGCTGTGATCCTACATTTAAAGGTTTTGATCATACAAGAGAAAATGTACCTGTTATTATTTATGGTCGAAATTTAAAAGAACCTAAACGATTAGATATTTTAGATTCTATGGCTGATATCGGTGCTACTATAGCAGATAATTTCCAAGTTAATAAACCTTTTATTGGAAAAAGCTTTTTAGATCAATTGAAATAGAAAAAGTAAAACAGATAGGTTAGGGGATAGGTTAGGGGAGTTTATAAAAACAGAGATATTATTCCTCTGTTTCTTTTTTATCACATTCAAAACTTCTACATAAAGTTTCTTGATTTTTGGTTGCTTCATTATGTTTGCAATCACATCCAACTTGAATCTCATCTAAAGTACAATTATTATCATTTTGAAATTTACAAGATTCAACTTTACATTTGATTTTTTGATTATCTTTTTTCATTTTATTGACTCCCTTCATTTTTATTATGTACACTTCCCTATTATTTATACAATTAAAAGAGAGTAGTATAGTAGTAATGAAATAACGATTTATATTTACAATACAATGTATTATTATTTTAATTTTTAGAAAAAAAGAATACAAATAATAAATTAAATTTAGGATCATAAAATTTATTTTCATAAAGTTATAAATATAAATTTAGTTAAATTAAAATAAAAAATTTTATGATATTAATTTTTATATCATGCTAATTTAATAATATAAAAAGAGAAATAGATGTTATTATTTATATAGATAGTAATTATTATTAGTTATTTGAGGTAGTAAAAGTATTTTTTTAATTTTTTATTAGTTAACATAATATCAATTATACGAAGTTGATAATTATAAATATAATCACTAAAAAGTAAGTACTTTACTTTATTTTCTATTTTTTGTTTTCTAATTCATTCATTCTTCTTTTTACATTTAAAAAAAATCTAGCCGTAATCTCTACATAAATTAAATAAATAATGTAAAATACAACTATTCCTAAAATATAAATTAAAATATATTTTAATATTCCTAAACTTTCCATATTTATACCTCACTATTTTATACATATATAAATATAACATAATATTTTTAAAAATGCAATTATCCGTGTTTATTGCAATTCATTCCTTTTGCCGACTTTAATAATAAAAAAAGCAAATAAAAAAGAAAGAAAACTCTTTCTTTATACTTTTCTGGATTCAATTTCTGCAATTTTATCTAATACTTCTTTTGCATTTTGATTATTAATTTCAGTATATCCTAATTCCTTTAATGCCTGTATTTTTGCAGTATTTAATTCTTGAGTTCTACTTAACACTTCTTCTTTTTTATGCTCAATTTCCTGTACGAAGCGTTTATGAGTTTCAGCAATTTTACTTTTAGAAGCACTATTGCTGTTATATAAGGTCATAGCTGAAAACATAATACTTTCAAAAATAAATTGTTTATCTTTATTAAATACATATTCCTCATGATCAATAAATCCCATTGATTTAGCTATGTATCCTAACATATAATTCAATTCTTTTGTTGTACTAGTTGATTGCAAAAAATAGTATAAATATCTATAACTATTATAAACATCTTTGGTTTTATCCTCAGTAAGTTTTTCTTTTAATAATTGAATAATATTCGCTAATAACTCTTGTTCTTTTTTATTAAGACCTTTTAAATCACCAAAATTATCCTTATCATTATCTTCTTTTACACCATCATTTAAACGATTTTCTACTTGAATAATATATTCTCCATCTATTTTTAAATTTTCTAATTCAGAGATATCGTTAATTCCTAATAAACAAAGAACTTTCATTATTTTTTCTTTTGGCCAATTTTCTAGTTTTTCTTCTGCTAAATAATTATATAGCATCTGGCGAGAAACCCCTAGATATTTAGATAATCTGACTTTTGAAATCCCTAATTCTGAAAATATGTTTTTAAGATTTTGCATATCTATGACCTCCTAATATAATTCTATCACATTATTATAAAAATACAAGTAGTAAAGTTGACATTTTATTTACAAAATATACCAAAGTTTTTCTTGATTTTTACATACTGTTTTGATAATTCCTCCACCAATACATTTTTCACCTATATATAATACACATGCTTGTCCTGGTGTTACCGATTTTACATTATTATATTTAACCAATATTTCACCATTCTCTAAATATTCTAAATCTACAGGATAATCTGGAGCTCGATAGCGAAATTTTGCAGTACAATTTTTAGGTCTTTCTTCAGTATTAAAATTAATATTATCAATAATACAACTATCAGAATATAAATATTTATTGTCTTCTCCTAATGCTATATATAAAATATTTTTTTCTAAATTTTTTCCAACTACAAACATTCTATCTTCTGTTCCACCAATATCTAACCCTCTTCTCTGCCCTATTGTATAATACATTAATCCAATATGTTTTCCTACAATTTCATTGGTTTCAATATTAATAATATTACCAGGTTGATTTGGAAGATAATTCTTTAAGAAATTTTTAAAATTACGTTCTCCAATAAAACATATTCCCGTTGAATCTTTCTTTTTTGCTGTAATTAATTGGTATTCCTCTGCAATTTTTCTAACTTCTGGTTTTTCTAATTCTCCAATAGGAAATAAAACATTTTCTAGTTGTTTTTGTGATAATTGTGATAGGAAATATGTTTGATCCTTATTTTTATCTTTTGCTCTTAATAATTGTCCATTTTGAATTCTCGCATAATGTCCGGTAGCAATATAGTCTGCACCTAATCTTTTTGCTTCTTTAATGAAATAATCAAATTTAATATATTTATTACACATAATATCTGGATTTGGTGTCCTACCCTTTTTTAATTCTTCTAAAAAATATTCAAATACATTATCCCAGTATTCTTTTACAAAATCGATTCGATGTAGTGGAATATTTAGTTTATTACATACTGCTAATGCATCATTATAATCTTGTTCTTGTGGGCAAATTTCATTATTTAAATTAGGATTTCCTAAAATATCACCATTAATAGAAGTGTCCCAATTTCTCATAAATAGCCCAATTACTTCATAACCTTGTTGTTTTAATAAGATGGCAGCTACACTGCTATCTACTCCCCCACTCATTCCAATTACTACTTTTTTCATACATCTCACCTGCTACTTATATTATAATTTTTTCCTGTGGTTATTACAAGAAAAAATTCATGAGAAATGGTGCTACAAATACCTCTAGTATAGATGAAATGAATAATCCTACTATACAAATAATTGCTATTTGATTATATCTTTTAAAAGTTTGTACTAAATTAATATTTTCTTTTAAAAATAGAACTTTAAATAAACGAGAAGAAAAATTAATTGCATAGAATCCTATTAATAAGAAAAGAATTAATGATAAAATATGATGTGGAAATTGATATGTCAAAGCAATTAAAATACCCTTAAATCCTTTATTTACTATTATTGAAGATAAACTAAACCCTAAAATAAAACCTTTAAAAAAAAGGAGAAATATTACGATAGGAATCCCAATAATAGAAATTCCTAATATCCAAATTACTAATAAATAAATTAAATTTGATGAGATACTATTATAAAATGAAGATAGGTAATTTAGTTTTTTACTCTGAATATTGGAAAAGAACATTTCTAATTCTTGTTTTACTAATAACTTGTCCTGTTTTGAAATAAAAAAGATGAATACAATACCACTAATAATTCCTATTAACATGATTACTGTCAAAAATAAATATTTCTTTTTTTGATTTATTATATTTGTCTTTGTTTTATTGATTACTTTATTCATATTGTTCACCCATTTAATCATATTTAGGTAATATGAAAAATATGTGAAATATTTTACTTTTTATTCTTTTTCATTTATAATGTTAATGAGGTGTGAATATGAATAAAAAATTGTTAAAAGGAATGGCTATTTTTCTAACACTTGTTATGTTAGGATCTTTTGTAGCAGGAATTGTTCTTTATTTTATATAAAAAATACTTTGATTTTTTCAAAGTATTTTTTATTTATTTTTACAAGATAGCTCTAGTTTTATATCATAATCTTGTACTTTGTAGTTTTCTTTAGGGTAATATACAACGTATGTTTTGTCATAATCACAATTTTCATTTTCTAATTGTTTCTTTAATTGATCACTTATAGGAGTAATCACCTCTAAGTTAGTAAGACTAATTCTGATTCCAGAGTCTTTATAATTAGGTAAAATTTCTTTATTTGTTAGACCATTATAATAATAATTTTCATAATAGTTTTTTCCATAATCAGTTAAAAGTTCTTCTAAATCTAACTCTTCTACCTTTGGTAGTGTTTCCTTTTTTGGTAGAAATACCAATAAACTAATAATTATTAGAACTAAAAGAATAATACCAATGATTATTAAATTTTTTTTATTTTTCATAATACTCTCCTAATCTTTTAGAAAAAATGGTTTTAAAGTGATTTTTGTTTCTTTTGCAGTATCTGTTTTTACAATTTTATATAATCCTAAATGATATTCTGTTACTGTTTTTAATTCTGTTTCTGTTTTTTTGGTACTTAGATACCAAATTGGGTCTTCATTATTACTAATACGTTGCATATTAATAATTCCAATTCCAGCTTCTAATACAATAATTATAAATAAGATAATTGTTATGATATTAATAATTACTTTCTTTGTTTTTTTCTTTTTTTTCTTTTTATTAGTGTTTTCTGGTTCTTTTTGATTTTGTAACATTGAATCTGTAATTTCTGAAGTTGTAGATTCAGTTGTTTCTATGTTATTTAAATTGTTTTCTTGCATTTATTTTACTCCTTCCTATTTTATATCTACATATAATGTTAACATATTTAAAAAGAAAAGTAAATATTTATTCCATGAGTTCTGTAATTACAGAATAGATTAACTCAGAAGAAGTTTCTATAAAAGGAAGGATGTTTTAGCATTTTTTATATTTTTTAGAAACTTTTCGATAGCAATCGTATTATTATCTTTTAAAAAATGACTTTTTTCTCTTGTTTCTCCAACATATATATTAATATCAGATGAGATAGATTCTAGTAGTAACATATTTTGAGGTATATGTATGATTGAACTTATCTATGTTCGCTATCCTTCTTATTTTATACTATTATTATTATATCTTAATTTATAAAAAGCAAAAGAGTGTTATTCACTCTTTTGTTCTCCTTCTTTTAACATTGTGGTAATAAAAATACCATATCCTTTTTGAGGATCATTAACTACTACATGGGTAACAGCACCAATTAATTTATCATTTTGAATGATGGGACTACCACTCATTCCGGCAATTACTCCACCTGTTTTTTCTAATAATTCTGGATCTGTTATTTTAAATAGAATATTTTTAGTAGGATTATTTTGATCAATATTTAGAATTTCTATTTCATAATTTTCTATTTTATTTCCAGAAGTAACGGTTCTTATTTCGGCTTTTCCTAATGTTACATTGTTGGGTTCCTCAACCTCAATCACGTTTTGGCTAGGAAATTTGGCTTCATAAATTCCAAAAATACCACTTTCTTCATTTGTACTGATTGTTCCATATATTTGATCACTATAAAATTTGGCTTCTTTTGAACCAGGCGTACCATTTTCGCTTGGTTTAATACCGGTAACTTCAGATTTATAGATTTGACCGTCTTTGATCTCAACCTTTTTTAAAGTTGTTTTTTCAGCAATTTCATGACCTAATGCACCAAATATTTTTGTATTCGGATCAATATATGTTAAAGTACCGATTCCATTGATTTGATCTTTTACATATAATCCTGTTTTATATACTCCGTTGGTATCTTCTTTTAATTCTAAGGTAGTAATCATTTCTTTATTGTTTCTTAAAAAAGAAAGTTCCAAGGAACCTTTTTCTTTTTCTTGATCGATTACGGAAATCATCTCTTCTACAGAAGATATTTCTATACTATTTATTTTGGTTATTAAATCTCCCACTTGTAATCCTGCATCTTCGCCTATATACTTATCTTCTACTTTATAAAATCCTACTACCATAACATATTTTGAATGTACTTTTATTCCAATATTTTCTCCACCAAGTATAACTTTATCTGAATAAGCAAATACTATAGATGGAAATAAAGTTAAAAGAAGAAAAGATAATATGAGTAGTTTCTTTTTAAAATTCATAAAAATCACTCCTTTTAAAAATCGACTACATTAGTATTATGGAAAATTTAAAAAAATATATATCTTGTAAATTATACCAAAAAAAGAAGAACTATTCTTCGATATTAAATTCTTCTAATTTTCCATCTTCATTTAATATTTTATTTACTTTTTCTTCAGCATTTTTTAATTTTTCATCGCAAGTTTTTGCTAATTTCATAGCTTCATTAAAATTTTCGATTGCATCATCTAAAGGTACATTTCCATTTTCTAATTTTTTTACAATTTCTTCTAATTTTTCTAAATTTTCTTCAAAAGTAAGTTCTTTTTCTTTATTTGCCATAAATCCTCCTAATTTTTATTTATTTCGTTTACAGTAGCATCGATTTTTCCATCTGTTAGTTCTACTGTAATCTTATCTTTTATTTTAATATCTTTAATACTAGTAATGACATTTTGATTCATTCTAGTAATTGTATATCCACGTTTAATGGTAAGAAGTGGGTTTAATACTTCTAATTTATTGATTAATAATAAATAGCGATTTTGATTTTTTTCTAAATTTTGCTTTATTGATGTAATTATTTTTTCTATTTTTGTATTAAAATCCTCTTTCTTCTTAATTAATAAAGAGCTAATTACTAATTGAAATTTTTCATAAATAGTATCAAATTTTTGTTCTTTTATTTCATAAATAGAGATAGGGTTTTTTAAAATATAACTATTTTTTAAATTTTTTACTTTTTCTAAATTATCAAAGATTTTTTGATGAATTGATTTTTGTAATCTAAGATTTACTTGATTTAGGTAATTGTAAAAATCTTTTTGATTGGGAACTGCCATTTCAGCAGCTCCAGTTGGTGTTGGTGCTCTTAAATCAGCTACAAAATCAGCAATTGTAAAATCGATTTCATGCCCAACAGCTGAAATAACAGGAATTGGACATTCATAAAGTGCACGTGCTACATTTTCATCATTAAAACACCAAAGATCTTCAATACTTCCCCCACCGCGTCCTACAATTAATAGGTCTAAATTATATTCACTTGCTTTTTTTATTTGTGAAACAATATCTGGTGCTGCACTTGCACCTTGTACTAAACTTGGAAATAAAATTGTCTTAGTAATAGGCCATCTTCTTTTAATTGTAGATAAAATATCTTTAATAGCTGCTCCTGTAGGAGCTGTAATAATTCCAATTGTTTCTGGAAAGCGAGGAATTGGTTTTTTCTTTGCTTGATCGAATAAACCTTCTGCTTCTAATTTCTTTTTTAATTTTTCATATTCAATATAAAGGTTTCCTATTCCATCTTGTTGCATTTCTTCGACATAAATTTGATATCCACCAGTTACTTCGTAAATGCTAATTCGACCAGTTACCATCACTTTCATACCATCTTCTGGAGTAAAATTTAATTTACTTGCTTGATTATAAAACATAACAGCATTAATGCGAGAGGTTTCATCCTTGATAGTAAAATATAAATGTCCTCTACTATGGGCTTTGTAATTAGAAATTTCACCTTTTAAAAAAATATGGCTTAAATTTGGATCTTGATCAAATTTGAATTTTAAATAACGATTTAATTGACTAACAGTAATATATTTATCTTCCATATTGCTTCCTATTCATTTTCATGATATATCTCATCTAATACGGCATTAATCATTTTTGTAACTTTTTCATCACTATATTTCTTTGAAAGTTCTACTGCTTCATTAATAGCTACTATAGGTGGAGTTTCGGTATATTTTAATTCATAGATTCCTAATGATAAAATGGCTTGATCTACTTTATTTAAACGATCCATAGGCCAACTATCTAAATAATGATTTGCTAATTTATAGATATCTTCTTGATTTTTTAAAATGGTGTTAATAGAAGTAGTTACAAATTCATTTTCTATTTCTAATTGTTCTTTAATTAAGGTATCAATATTAAATTCAATACTAGATTCTTTTAAAATAAATACTTGATAAAGAACTTTCATAATGATTTCTCTTAGTTCACTTCTATTTTTCATATTTCATCACCTTTTTATTAGTGTAACATAAACTGATTTAAAAGTCACTTGTTTTAATAAGAAAATGAAAAAGAAAGATTCAATTTTATCTTTCTTTTTAGAAAATTTATCTTATTTTCTTTTTTCTAGTTTTGGATAAGTGTTTTCTGTTATTTCTCCATAAGGTGTTACTCCTAAAATTTTAGTAAATGGTCCTGTTTTATTTTCTAATATAAATTCATTTAATTCCAGTGAAAGTTCATCAAAATTAGTTCCTTTTAGACTAATTAAATAAGAGTTTGTTAAATAATCATATCGCAAGCAATAAGCGGTTTTTGTAAATTCACTTATTTTTATACAATAATCTCTAATTTCTTTTGGAATTTGTAGTTCGTTTTGGTTTTTTCTTTCAATATTTGAGTATGCAACAGCAATTTCATAAAAGCCACAAGGAATTAATATTCCATTTTTATTAAACCAAGATACTTCACTTTCAACATTGTTTTGTTGTAAAAAATGAATACCACTATCTAAAGCTTTTTCATAATATTCTTTATAGACAAGTATAATGTCCTGTAGATTATAATAAATTGATTTGGTTTTTGATTTCGGAATAACAGTTTTTAAATGATTTTTAATTAAATCAAAATGCAGATTATTGCTAGTAGAAAATACTGGTGAGTACAATTCAGGATTTACTACTAAATTTGATACAAGATTCATAAAATTCCTCCTTTATTCCTTAAGCGCTTATATTATAAACTAAATTTTACAAAATGTCTAGTTTTTTTTCTTCATTTCGTTTTTTAATTCATATAGTATATTTAATGCTTCCATTGGTGTTAACTCTAAGGGATTTAAATCCTTTAATTTTTCCAAAACTACATTTGTCTCTTCCTTTGACTCTGTTTCTAAAAATAAACTAGTTTGAGTAAATGTTTCCTTTTTTACATTTTTATGTTCATAGATATTTAAAATTTCATTTGCTCTTGTAATTAATTCTTCTGGTAAATGTGCAAGACTAGCAACATGAATTCCATAACTTTTATCAACGGCACCAATTTTTACTTTATGTAAGAATGTTATTTTTCCTTCTTCTTCTATCGCACTTACATGAACATTTTTTAAATGAGGTAATGTGTTAGCTAAACTGGTTAATTCGTGATAATGTGTAGAAAATAAGGTTTTAGCTTGAATTTTATCATGAATATATTCTAAAATTGCTTGGGCTAGACTCATACCATCATACGTAGCAGTTCCTCTTCCTAATTCGTCAAATAGAATTAAACTATTGCTTGTTGCCTGTTGGATAGCCTGATTAGCTTCTTTCATTTCTACCATAAAGGTACTTTCTCCACTAACCAAATCATCACTAGCACCAATTCTAGTAAAAATTTTATCAAATATAGGAATAGTACAACTTGCACATGGTACAAAACAACCTATTTGAGCCATAATTACAGTTATTGCTAATTGCCGCATATAAGTACTTTTTCCAGCCATATTTGGCCCTGTAATTAATAAAATATTGGTATCTTTTCCCATAATAATATCATTGGATACATATTCTTTTTTATTTACTTTTTCTACTACTGGATGTCTACCTTCTTTTATTTGAATTACATGTTCTTCAGTAATAGTTGGTTTTCGATAGTTATTTTCTTCTGATACAATTGCAAATGATAAAAGCATATCTACTTCTGCTAATACTTTAGAAATTTTTTGAATTCTATTGATATATGTTTTAGCAGTTTCTCTTACTTCTGTAAATAATTTATATTCTAAATTGATAATTTTTTCTTCGGCACCTAGAATAATATCTTCTTTTTCTTTTAATAAAGGAGTAATATAACGTTCACCAGTTGTTAAGGTTTGTTTTCTAATCCAACCATATTCTTCTTTGATTTGGGAAACATTTCCTTTACTTACCTCAATATAATAACCGAATACTTTATTAAAGCCAACTTTTAAGTTTTTAATACCTGTTCTTTCTTTTTCTTCGTTTTCTAATTTTAAAATGAAGTCTTTACTATTTTTGCGAATATCTTTTAATTCATCTAGTTCTTGATTATATCCTTCTTTGATTAAACCACCTTCATGTAGACCAATTGGACTATCTGGTGAAATGGCTTTTTCTAATAATTGTACTAATTCATCTAATGATTCAATGTTTTTATCATAATGAATTTCTTCTAATATTTTTTTAATATTTGGTAGTACTGCTAAAGAATTTTTTAACTGAATCATATCTCTAGCATTACTGTTTCCATAACTAATTCTACTAGATAGGCGTTCTAGATCATAAACTTTATCTAATTCCTGGCGAAGTTCATCTTTTAGAATAAATTCTGTTAGAAACTGTTCTATTACTTGATATCTACGCATAATTTCTTTTTTATCTGTTAAAGGATGTTCAATATTTTGTTTTAAATAACGACTTCCCATAGCTGTTTTTGTTTTATCTAAAAGCCATAATAGTGAGTAAGTACGATCACGATTACGAATTGTTTCTACTAATTCTAAATTCTTTTTTGTATGAATATCAAATAATAAGCTTTTTTGACTTTCAATTAATTCTACTTTCTGTAAGTGAGATAGATCTCCTTTTTTTGTTTCTAAAAGATAAGATAATAAATGTTTAATCGTAGTAATGATTCTAATATCTTTTATTTCTTCGAATAAATAATTATAATCATTTTGTTCATATATATTATCTCGAATGGTTACTAGAATATCGTATTGTTCTCTTAATAAATTAATAAATCCTCGATCGATTTTACTATTTACAATCACTTCTTTAATATTATAATTTAAAATTTGAGTAATGACTTTTTCAAAATCATAATCTACCATTAGAGCATAAGAATAACCAGTCGATACATCAATAAAACTAATTCCATAGCAGTAATCAAAATCATAGATAGTGCCGATATAATTATAATCTTTTGAATTTAAATTATCATCTAATCTCGTTCCTTTGGTAACTACTTGAATAACATCTCTTTCTACCATACCTTTTGTTTCCTTTGGATCAGTCATTTGCTCGCAAATAGCTACTTTATAACCTTTTTCAATTAGCTTATCCAAATAACTTTTATAGGCGTGATAAGGAATTCCACACATAGGAACTCTTTCTTTTAGTCCACAATTTTTTCCAGTTAAGGTTAATTCTAATTCATGACTAGCAGTAATGGCATCTTCAAAAAACATTTCATAAAAATCTCCTAAACGAAAAAAGATAATCGTATCTTCATATTTTTCTTTAATTTCTAGATACTGTAACATCATAGGAGAAATCTTTGTTTTATCTACTTCACTTCGTAACATGATTATCACCTCTTTGGAAATTCAATAATTTTGGCAGGATTTTTATGACTTGGTATATCGTTTGCTTCTACTTTTTCTAAAAATAGTTCACTAATTCTTTCTTCGTTTTGACGATCTAATTCTAAATAAAAGTTAGTATAAGCGGTTGTCATACGATTACATAGATCATAAAATTTTTTAATTGCTTCTAAACCACTCTCTAAAATAATATAATACTGATTTTCTGGATTCGAATATTTCATATCATTAGTATCTAAAATACGAGAAGAAAATTCTCCATGATATCCGATAAAACCAACTAATTTGGTAGCAATCATTTCTTCACCATCAGCATTAGTAATCATAATATTTTTACTAAAATAAGCTAAATGGTCTACTTCTTGAATAATTTCTAATTCATCGAAAAAAGCTGTTAATTGCTGTTCATCTTCTAAAGAATATAATGCTTTTTTATTGGTTGAAGTAGTTAAATAATAAAATTTTTCATCAATGGATGGTTCTAATCGATAGTGGATATCATTTTTGGTATCGGTAGAAAAAACGCAATGGTATTCATTATTTTTCTTTTTAAAATGATAAAAATTGGAATCTTTTTCTTTTGGTTTTTTTAATTCTAAAATAATATGGTTTTTATCTTTTGTACAAGAATAGGAAACTAATGTCTGTTGTAATAAGGGTGTTAGAGGTTTTCCTTCTTTACTTAATAAGCAGAAATAATTTTTAAAATGATAGAAAAAAGCTACCCAATAACTGTCACCAATACGATTTTCTGGTCCAAGGTAAGTTGTCATTGTTCTTTTGTTATCAAATTTTATTTTAATCTTTCTTACTTCTTCCATTGTATTTCTCCTCATCCGTTTTTGGTAATTATTATTATATCATTTTCCTTGAAACAAAAGAAGTAAAAATGGTAAATTCCTAGATAATTTTATGAAAATAATATTGATTATGATAAAAAAACTAGTTTTTCATTTCTTCTAAACTAGTAATGGCATCTTGAAAGGTATCTACGCCAATGATTTTGATATCGTAATGATATTTTTCTTGTAATGAAACACATTCTTCGTAATTCTCACCATTAGGAACAAAAAAGATATCAGCGTTATTTTCTACAGCCCCTTTTAATTTATATTTTACACCACCAATTGATCCAACTTTTCCCTCTTGATCAATCGTTCCTGTTCCAGCTATTTGATAACCTTTTGTTATGTCTTGTGCTACTAATTTATCATATATAGCTAGACTTAACATTAATCCTCCACTTGGACCAGATTCACTATTTGAAAAATGGAAAGTAATTTTCGGATTTGTTTCATAATCAAAAACGGTTTGGATAGCAATTCCAATTTTTGGAATACCGTCTATCTTTTGAATTTTAGCATATTGATACTGCTCTTTTTCATTTCGCAAAATTTTGATTTTAATCTGGGTTCCTATTTCTTTTGATTCTAAAATTTTGGTAATATCCTCTGTACTTGTAATTGGTGTTCCTTCTATCTCTATTATTTCATCTCCGATTTTTAAATTGGTATTACTTTTATCATCTATATAAATCACATATGGATGAATTGCTTTTACATGATAGTCATTTTCAGCATAAGAATAAGCTGTTAATATGGCACTTTGATTTGCATCTTGTAAATATATTTGATCTCTTATTAACATATCCTCTTTTGTTTCATTTTCTGCTAATGTTACTTCTTGTTTGGAAACTAAATCCCAACTTGGAAATAAATAAGATAATAAATAAGTAGGAATGGTTGCTTGAATTTCTGAAACATAACACATATAAAAATTACCTTTAGAATTTTTAGTGTTTTGAATTTCTATTTTATCATCAATATTTATGGTACCTCCTCCTGTATAGATATAGTAAGGAAGTGGAAATGTCATTGTTGTAATAAATACTAAATAAAAAAGCAACCATAAATAATTTTCTTTCATAAATTTTATTGTCTTTTCATATAACTTAGTAACCATGGAATCATTCCTTTTAGTAAATTATAACATGAAAGAAAGTATTTTATGAATAAAAAGATAACCAGTATTTTTATGATTTGTCTATTATTGACAATGATTTTTTATATGATAACTCTTTCTCAGGAAGTCATAGAAAGCGTTAGTTTTTCTATTTCCATTTGGAAGGATAATTTATTCCCTACTCTTTTTCCTTTTTTTGTGGTGTCTAATTTATTAATGAATTATGGTTTTGTAGATATGATTGGTGTAATCTTAAAGTATCCTATGCAACGATATTTTCATTTACCTGGTGAATGTGGCTTTGTTTTAGCAGCTAGTTTATTTTCAGGATTTCCTAGTGGTGCTAAATATACGAATGATTTAATTACTAGAAATGTTATCACGACAGAACAAGGTGAACGATTATTAACATTTACGCATTACTCTAATCCATTATTTATCTTAGGAATGATTGGAAGTGTTTTACTTCATCATCAAGCTATTTCCGTTCTTATCTTAATTGCTCATGTTTTGAGTGGTTTATTGGTTGGATTTTTATTTAATAGAAAAAAAGAAGCTGGTAATTCTTCTCTTACTTTTTCTTCTCAAAAAGAAAAGGATCATAAAACTTTTGGTGAAGCTTTAACTTCTAGTATTTTAGATAGTTTACAAACTATGTTCCTGCTTTTGGGAATTGTAACAATATTTTTAATTTTTACTACTATTTTAAATCATTTATTTTCTTTACCACCTTTTTTACAGACATTGATTTCTGGATTATTAGAAATGACTCAAGGAGTAAAATTAGCTAGTAGTCTTCTATATCCGGAAGTTATTAAAGTTATGTTAATTACTGGTATTATTTCTTTTGGTGGGTTAAGTGTACATATGCAAGTGTTAGGAATTCTTTCTGATCAAAAAATAAAATACAAATCATTTTTATTAGCTAGAGTTTTACATGCTCTTTTAGCTATTGTATTTGTATTTATTTTATATCTTTTTTATCAATCTTTATCTTAAATTGCTTCTGTTGTTGCAACGATATGAATGCCAAAATCTTGATCAAAATCAATGTGTGAAATAAAAACATCTATAGTATATATCTGTATAACAGTACCATCTTCTAATATAATAGAATCAGTACTTAATAAGTTGTTATCTTCTACAGTAATTGATTGAAAGTCTAGGATATTTCTACCAACAGGAACTTTATCTGGTAATTCATCATGTAAAGCATATTTTTCACCATCATAATATAGATATTTATTGCGAACACTATTTTCATCATTAGGATTTATTGCACTGGTTCCAAAGGCTTTTTCACTGCCATCTTGAAATACAATATTAATACATCTTTTTAGTCCTTGAATCGTAGTGCATTCTCCATCTGTATTAATCTCTTTGATTCCTAACGTTAAGATATCGTCTTGAATATCTTTGGTTAAAGTATTTTTAAAAGTATCCATATCTAATTTACGTAAACTTAGACTTGCTTTGTTACGATAGTTCATTACAATATCAATTAATCCAATTGTGATCATCATAATTAAAGTAAAAGTTAAAACAATTTCAATAATACTTATTCCTCTATTATTTAATTTCATCTTATCACCTACTTTAATTTTTCTTTCAATACAGTAATTACAGGTCTAATTCCAATTGATGTATTTTCTGTAATAGCTACTGGGATTAATTTATCTTTTTGAATACTCCAAGCCATGGTTTCATCTCCTACTACACTATTTGCTGTCCAATAGCCATTATTTCCTGTTAAATTACTAGAAAGCCATTCTAAGCGATTATCGAGTGGATAGGTAAATAAATCTCCTGGTCGGAAACATTCTTGATTTTTACTACAACCTAATAAAATATATAGGTCATTTTCATCTAATAATCTAGCATGATAACCAGAATAAGATATTGTATAACCATTTTTTGATACAAATTGATCAGCAGTTGTTAGAACTGGTACATTTCCCCAACTATTTGTTTTTTGTTTTAAACTGTCTAAAACGGTATTTGGAATACTATTCGTACTAGCAGAACGAAAAGCGGTGGTTCCTGTTAAATTATTAGCTAAAATTAAGGTTACTTTGTCTTCGGTAGTAGTACTATTTTTTAAAACATAAAAGTTTTTATTCCCATCTCCTGGATCAAATGTCACCATATCCCCTGCATAATATTGTTGATAATTTCCCATAAAAATACCAATATTCGTATATTTTATGGAAGTAGATTGATCACTATTTGTAACTGTTCTTGTCATAAATAAACGATATTTTCCATTTAGTGTTCGACTACTATCAGAAGGGTTGTAAAAAGAATCAATATTTGGTACAGTGTGAATATAACTTTTAAAATTACTTAATTTTCCAGAATCAAACCATTCGTTGGAATTTACTTCATCACGAAATCTACTAATATCATAATTGGATAAAAAGATATAATCTTGGTCCAGTATATTAAGTGAATTTTTTATTTTTTTACAGTAATCTGCATTATTATAAATTTTGGTATCATTACAATTTGTGATATCAATATAGGAATGATTCTCTAAATAAGAATCAATGTAATCTAATTTTCCATATCTTAAAAGTGTTTGCTTAAAAATATTGCTAGCATAGACACTATCAATATCATCATAGGAGGTCATTGTTTCATATTCTCCTATAAATGGTACTATATTTTGATATACGAAAATAAATAAAGTGACTACAAATACAGCAACAATCAGTGTTTCTATTAAAACAAATCCCTTTTTATTCAATAATTTCATGAAATTCACTTTCCTTTATTGATTCTATTCTAAAAATATTATATAATAAATTTATATAAATTACCATAGAAAAGAATAAAGTTGAGGGAAAAAATATGATAGAATACGATGTTGAAAAAACACCAATAGTTGATTTGGTAAATAAAATTATTATTACAGGAGTAAAATCGAGAGCTTCTGATATTCATTTTGATCCAACAGAAGATGGATTAAAAATTAGAATGCGAATTGATGGTGATTTAAGAGATCATGCACTCATTCCGAAAGCTACGGAAAGAAATTTAATTACTAGAGTTAAATTGATTTCAGGAATGAATATTACAGAAAATCGTCTTCCTCAAGATGGTGCTATCAAGGGAAAAATTGATAATGTCGACTTGGATATGCGTGTTTCTGTTTTACCTACTAATGAAGGAGAAAAAGCTGTAATTCGTATTTTAGATTATAGTATGAGTTTAGAAGGATTAAAAAGTTTAGACTTTTCTCCTGAAAATTATCAAAAAATTGAAAGAATGCTATCTGTCCCTAATGGAATTATCTTAGTAACTGGTGCAACTGGTAGTGGTAAATCTACTACTACTTACTCTATGTTACAGGAATTAAATAAAGAAGAAACCAATATTATTACCGTTGAGGATCCTATTGAAATGAATATTGAAGGAATTAATCAGGTACAAGTAAATGCTGATATCGGTCTTACTTTTGCAAATGTCCTTCGTTCTATTTTAAGACAAGACCCAAATATTATTTTAATTGGAGAGATTCGTGATTCTGAAACTGCTCAAATTGCTGTTCGTGCTTCTATTACTGGACATTTAGTTCTATCTACCATTCATACTAATAATTCCTTAAGTACTATTGAAAGATTATTAGATATGGATGTAGAACGTTATTTGTTATCCAGTGCTTTAGAAGGAATTGTATCTCAAAAATTAGCTCGTAGACTTTGCACTCATTGTAGAAAATTAAGACCTACTACTCCTTTTGAAAAACAGGTATTTAAAAATGTTTTAAATAAAGATGTTGTTGAAATATGGGATACTGATAAATGTGAACATTGTGCTAATGGATATCATGGAAGAATTGCTATTCAAGAAGTATTACTAATTGATGAAGAGTTACGTGATCAATTAAGCAATGAGCATTTAAGAAAAGAGGATTTAAGACAGATGGTTTATGGTGAAAATCATACTATTACTCTTTTACAAGATGGTTTAGATAAAGTATTAAAAGGTTATACTACTTTTGAAGAAATTTATAAATTAGTAGAAATCGAAGATGATTTAGATACCAAGATATCAGAGATGAATCGAAAATAAAAGAAGCATTTAAACTGCTTCTTTTTATTTGTTATTTAAAATAATTTCTAAAATTTCTTGATTGATTGCTTCTATGGAACGAAGCTGATCCCCTTCAACACAATTGATCACATGCCAATTGTATAAACTAGCAAGTTCTATATAAGTCTTTTCAGTAGAAATTAGATAATGTTCGTTTTTTTCATTCCCATCTAAATTTTCTCTATTTTTTAATAGTTCTTTTACAACGGTGATGGGAACATGAAGGAAAATGGTTAAATCTGGTTTAGGTAGTTCTAATAGCCAGTATTCTAACTTATCGATCCATTTAAATAATTGAAATCTTTCTTCTGGATCTTCTATTTTTGCTCCTTGATGAGCCATATTGGAACTCACATAGCGATCTAAAATTACATCGTATCCTTGATCTAAATAGTTTTTTATTTTTGGATAATTATATTTACGATCTGCTGCTAAGTATAAACAGAATATTTTTGGATCAAGATTGACTGGACCTTCGTCAAAAAAACAAGGTCCATTTTCTTTTCTGCCTAAAATAGGACCTCCTACTATTTTTCCTGTAGGTGTATCATACATAGGAAAAGACAAGCAAATAACTTTTCTACCCATAGCCTTTAATTTTTTTTCTAATAATTCACTTTGTGTTTGTTTTCCAGAACAATCTGTTCCTTCTATTACAAGCAATCGTCCTCTATTCATATTATCACCTATTCTATTATTTCATTATCCAAAAATTTAATATCTAAAAATTTTTTACTTGCTAGATAATCACACATATGGACAAAGTTTTGATACTTATTATGAGGAATCGGAAGAATTTCTTCTTTTGTATAGGGATGTGTATTCCATGGACCCATATGTGTTTCAATTACACTACAAATAAAATTGATGTCTTCCTCTTTCATTTTGAGTTGGTCTTTATTTTCTTGAATTAATTTACTTATTAATAATGGATGATCTGCTCTTGTATAAGTTTCTTTTGGTATCCCACATTTTACACCATCGTGCATTGTTAAAGCAATAATCATTAAATCTTTTTCGTGATCTGTATATTTATTTCCAAAACAAGGATTCATTAACAGTTCATAAGCAATTCTAACAGCAGCCTTTGTATGTCTAAGTAAACCACCCTCTCCTAAAGAAAAACTAGGATGATATTTACCAGTAGTGGATGCTGCTATTTGAAAAAAATAATCTGGTAATAAATTAATTAAAGTCTTATAATCCTCTAAAAGTTCCTTATCTTTAATATAATTACATTCTTTTTGAAAATAATCTGTTTTATTCTTGATTTCAATATCCATACTCTCACCTCTTATTATTTTCAATTTAATTATACAATATGAACAATTGTTTGACAACAAAATTAAACAAATTTTACTAAGATTTCATTTAAAATATACCAGTATTTAGGATTTATATAATAATTGGTTTTTGTTTCTAATAAAATATTCTTTGCTACTAAATCCTGTACTTGAAAGTATTTAACGAAGTCATTTTGATAATACTTTTCAAATTGTTTTTTAGAAATCCCTTCTAGAGTACGTAGTCCTAATATGGCATGATAAATGGCAGCACTATGATGATCGATTATTTCTTGTTCATAGATATAATTTTTTTGAAGGTATTGATGAATATTTTTGGTATTTGTATATCGAATATTATTTATATATCCACTAGCACTTAATCCAAATCCATAGTATTCTTGATTTCTCCAATAGGTCAAATTATGTTTGGATTCATATCCTGGAATAGCAAAATTACTAATTTCATAATGCTGATATCCATGTTTTTTTAATGCTTCACATATTATCTGGTACATTTTACTATCAAGTTCTTCTGAAATTGGTTCTATTTTTTGGATTGCTAATTTGGTATTTTTTTCTATCATTAATGAATAAGTGGAAATGTGATTAATGTTTAAAGATAAGAAAAGTTCTAAATCTTCTTTTAACTCTATGATTGTTTCTTTTGGAATTGCATATATCAGATCAATATTAATATTGGAAAAGTACTGTTTCGCTAAATTTATTTTTTCAATAATCATATCTTTGGTATAGTTTCTTTCTAGAAAAGATAAAATTTTACTTTGAAAAGATTGAACTCCAATACTTAAACGATTAATGCCATATTTTTGAAATAGTTCTAGTTTTTCTTTCGTAATATCAGTAACATTACATTCAATGGTATATTCTAATTGAGAACTTATCTTTAATTTTTTAATACCCTCTAATAATTTCTGTAATTGATTTATAGATAATGCAGAAGGAGTTCCTCCACCAATATAGATAGTATCTAATCTATCATTTTGATATCTATCTTTTATTTCTTCTAATAATGCATCTAGATAGGAATTTACTAAAGTATCATGATAATAGAATTTGCAGAAATCACAGTAACTACAGATATTTTTACAGAAAGGAATATGAATATAACAGCTTTTTATTTTATTCATTGAATTTCTCTTAATCTTCCATTTTTAATACAGCTAAAAAGGCTTCTTGTGGTACTTCTACTCTTCCAATCTGTTTCATACGCTTTTTACCTTCTTTTTGTTTTTCTAATAATTTCTTTTTTCGAGTAACATCTCCACCATAGCATTTAGCTAGTACATTTTTCCGTAAAGCTTTAATATCTGTACGAGCAATGACATGATTGCCAATTGATGCTTGAATAGGTACTTCAAACATTTGCCTTGGAATTAATTCTTTTAAAGCTTCTACAACTGCTTTTCCTCTTATATAAGCAAAATCTTTATGTACGATGACACTAAGAGCATCTACAATTTCTCCATTTAATAAAATATCCATTTTTACTAAATTACTTTCTTTATAACCAATGAATTCATAATCAAACGAAGCATATCCTTTTGTAAAAGATTTTAATTTATCAAAGAAATCATAAACAATCTCGGAAAGAGGAATTTCGTAATGAATATTTACTCTTGTTTTATCTAGATAATCCATACTAATATAAATACCTCTTTTATTTTGACAAAGTTCCATAATAGGTCCAATATATTCACTTGGAGTAAAAATATTGGTTTTAATATATGGCTCTTTAATTGATAAAATCTTTTGCTTATCAGGTAATTCACTTGGAGAATCAATCATTTTCGTAGTATGGTCTGTTAATTCAACCTCATATATTACACTAGGTGAAGTGGCAATAATTTCAATTCCAAATTCTCTTTCAATTCTTTCTTCTATAATTTCCATATGCAATAATCCTAAAAAACCGCATCGGAAACCGAATCCTAATGCTTGAGAAGTTTCTGGTTCAAATACTAATGAAGCATCATTTAATTTTAATTTTTCTAAGGCTTCTCTTAGATCTTCAAATTTGTTTGATTCAATTGGATAAATTCCACAGAATACCATTGATTTCATTGGTTGATAACCTGGTAAAGGTTCTGCTGCAGGAAAAAGATGGTTGGTAACAGTATCCCCTACTTTAATTTGTGTAATATCTTTGATACTTGCAGCAATAAATCCAACATCACCAGCTTCTAATTTTTCTTTTTTTAATTCTTTTGGTGTCATAACGCCTAATTCTGTAACATCATAAGTTGCTCCTGTTTCCATTAAACGAATAGTATCCCCTTTTTTTAAGGTTCCCTCTTTCACCCTACAAGAGATAATAACTCCACGATAAGAATCAAAAAAACTATCAAAAATTAGTGCTTGCAATGGTTTTTCTTTTGACCCCATTGGAGCAGGAATTCTTTCTATAATGGCACTTAATAATTCTTGAATTCCTTGGCCAGTTTTAGCACTAGTAAAAATAAATTCTTCTTCATAAAATCCGATATTATCGATTAATTCTCGTTTTACTTTTTCTGGATTTGCATTTGGTAAATCTATTTTATTAATGACAGGAATTATCGTTAAATCGTGTTCTAAAGCTAAATAAAGATTTGCTAAAGTTTGTGCTTCAATTCCTTGAGCTGCATCTACTACCAGAAGAGCACCTTCACAAGCGGCTAAACTACGACTAACTTCGTAAGAAAAATCTACATGTCCAGGGGTATCAATTAAATGTAGAATATAATTTTCATTATGATAATGATAATTTAGTTCTACAGCATTTAATTTGATAGTAATACCACGTTCTCTTTCAATATCCATGGAATCTAAAGTTTGTTCTTTTAATTCTCTTTTTTCTAAAGCACCTGTTTCTTCTAATAATCTATCTGCCAAAGTGCTTTTTCCATGATCAATATGGGCAATAATACAAAAATTACGAATATTTTCCTGTTTCATTTTATCACAGCCTTCTTCTTTATTATAACAAAAAATATTATAAAGGGAAATATAAAACTCTGGTTAATTACCAAAGTCCGTTTAACATATTTTTATCTATTAAAAAATGTTTCTAGAATTTAGAAACATTTTTATTAGTAATTTTATTGGTTTGGAAGAGTTATTTGCTGTCCTAATTTTACATTACTATTATTTGGTAGTCTCCATGACAACATGTCTTCTACTTTTTCTTTTAGTTCTTCAGTGTAGTTAACTATAATCATTGAACCAGGCTCTGTTGCTACATACATAAATCTCCAACTTGCACTCACATTTGGAGAAGTAATATTAAGAGTCATACTTAAATAGTTACTTCCACTAAATGTTCCGGACATATCTTTTAAAACAGGAAAATACAATTGATCTAGTTCTAATTTTCTTAAGTTAGTACAGCTACTAAACATATTACCCATAGTTGTAAGACTAGAAGTATCCCATCCATTTAAATCTAAGGTTTCTAAACTAGTGCAATATTGAAACATAGCATTGGTGTTAGCCAAAGAGTTAGTATTCCAATCACGGATATTTAAATTCTGAAGATTGCTGCAGTAAGCAAACATTTGTGTCATATCGGTAACAGAAGAAGGTACCCAATTATTTAAATCAAATATTTTTAAGCTGCTACAACTAATAAACATTTGACTCATAGTAGTTACGCTCGATACATCCCAATTACTTATTTTTAAATCTGTTAAATTAGTACATCCACTAAACATTGCAGTCATATTGGTTACTTGAGACGTATCCCAACTATTTAAATCTAAGGTTGTTAAGCTTTTGCAGCCAGCAAACATTCCAGACATATTAGTTACCTGTGAAATATCAAAATTTTCAAGTCCTTCAATTGAAGTTAAATTTGAAAAGCCATTAAATAATGATGTACTATTAGTATTTGCTACTACTTTACCATTTGTTTGTATATATAATGTTGTATTAGCAGAATCGTAATATGCCATAACACCACCTTGTTGTGTTTCTGATACATCCCAATGTTCCATTTCTTCTTTTGGATTTAATTCATTTTCGAATACAATTTTGGTAATATCCTGTTTATATTGCCAAAATTCTCCAGTTCCTTTTGTTTTTAGTACATTATTAGGATTAATTTCTTTTGATCCTGTTTCTTCTGTTATGATTTCAGCATTGGCATAGACATTAACTGTTACTTTAAATGTTTGATTATTCATATCTCCATCTGAAAAATCTGTTTGATCATCAATCCACATTCTTAACCTGTAATTTTGTTCATATTGGGTAGAATTGGCTGGTACTTCATCCGTATGTATTGTTTTTTCGGTATATTTTGTTTCGTCTATTTTCTTTGTTTGTTTTAATTCACTATATTTCTTTAAGATAACTTTTGTTTCATTATTTCCGCCTTGATCTACTTTCGTTAAATATAGTTTTACTGCACTATCATCTTTTAAAGTAGAATCTTTACTTTTCCTAACTGTAATTTCATAAGGAATACTATTACTATTAGAAGTCGTAGAAGTAATCTTAAAGTTAAAAACTTTATCTTCTCCTGTTTGATCCATTCCTTTTGCATCACTCATTGGAAAAGCATCAGTAATACTAATTCCTTTTCCCACTTTATCTACTTCGGTATACAAGAAAGTAATACTTCCTGTCGTAATTGTATTATCTGTTGTACCTTGCTTATTATAATTAAAGAAAGTAAAAGTAATTCCTGTTGTGATAAAGATAATACTAAATATTCCTATAATACTTAATGTTAATTCTCTATTTTTCATATCCATACCTCTCTATTTTACAAATTTATTTTATCTCGGTATCATTTATTCTGTCAATGAAAAAAACAAGCTGTTTACGTTAAGTAAATAAAAAATTACTTTATATAAATAAAGTAATTATTAATAGCATAATACCTAATAATATCCCTATAGCCGTTATTTTTTTCTCTTTGGTATAAATAATTTTTGGTAGTAGTTCCATTAGTAAGATGTAAATTAACATACCAATTGTCAGTACGATTGAAACACTTTCTAATAATTTGATAACATTTGATAAATGAAATAAATATATAAAAAATCCACCAATAAAAGTAGAAAGGGAAATTCCTAATATAATAAATAAAGTCTTTCTTTTGTTATTATTAGCTTTATAGAAAGTTGAGGTAATTACCATTCCTAAAGGAATATTATGTAGTCCTACTCCTATACAAGCTAATAATCCAGCTTTGATATCAGAAGTTACTAATAAATAGATGGCCATACCTTCTACAATATTATGAATGACTAAAGCGATACTAGAAACTAAGCCAATATGCTTTAAATTTTTATCATCATCTAAAGTTGTATTATGATTATCTTCGTGATCAGGTACGAAATAATCTAGTATTTTTAAAAATAAAAATCCACTTCCTGCTCCTAAAAATATATACAAGAAATTATAAATGTAATTGCCACTATCTATTGTTTCATATGCTTCTGGTAATAAATCTATGGTGATTAACATTAAGATTACTCCAAATGCTAAACTGATTGAAAATTGAATGAATTTGTCATTATTTTTCATTAAAAAAACAATTCCTGCTCCCAATAAAATAAAGAAACCTAAAGCTAATGTTACTAATAGTCCCATAATCTCACCTATCTTACTATAGTATAAATAATTACAATTACTCCTAATACAATACGATACCACATAAATAATTTAAAGTCATGTTTTTTAATATAACGTAATAAAAACTCAATACACCAAAGTCCTGCTAAAAAGGCTACTCCTACTCCAACTAAAAAAATACTTAAATGACTTGTGATTGCTGCAATGGTTGTAGAGTCTAAAATAGAAAGAACTACAGCTCCTAATACAACAGGTGCTGATAGATAAAAGGAAAATTTAGCAGCATCTTCACGATTTAATTTTAATCCTCTAGCGGCTGCAATAGTAGTTCCACTTCTAGAGAAACCAGGAATTAAAGCAAAAACTTGACTACAACCAATTAAAATTGCTTCTTTAAAAGTCATTTTTGAAAAATCTTTTTCTTGTTTTGATTTTTTATCAACTAAATAAATAATAATTCCCATAACGATTAAAGCCAATCCAATTAAAATATAATTAGTACGAATGGCGTCTTCGATAACATCTTCAAACAATACCCCTACAATGGCAGCAGGAATCGTTGCTACTACAATATACCAAAATAGTCTACCTTCTTTCGTTTTAGTTCCTTTTGATAATCCAGAAAGTACCATATTCCAAAAATCTTTGAAAAAGTAAATAGCAATTGCTAGTAAAGTTCCAAAATGCAGAGCAATATCAAATGCTAAGGCTAAATCTCCGCTAACGCTACTAGCTCCAATTCCAAATAAATCACGAAAAATGATTAAATGTGCACTAGAAGAGATTGGTAAAAATTCTGCAATCCCTTGTATAATAGCTAAAATAATAACTCCAATATCCATATTACTTTTCTCCTAACTTATATCCAATTCCAATTCCAAGTGTTAAAAAAATAAGCCCAATTATTATTTGTGATGGCGTAAATGAAATTACTCCTAGATCATGATATACAGAAACAGGAATTGCGATAATACTTGCTATAATGAAACCTAATACTCCAAAATAAGTTTTTTTCTCATATTTATTTAATAACCATTCAATTAGTTTTGCTACTAATACAATTCCTACTACGATTCCCATTCCAAAGAAGAATACAATTAATAAATTAGAAAATACATATTCAAAATGTGTTAATTGTTTAATGACATTGATAATAGGAAAATAATATCCTAATAACATCAATACTAGAGATCCACTTACACCAGGAATTATCATTGTTGCAGCAGCAATCATTCCAATTACAGATAACCATAAATATCCCAAAATACTTAAATTTTCTAATTTAACATCTCCTAAACCATTACCAAATAATTCTTTTGAAAAAGCAAGTATTATTACTAAAGCAAATGTTAAAAGCAAAATGAGATAACTGGATTTCTGTTTTTTCTCTTTAGAATCCTTTACTTTTGATAATAACATAGGAATTCCTCCTATTACTAATCCCATAAAAAATAGTGTAGTTGGGATTGGATAGTGATGAAAACTATTTGTAATTACATTACTCATTGTAAGGATTGATAATCCCATTCCAATAAATATGGGAAGTAAAAATTTGATGTTTTCTTTTAAATTGGTTAATAAGTGACTGATAGCACTAATAAATTTTTCATAGATTCCTAATGTCAAAGCAAGTGTTCCCCCACTTACACCGGGAATAATATTAGCTATTCCCATAATAAATCCTTTGATCACTAAAATTAAATTTTTCATAAACTTCTCCTTTTTGTTGTATATATGAATTTATTTTAAAAATTAACGAATCACTTCCATGATAGCTGGTACAATTTGTTTTTTTCTGGATACTACCCCATCAATATATTGTCCTTGCATTATTTCTGAAATGTTAAAAGCATCTTCCATAATCTCTTTGGCATTTTCGGTAAATAATAAATGGCTACCATTACGAATAATATCTGTAATTACTATTAGTACTAACCGAAAACCACGATTTTCAGCTAGACTATTGATATAATCGATGTATTCTTCTTTATTTTGAAAAATAGAATCAATATCTAAAGTAAATACTTGACTAATAGCAAAAGTTAAATCATCGATTGTAAAGGTTTTTATATCTGTATTAATAATTTCTTCTATAGTTTTTCCTTTTAAGGAAGTACCTGCTTTAAACATATCTAAAGCATGTCGATGATAATCAATTTCTGCAATCTTTGCTAATTCTTTTACTGCCATTTTATCAAAATCAGTTGCAGTTGGACTGGTTAAAGCAAGGGTATCTGATAGAATTCCAGATAACATTAGACCTGCTATATCTTTTGGAATATCTATTTTATTTTCTTGATACATCTGATAAATAATGGTATTCGTACTTCCTACTGACATATTTCTAAAATTAATAGGATTTTTTGTAGAAATATTACCAATTTTATGGTGATCTACAATTTCGATAATCTCGGCTTCTTCTAATCCTTCAGCACTTTGTTCTAATTCATTATGATCTACTAAAATGACTTTCTTACAATTTTTATCAGTGATTTCGGTAATACGTATTAATCCTTTACAGATTCCATTTCTACCGATAATTGGATAGTTATTATGCTTTAATTTACTTGTTTTAATGATAAAATCATCATAATAGGTAGCTTCATCAAAAGTATATGGGCGATCTTTAGGAATTATGTTTTTTAGATAATTTGAAAGACCAATTACTTTTGTTGTGTGAAAGGTATCAAAGTGAGTTCTAATTATATTTACATGGTTTTGTTTAGCAATTTCTAAATGTTCTTCTTTGATTTCACCAGAACCAACAATAATTAATAATTTTACTTTTGAAAGAACTGCATATTCGATAACACTATGACGATCACCAACAATTAAAATGTGATTTGGTTTTAAATTAATGGTATTTAGAATAGTAGTACTACGGTAGGCAGCAGCTAGTATTTCTCCTTCAATTTCCTCATCAAATTTTAGAATTTCTTCTCCCTCTAATGTAGATAATATGTTACTGTATGAGGTATTTAAACTATTAAAATCTCCATTGATTAAATCTTTTGTGATGGTTTTTATGGTAATTAATCCTACGAATTTTTTATTATCATCTACTACTGGAACACCGGTAATTTTTTTTTCATTCATATATTGGTAAGCTTGTTCAATAGAAATTTTTTGATTTACATAATAATCTTTATGATAATCTAAATCTTTTAATTGTAGTTTTACATCATCAATTAATACAGGATTATTTACATGAAAAGTTTTTAATACATATTTTGTTTCATCATTCATTTCTCCTAATCTTGCTGGAATGGTATGCATTCCTAATTGATCTTTTAAATAAGATAATGCGATCGCACTGGTAATTGAATCAGTATCTGGCTTTTGATGACCAAAAATATAAACTTTTTCCATCGATATCCCTCTTTTTTCTTTTATGATTATGCTACTATAAAATTATACAATATCTTACAAAAATTAACAATTCCTAAAATATATTTTTTCAAATAAAAGACTAATATATTTAATTTATATATTAGTCAGATAGCTATTACTTATCTCGTATTCTAGCATTTAATTTATTTTCTACAGTAGCAATGATGCGATTAAAAATTTCCATAACTTCTTCTTCATTTAGCGTTCTAGTTGCATCTTCAAAAACTAATGAGAAAGCTATACTACGTTCATTTTTTTCTATTTTATCTCCTTCATAAACATCAAAAATAGAAATATTTTTAAGAAGTTTACCGCCTTCTTTTTTGATCCATTTGATAAGTTCACTAGCTGGTGTTTTTTGATCTACTACAAAGGCTACATCTTTTATAATTCCAGGGAATTTAGAAATTTCTTTATACTGCATTGCCTTAGTACGGAAACTAAATAATTTTTCTAAATCCATTTCTAATACATAGGCATCATCTTTCATCACACTAGGATGGATTTTACCAAGAATTCCAATCTTTGTATCATTTAATATAATGGAAGCACTCTGGCCAGGATGAAGCTCACTAGGAAGATCTTGTACCTGTAAACTATAACGATTTTGATATCCTAAATAGTCTAATAATTCTTCTAAGATTCCTTTTATTATATAAAAGTCTACTTTTTTAGGATGTAATCCTAAAGTATAAGTCCCAGTCATCAAAATAGCTAAATGGTTTGCTTCTTGATAACAATCATCTACTTTACCAAAACTTTTACCAATTTCATAAATACAAATATCTTTATTACCACGAGCTTTATTATATTCATAAATACTAATTAATGATGGAAGTAAACTATGACGAAGTGTATTTCTATCTTCACTCATAGGATCTAACACTTTAATCATTTCGAATTGATCTGTTGTATATTTTTTTACTTCTGTTTCAGGAATTAAGGCATAACTTAATGTTTCATTTAAACCAAGCATTGCTAGTTTGTTACGAATCTGACGGTTATTTTTATTAACTTTACCTGGTACTACTGGTAAAATCATTTGTTTTCCTTCAATGTGATCAATACCATAGATTCTACCTACTTCTTCTATTAAGTCTTCAGCAATAGAAATATCTGTTCTTCTAGTAGGTACTGTTACTATTATTTGCTCCTTTTCTATAACAGAAAAACCTAAACGTTTAAAAATATCGATTACTGTTTCTTTATCTAAAGTAATTCCTAATACTTGATTAATTTTTTCTAATGTAATTTTGATTTCTTTTTCTGAAGTATCTATCTGATTGTATTCTACCATACCACCAACAATAGTAGCATCTGCATATTTTTCTAATAAGTGACAACTTCTTTCTATAGCCATGTAAGTTCTCTTAGGATCTAATCCTTTTTCAAAACGAGTGCTTGCTTCACTCCTTAAAATTTTCTTTGAGGTTTTACGAATTAAGGTTGGATGGAAAATAGCTGCTTCAATAATAATATCTTTTGTGTCTTCCTCGATTTCTGTTGTAAGTCCTCCCATAACTCCAGCAAGTCCTACTGCTTCTTTTTCTGTTGCAATCACAATATCTTGATCAGATAATAAACGCTCTTGTCCATCTAGAGTAGTTAATTTTTCATGATCTTTTGCCATTCTCACAATAATCTGATTACCTAGACGATTGCTATCATAATAATGAAGTGGTTGACCTGTTTCTAGCATTACATAATTACTAATATCAACGACATTATTAATTGGTCGAATACCAGATGCTATTAAACGATTCTTGATAAAATCAGGACTTTCCTTAATTACTACATTTTTTACTTTTTTAGCTAAAAATAGTGGGCAATTTTCGGTTTGAATTTCTAAAGAAAATTGAGTATTGATATCTTCTTGATTTTCTTGAAAACTTAAATCGATCTCTTTTACTTTTTTATTATATAAAGCACCAATTTCATATGCCATTCCTAAAATACTTAATAAATCACCACGGTTAGAAGTAAGTTCAAAATCAATTACTTCATCATCTAATTTTAAATAAGAAATAGGATCTTCACCAATAGGAGCATCTTGAGAAAGTTCATGAATTCCTGTAAAATCTTCTTCTTTTAAAAATTTATGTTCTAAGCCAAGTTCAGACATTGCACATAACATTCCATTAGATTCTTGCCCACGAATCATACCTTTTTTAATTGTTCCATCAGGAAGTTCTGCTCCTACTAAAGCAACAATTACCTTTAATCCTTTTCTAACATTAGGTGCTCCACAAACAATCTGTAAAGTTTCTTTTCCAACATTAACTTTACATACATGTAAATGATCACTATCAGGATGAGGAATGCATTCTAATACTTCACCAATTACTAAATTGGTAGCTGGAATTAATTTGCTACAAGAATCATATTCATTTCCGATACTAGTCATATCTTCAGCTAATTGTTTGGTATCTACATCAAGATCGATATAGTCACTTAAAAATTTTCTACTTAATTTCATTTTCTTCATCCTTTCTATCAAATTGTTCTAAGAAGCGAATATCATTGGTGTATAAATAACGAATATCAGGAATCGCATAACGAAACATTGCAAAACGATCAAGTCCAGTACCAAAAGCAAATCCTGTCCAAACTTCTGGATCGTATCCACCCATTCTAAGTACATTAGGATGAACCATACCAGCTCCTAGTACTTCTATCCAACCGGTTTGTTTACATAAAGAACAACCTTTACCACCACATTTGAAACAACTAACATCGACTTCTACACTAGGTTCGGTAAAAGGAAAGAAACTAGGACGAAAACGAACTTTGGTATTTTCTCCCAACATTTTTTTAGCAAATAATTCTAGGGTTCCTTTTAAATCAGCTAAACTTACGTTTTTATCAATTACTAATCCTTCTACTTGACCAAATTGATGTGAATGTGTAGCATCATCATCACGACGGTATACTTTACCTGGACAAATCATACGAATTGGTGTTTTTTCTTGATTTTTTTGCATCGTTCTTGCTTGTACACTAGAAGTTTGTGTTCTAAGTAAATAATCAGAGTCAATATAGAAAGTATCTTGAGCATCTCTTGCTGGATGTCCAAGTGGTACATTTAATCTTTGAAAGCAATTCTCATCCGTTTCTACTTCTGGTCCATCTACAACATCGTATCCCATAGATACAAAGAAATCCTCTACATCTTCAATAATACGATTGAATGGATGACGGGAACCTTTTTTGATTTTATCACTAGGTAAACTAATATCAATGGTATCTTTTTCCAATTTCTTATTTAATTCTTCTAACTCTAATTCTTTTTCGATAGTAGAAAGTTTTTCCGTAACATATGTTCTAATTTCATTAGAAAGTTTTCCAACTTCTTTTCTTTCTTCTATCGATAATTCTTTCATGTTACTCGTTAATTCAGTAACAAGTCCTTTTTTCCCGAAATATTTTACTTTTAAATCAGCTACTTCTTTTAAAGATTTTGTATTTATGATATCTTGATCTAATTCTTCTTGAATCTTTTTCATTTGTTCTTTCATAATATCCTCCTTTTATTTTTCTGGAAAAGAAAAACGACTACTTGCCATAAGGGCGAAATAGTCGCGGTACCACCTTAATTATAGATTTCTCTATATCTTATCCTTCGTAACGAGAAGTATTCGTCCATAGAAACTCCTAAGGTGAATTCATAAGACTTTATCACTTGTTTTCACCGACCACAAGCTCTCTACTAATAAAATTTCTTATTACTATTTCTTAATCACAGTCTTTTGCTTATCGACATAAATTATATAATAAATTTTTCATTTATACAAGTTTTCTTTATAAATTCCTTATAAATATTTTACATGATTTACAATTTTCAAGTTAGGTATCTGTTTCACAAGTGTTTTTTCTAGATTTGTTTTTTCATGATCAAAGTCCAAAAAATTATTTGGATAATCATCTTCTATAAAACTATCGTTTGTTAGACCATAATCATCTAAGAATGCATGATAAATTTGATTTGTAATCTCAATTTCTCTTTTTTCATCATCCGTTAATTCTTTTTTACTATCTAGTATTGTGAATTTTTCTTCATATTTTTCTATTTCGCATGCATGTTCATATGCCCATTGAGGAGCTGGTCCTCCAAAACGGCTAGGTATATTATAATATGGATTATGTTGATCATATAAACCTTCTAACTTACTCATTACCATTTCCAATTCTTTTTCTCTTAATTCTTGATTTTCTAATGTTTGATAGAAAGAAATGGTTCCGATATTCATCGTTTTATATCCGGTTGGAATCGTATGATTCAATTTCATTTGATTGCGATAATCAAATTCAAATATTTTAACACGATGACTATTTAATTGTATGTAGGCCCTGAAACAGTTTTCTTTTCTATCTTGCTCCTTTAACTTAAAATTCATTTCATGTTCCATAAAGAAATGATTGGCTCTCCAAAAAATATTATAGATTGCTACTTTTTTATAGATTTCTAATTCTGATAGTACTTCTCTATCTTGTTTACTAATATATTTTTCTTGAACCACAGAAAATTCCTGTTCTATTAAAGAAGTTAAGTATTCTATCATTGGTTTTGCAAGAATTCCCTGATATTTTTTTAATAATTCATATAATTCTTCTTTTGTATTTAACATTATCATATCTTGATTACCGATTATTGAACTGAACCCTCTTATATCTATTGCACTTGTTCTAACCATGCTAAAACCTCCCTTTCGCTAATTATACCATTTTTTCCTATATCGTAGCAAGCATCATTTCAAATTCTATTAGCCCATTTGTTTTTCCTGATTTAATTTCTAAATCAAGATTAGCTAGTTTTTCTAATTTTTCTAATAAAATTTTTTCAGTATATTGATAAGAAGCCTGTCTAGCTAATTTAACAGGATATTCATGTATTTTTAATAATTTACTAATTGTCTGATCACTATTACCACTATACAGTAAAACTTTTACTTGATAGATTAGGCGAATTTTATTTGCTAATAAACGAATGATATTGACTACTTGTTCTCCATATAAAAGAAAATTACGATATAGTTCGAAAGCATCTTTTTTATTTCCGGTTAAAATACTATCTACTAAGTGAAAAATATTATCATCCATACTCTTCATCACAATATCTTTAATATCTTGCTCTGTAATTTTCTTTTCTTCTAATCGATAAAGTTTTAATTTTTCGATTTCCTGAAGTACTCTTTCCATATCATTTTGACAGTATTCTAATAGTAATTTTTCACTGGAATGATCCATTTGATAGTCTTCTAAATGCTGTTTGATGAGATCATGAATATTATGTTCTGATATTTTTTCAATGACAGTCATTTTTTGACATAGGAGTGAGACTAATTTTTTTCTTTTATCTAAAGTATCATTTACTAAAATTAAAATATTGTCATCACTTGGAAATTCTACATACTTTTCTAACCTTTCTAAATGATGTTCAATAGCTAATTTAGATTTTTCACTACCTAAAAAAGTAGCATTATGTCCGATAATAATCTTCTGATTAGATAAAAAGTTGTAAGTATCTAAATCTTCAATTAACTGTTCAATAGGAACTTCTGTTAAATCATAATGAATTACTTCACTATCTTTCTTCTTTTTTAAAATTTCTGCTAATTGATAATCTAAAGTTGTTTTATCATTTGTAATGATTAAAAATAGGCGATCCATTTTATATTTGTTCCTTTATGTGTTCTAATACTTCTTCTAATTTAGCTATGTCTTTTCCAGCACCTTGAGCAAAAGTTTTACTTCCACCACCATTGCCATTTAACTCGCTAGTTACTGATTTCATTATGTCACCACTAGATAAATGCTCTAGATTATTTCTAGAAACCAAATTAATTTGATCTTTATTTAGATTAGCAATTAAAATAAAACCAGTTCCCATTTTATTTAATAAACTATCAGCAACTTCTTTTAAAATATTCATATCTTGATTTTCTACGATGGTAACTAAATAATGATAGTTGTTCTTTTTTTCAATCTTTTCTTCATAACTAGATAAATCATTTAAAGCAAGTTTAGATTTTTCTTCTTTATATTTCTTTTCTAAATTTTTCACTTCATCTTGAACATATTCAAGTTCATTTCTTTCATAAATAATATCTTTATAACTCTTTGGTTCTTCATTATTAATATCACATTCAAAATCTAGGATAATTCCTTCTTGTTTTGCTTGGGCAATTATATTTTTAGCTTTCATTAATAACTTAATCTTTTCATCATTATATGGTTTAATGGTATCTAATAAAATATCTTCTACATTTTCATTGGTACAAGCCTCTATTCGATAGACATTACTTCCTTTAGATTCTACATTATAAAACGCAAATTTTTGAATTTCAGAAGTATTTTTAATATGGGTACCTCCACATAATTCTTTAGAATCTCCTATTGTAACAACACGAACTGTACTTCCATATTTTTCACTAAATAATGCCATAGCACCACTTTTCTTAGCTGCTTCAATATCCATAATTTCCGTGTTAGAATCGATATTCTGCTTTACATAATCATTTATGAAATCTTCTACTTCAACAATCTTCTCATCTAATAATTTACCTGTATAAGTAAAGTCAAAACGTAAAGAAATATCATCTACATGACTTCCAGCCTGATGGATTTGATCTGAAATTAAAGTACGAAGTGCATATTGTAGTAAATGAACAGAAGAGTGATTAGCTTCTATTTTTTTTCTTCTTGCTTCATCTATTGTTGATTTAACCTGATCATTTAATTGTACCTTACCATCTAATATTTTTACTTTATGTAAATGTTGACCATTTGGAGCTTTTCTTACATCTAGTACTCTAGCTTTAAAACGACCAGATGTAATCATACCGGTATCACTTACTTGACCACCAGATTCTGCATAAAAACAGGTCTTATCTAAAATAATATATCCTTCTTTTGTTAAAGAATCTACAAAATCTTTTCCATCGAATAAACCAATTACTTTTCCTTTTTCGATATAAGATTCATAAATAAATTTAGAAGGTTCTTTAAAATTTAATAGGGCTTTATTTTGAATATTCATATTTGCTTCTTGCTTGCGACTGTTTTTTGCTAATTGTTTCTGTTCTTCCATATATTGATCAAATTCTTCTTTGGAAGTAGTAAATCCTCTTTCCTCTAAATATTCTAGTGTCAATTCATAAGGAAAACCATATGTATCATATAATTTAAATACCTCTAGCCCAGATATGGTTTTGGTTTTAGCATTTTCCATTAACTCTAATAGTCTTCTTTCACCACTTGCTAAAGTTTTATGAAATAGTTGTTCTTCCTCATAAACTAAGGTTTCTACTACTCCTCTATTTTCTATTAATTCTGGGTAGCTTTCTCCCATAATATTACATACAGTAGGTACTAACTTATACATAAATGGTTCCGTTAGGCCTATTTTTTTACCCATGCGAACACTTCTTCTTAATAGTCTTCTTAATACATATCCTCTACCAACATTTTCAAAAATAGCTCCATCTGATAAGGCAACAGTAATTGCACGTATATGATCTGCAATAATTTTGAAAGAAGCTTCTCCATTATATAAAACACCACTTAGTTCTTCAATTGCTTGGATAATTGGTACAAATAAATCCGTATCAAAATTGGAATCCACTTCCTGAAAGATACATGCCCATCTTTCTAAACCGGCTCCTGTATCAATATTTTTACTAGGTAATTCCTGATAATCTTTACGGTCGACACCTTCTTTAGAATTAAATTGACTAAATACATTATTCCAAATTTCTACATAACGATCTTGATCTTCATCTTTTTGAAAACGCGTTAAAGCATCATGATTAGGATCATATTTTTCTCCACGATCATAGAAAATTTCAGAGTCTGGACCACAAGGACCTTCTCCTATTTCCCAAAAGTTACCTTCTAAACGTACAATATGATCTTCTAACATTCCTACTTCTTTCCAAGTTTGATATGCTTCATCATCTTCAGTATAAACTGTTACATAAAGTTTTTCTTTAGGTATTGCAAACCATTCAGGACTAGTTAGAAGTTCGAAAGCATATTCAATTGCTTCTTTTTTAAAATAATCTCCAATGGAAAAATTTCCCATCATTTCAAAGAAAGTTTGATGTCTTGCGGTTAAACCAACATTTTCAATATCATTTGTACGAATACATTTTTGTACATTTACTATTCTTCTAGATTCTGGTACTTTTGTTCCATCAAAATATTTTTTTAAAGGAGCAACACCTGCATTAATCCATAATAAAGAATCATCATCAATGGGAATTAATGGTGCACTTTCCATTTTCTTATGACCTTTCTTTTCAAAAAAGTCATACCACATATTTCTAATTTCTGTACTAGTCATCTTTCTCATTTTTTTTAACCTCACTATCTACTAACTGTATTATATCACTAGCTAACTGATTTAGGAAACCGTTAACTATTTCATAATCAAAATTATGATAATCATCTAAAGCTAATTCTGTAATATGGTCCTGTTCTTCCTCTTGCAGAGGACTAATGTAGTTTTCTTTTATTACATGAATACTTGTGACATTAGAAAATGCTTTTTTGATTTCTTCAATTTCTAATGGCAAGCGAATGTCATTCACAATGAAAATTGAAAAATAATTTGCTAAAACTTCAATATCCTCTATTAGACGATTGATGTGAAAATAGTTTTTACCCATTTTTTTGCGAATTACTTCGGTTCCTATTTGTTGCAGTAATTTTCTTGGTTTGGTTTCTTCTTTTCCATCCCATCCAAAATAATCTTGTAAGTAACCTTTTAATGTCCTCATCATCTGTATTTCACATACTGAAAAGCCTCTTTTTTCATATTCTTTTTTTATAAGGCTACTAACTTCTCCTTTTCCAGTTCTGGCTTTGCCACCAATTAGATAAATTTGAATTTGATCTTTCATTAATATCTCTTCCTTTTCACAAGAAAAGACCTAGCTAGGAGTATCAAAAGATACGGTACCATCCTAAATAGATCTTAATTTAAATAACGGTATTACCGGACTATTTTATAGTCACTCAAAAGTAGCTTTCATATATTATTCTTCATTGTTTTCACCAAACACAATGTCTCTAAAAAGAATTTTATATTACTTTTCTTCTGTTATCGTTTTCTTAGTTATCTGTGATTCTTTCCATGATAGAATATTTCTGATTAAAATATTGGAATATGGTCTTAAAAATAGAAATAATTGGTGTTGCAAGAATCATACCTAGTATACCAAAGAAATTTCCAAATATCAATAGACCAATCATAATTGTTACAGGATGAAGTTTCATTGTTTTTCCCATTACTACTGGCTGTAGAAAATAACTTTCTAAAGTTTGTGCTAAAACGACAGCAATTAAGGCAAATAGCCCTGTCATAGGACTAATTGATAATCCTACAATTACAGCAGGAGCACCACCTATATAAGGACCTATATAAGGAATTACATTGGTAACTGCACAAAATAGACCAAATACCATAGGTGCTTCTAATCCAGCAATCGATAAAGCAATGGATTGAAATATAAATAAAATAAGCATAATTAATAATGTTCCATTTACATAACTCTTCAAATTATTGTTTAGTTGCTTTAAAATCGTAACAGTATCTTTTTGATATTTTTTTGGAATTAGGCTATATAAATGTCTTTTTACATTATCAAAATCAAATAACATATAAAGTCCTACTAATAATCCTATTAGTAAATTAACTCCTCCAGAAATAATACTTGAAATAGCATTCATAATAGTTGTTGGTAAATCTACTGTTAAGGACTTACTTAAATTATTAATACTGTCATAAATACCAATTTTAATTTCTGTAAAATTATAATCTCCTAATTTATTGAGATTATCAAAAAAGCTATCAATATTATCTTTTAAATAATTAATAAAACTAGGTACCGATTGAGCTAAATCGTTTAACTGATTGGTAATAGAAGGTACCATTAATCTAATTAGTAAATAAATAAAGGATAAAAATATAATATATACGAAAATGGCTCCTAATATTCTACTAACTCCTTTATTATTTAAGTAAGTAACAGCAGGATCGAATAACCATGCTATCGCAATTCCAATAAAGAAAGGAGAAATAATAGTAAATAATTTTCCAATAAAAGGTAATATTTTCCAATCTGCTAATAAGTTACTACAAATATATATTAATATCACAATCGCTAATATAAAAGCTATTTTTAAGATATTCACTCCTACTCGAATTCCTTCATTTAATTTTCCATAATCTAATGAATCATTTTTCTTTTTTAACATGAAATCCCACCTATCTATCTATTATATCTAATAAAATGAAATTACATTCTACTTTTCTTCATCATTTAAGATATTTAAGTTTATTATATCGATATTTTGATTGGAAAACAAGTATTTCAAGTCATATAAAATATAAATTGCTGTAAAATTTACTTTCAAATAATAAAGAAGACAGAGTGTCTTCTTTATCTTACATCATATCTTCAATGCTTTTTTCCATATTTTTGGTCATTTTTTTCATATCATTTTTTAATGTTTTTGCACCTTGTGGATTCATTTTCTTATATGCACACCAAGCACCATAACCACCAAGAGCCATTAATACGGCTGAACCTGCAACCATACTACTTTTTTTCATAATATCACCTCTAACTTTGAAAATATGATCAGTATATTTCTATACCATTACTATTATGAAAAAAATGCATAAAATTATACCATTTTCATATTTTCATAAAGCATTTCTTTTAAGGTAGTTCTTCGAATATTGGTATCATCATTTTGAATTGCTTTTTCTAAAGCTGATATTTCGCCAATTAGATATAGCTTTTGTTTTACTCTAGTTACACCTGTATAAATTAGCTTTCGATAAAGCATCTTTCCATAACCATTGACAATTGGAATGATAATGGTATTAAATTCACTACCTTGACTCTTATGAATACTAATTGCATAAGCATGTTTAAATTTTTGAAAATTAGAAGCTGTATAGCGAACTCTGTTTCCATCAAAATTAATATAAATTTCTTTTTTCTTATCATTTATGATTTTTTCAATATAACCAATATCACCATTAAAAACATTTTCATCTGGCATATTAGAAAGTTGGATTACTTTATCTTGTTCGCGAAAAATAATATCATTTATTAAAATTTCTTTTTTAGAATCTTCTTTTGGATTAAATACCTGCTGTAAGGTTGTATTGATTTTATCAATTCCATTATCTGTTTTATACATTGGTGCTAAAATTTGAATTTCTTTATTAAGATTAGCATATTCTGTAGCTATTTTCATAAGTTCATTGATTACATTATTAGTTGGAACGGGAATAAATATTAAATCTTCTTTTTGATTAAAAATAGTTTGGTCTAAGCAATTTTCATTTACTTGATATGCTAAACTAATAATATTAGAATTTTCTTCTTGACGATATAACTCCTTCAATTTCACAACATTTAAACAATCACTTTCTATCATATCTTTTAAAAGTTGACCAGGACCAACACTTGGCAATTGATTATCATCACCTACAATAATTATCTTAGTATCATATTTTAATCCTTTTAATAAAGAATCAAATAAATAAGTATCTACCATACTAAATTCATCAACTATTACTAAATCTACTTCACTTTTATGATACTCATTAATTCCAAATTTATTATTTTCTTTATTCCATTTTAAAAAACGGTGAATAGTAGATGCTGGTAAAGTAGTAGATTCACTAATTCTTTTACTTGCTCTTCCTGTTGGTGCTAGTAAAGCTATTTTTTGTGTTAATTTCTCATATGATAATTTATTCATCTGTCGGTATAATTCGCATACCGCTTGAATAATGGTTGTTTTACCAGTTCCAGGTCCTCCTGTTATAATTAAAAGATTTTTTAGATAAGATAAGCGAATTGCTTCTAATTGTTCCTGATTATATATATAACCGAAATAGTTTTCTAATTTTTTAATTTGTTTTTCTACTTTTTGGTCCATATGATCTTTACTTCTCATTAGATAACCACATCTTTTGGCAATATTTTGTTCTGCTTGATACATTTTTGTTAGGTAGTATTTTTCTTCTTGTTGAATTATTTTGCCATTTAATTGTAATTGTGTTAAACATTGTCTGAAATTATTGTCTACTATTAAATTATTTAATGTTTGAATTGCATAGGAAAATATTTCATTTTCTAATAAATAACTATGTCCATATAAGTTACATAATTCATTCATTACATACAAAATAGCTGCTTGAATTCTTCTCGGATCTTCTTTTTGAAAACCATTTTTTAGAGCAATGGTATCTATTTTTTTAAAAGTAATATCTTCTAATTCTTCCATTAATAAGTAAATATTTTCGTTGATCACATTGTTGGTATTTTCTTTATAATGATTATAGATTAATAGACTATCTTTGGTAGAAAAACCTAACTCATTTAAAGAGACAATCGTTTGATAACTTGCTTGATACTCAATTAAAGTATGGTGCATGATATCAATTTGTTTTTTTGTTAATCCAGGAACGAGGAATAAATCAGTTGGATTTTCTAAAATGATATTTAAAGTATTTTTTCCAAATGATTCTACAATCTTTGTTGCTGTTTTTTTACCGATTCCTTTGAATAAACCACTACTTAGAAATTCAATGGTCGAGTCTTTTTCTTCTGGTAATACACACTCATAATTTTCAACTTGAAATTGCTTTCCATACTTTTCATGTTCTACTAATTTGCCATATAATATATAAGTATCTTCTTCATTTAATTCATGAAAATAACCAGTAAAAGGAATGGTAGAACTAAAAAATTCTTCGATTTCTTCCGAATTGGTTTCTTTTATTTTAAATAGACCAACATAATATCCCATATCACTTTTAAATATGACTCTTTTTAAATTTCCTTTCATGTAAATATTCATATGTTTCCTCCAAAAAAAATATCCCTACTAAGGATATTATACCAAGATTATTTATTTTTTTCTTGAAAAAGCTTCATTGCTGTTAAAAATTCTTGTTCATCAGCTAGACCTACTAAATATTTCTGATTTTCTTCTTGTATTTCTTTTCTCACAAATATATCATTTTCATCCTCTTCGTTCATAAAATATACATATTGAAAATCAGAATTAGGTATTTTATCGATTACTAAATATGTTTTTCCATTTCGTTCTAATTTGCTATTATCAATCATCACTATTCTCCTAACTTTTATTCTACTTTGTTTTGTTTTCTTCCAATGTTTCTAAATAATTTTCTTCCATTACTTTTACTACTTGAGGTATGGATAGATTTTCAGAAGTTATTTCGTTTGTACCTATATTTTCTATAGTAGCATTTAGTAGTTGATTTAATTCTAAATCGTTTAATTCATTAACATAATCTCTAAATTGTTCATTGTACACTTCTTTTGTCTCATATTTTCCACCAATAGGATTTTGAGTTGTGATTGTTCTCATAATTTCATCTCGTACATCATTAGTAGTATCTATGGTAGAACTGACCATATTAGTACCAATTATCATTAAACTAAAGGTAGCAATAGCTAAAGCTTTGGATATTCCTTTTTTTATTTTTCTTTTTTTCTTAGTATCTTTTGATACATAATATTCGCCAAAAACAGCTATTTTTTCTTGTACGCAGGAATCTTCTTTTGCTTTTTGAACTAATAATATAAAATCTTCTTTTAATGTTTTTTCGTTATTTTCTTCCATCTTTCTCACCTACTATTATCATTATAAATGACTTTCTTTAAAATAGCAATTATTAATATTTCTATCTTGTTTTTTCTTTTATATTTTTCTGTCCTAAACAATATGGATAGTTAATTTGATTAATTTTTACAGAAATGATTTCTTCACTGTTATATTTTCCCTCTACCTTTACTAATAAATAATTTTCAGTATGACCATAACTATATCCATCTTTTGTTTGTTCTATTAAAACTTCTACTTGTTTCTCTAAAAATTTCTCCATATAACGATTTTCTAAATAATTTGATAGCTGTATTAATTTCTTCGCTCTTTCTTTTTTAATTGTTGCATCTATTTGATTAGGAAATTTACTTGCAGGAGTATTTTTTCTACTAGAATAAGGAAATACATGAATTTTAGAAAACTCTACTTTTTGACAAAAATCATAGGTTTCTTGAAATAGTTCTTCGGTTTCGCCAGGAAATCCAACAATTACATCTGTTGAAATAGAAATATTAGGACGAATTGAGCGAATTTTTTGAATCTTTTTTTCATAGTATTCGATATCATATTTACGATTCATCATTTTTAAAATAGAATTGCTGCCAGATTGTAATGGAATATGTAGATGATCGACAATGACAGAATTATTTTTAATGATTTCTAAAACTTCATCTGTCAATTCTGTTACTTCAATTGAAGAAATTCTCAATCGCTTTAAATTAGGAATTTTTACAATTTCTTCTAATAATGATGAGAAATTCGTATTTAAATCAACTCCATAATTTCCAGTATGAATTCCTGTTAAGACAATTTCACGATAGCCATTTTCTACTAATAAAGATATTTCTTCTATTACTTTTCGTTTTTGTTTACTACGACATTTACCTCTTACATAAGGAATAATGCAATAACTACAAAAATTTTCACAGCCATCTTGAATTTTGACAAAAGCTCTTGTTCGACCTGGAAAAGATTTTATTTCCATATCTTCAAATTGAGAATTTAGATTTTGTGTAACTTGATCGATAGTTTTTTGTTGAGATAAATATTCTTCTACTAAATTTACAATTTTACTTTTATCTTGATTTCCAATATAAATATTAATTCCCTCTATGTTATAATCAGGATTTGCTTGAATAAAGCATCCCATTGCTACTATACAAGCATTAGGATTTTTGCGAATGGCTTGATTTATGATCTTTCTACTTTTACTATCACTTTGATTTGTTACTGTGCAGGTATTAATAATATAAATATCACATTTCTCATTAAAATCAGAAATAGTATATCCTTTTTCTTTAAATAAAGACATTACATATTCACTTTCATAAGTATTTACTTTACATCCCAATGTATAGATTGCTACTTTCATATTGTTCACCACCAAAGATTATATTTTTATATTATTTTTAAAAAGAAAAAGAGCAATATGCTCTAAAAGTTTTTATTTTGTAGGAAAATTGGAAAATCATCATCTTCCCCTTCTCCATCATCGTCATCATCAAAATCATTCATTACTTCTATTTCACGAGGAGCAGTTCTTCTACTTGTATTTTGAATATTATTATATATTGGTTCTTTTGTTTTTTCGTTTTTATCAAATCCAGTAGCAATTACAGTAACAATTACTTCATCCGTTAAATTTTCATTAATAACAGAACCAAATATAGTATTAATATCTGTATTGGATGCAGCACGAACAATTTCAGCAGCTTGTTCTGCTTCAAATAGTGTTAAGTTAACACCACCAGTTACATTGATAATTGCATTGGTAGCACCTTGAATACTTGTTTCCAAAAGTGGTGAAGAAACAGCTTGTTTAGCAGCTTCAATTGCTCTATCCTCACCCATTCCAATTCCAATTCCAATAATTGCTTTTCCAGAGTTTTGCATTACTGCTTTTACATCAGCAAAGTCTAAGTTAACAAGTCCTACAACAGCAATCAAATCAGAAATGGATTGAACTCCTCTACGAAGAACATTATCTACTTCTTTAAATGCTTCTAACATAGGAGTTGTTTTATCAATAATTTCTCTTAAACGATCATTTGGAATTACGATTAATGTATCTACATGTTTTTTTAATTCCTCTAATCCTTTTAGAGCATTTTCCATTCTTCGTTTTCCTTCAAAACCAAATGGTTTCGTAACAATAGCTACTGTTAAAGCACCTATTGTTTGAGATATTTCAGCAATGACAGGAGATGCACCAGTACCGGTTCCACCACCCATACCACAGGTAATAAATACCATATCGGCACCATTTAAGGCATCTTCAATTTCTTTTTTACTTTCTACTGCAGCTTCTCTTCCTACATCGGGATTAGCACCTGCACCTAATCCATCAGTTAAATTGGCACCAATTTGAATTTTGACACTTGCTTGGGAATTATTTAACACTTGTAAATCAGTATTAGCAACAATAAAATCTACTCCTTTTACACCAGATTCTATCATTCTATTTACAGCATTACAACCTGCTCCACCAACACCAATTACTTTAATTTTTGCTAACTGATCCATTTCTAAACTATTAAACATATTATATCCTCCTTATTCACCTGAAAAATACCCAAATACTTTACTGATTATATTATCATGAAAATGATTTGCTTCTTTTTCTTCTGATGATTCTAAATTCACTGCTTCTTTTTCACTTACCATTGAATAAGATATTCCTCTTAAATCAAGTTTTTTATAAAAGTACTTAATAATTCCATAACTACTAGAATAAATATTACTTCGAATTCCCATTGTACTAATATCTAGAGTAGAGCATCTTCGATCAAAGATATTTTCTACTACATATTCAAAACCTGCTAATTCACTTATTCCCCCTGTTATCATTATATAACTAATTTCTCGGTTTGTTAAGAGATTAATTTTATTTTTTGCCTGTTTTAATATATCTGTTAAAGTTGACTCTACAATTTCCGATACTTCTAATTGATTTAATGTTACTTTTTGCTCCTCTAAATTGATTAATTCTATTGTATCATTAATATCTGAATACCTGGTATTACTAACCGCAAATCGTTCTTTTAATTTCCTTGCTTGACTTATTTTTATGTGGTATAGCTTTGCTAAAACTTGATCAATCATTTTACTACCATTTGGAATCATTTCATTTTTAATCATAATTCCTTTATTAAAAATAGAGATTTCTGTTTTGCTATAACCAATATTTATAATAACTGAAACCTTGGAATCAAATTCCGAATTTTTGGCTTCATAATAATCCCCAATGCTTCCTAAAGCAACATCAATAACTTCTATATTACATTCTTTCATTAACGTAATTACTTTTTTTAAATTTTCTTTTGGAATAGAAATAGATACTGCTTTCATTAATAAATTTTTAGCTATCATTCCTTTTGGATCTTTTACAGATTCTTTATGATCTATCTGAAAAGAAATCGGAGTAATCATAATGACTTCTTGTTCCTCATTTTTTTGTTTTGATTGAATATTCTCGAATATCTTAGAAATGTCTCCAGCCGTTATAATTTTACTTTCCTCTTCTTCTAAACTTTCTTCTATCATATTAAAATTTCTATGATCAGAAGGAACAGTCACAATGGCTTTATCAATTTTAAATCCGAGCATTTCTTCTACATTCTTTTTTGCTTTTAACACACTTTCTTTTGTTAAAGCATCATCTACAATTATTCCTTTTTTAATTCCTTTACATCTGGTATTAGAAGCAGCTAAAACTTGAAATTTATTATTGACTACTTCACATACTACCATCTTAATACTATAACTACCAAGATCAATAGCGGTATATATTTTTCTCATTTTATTAGCTCCTTCTATTTTATTTATAACATTATTATACAATAAAAATAATAACTTGAAAAGAGTTTTTCACTGACTCTTTCCAAGTTATGATTTATTGATAATTTTGAATCCATTTTTCTAATGATTCTTTTTCCATAAAACCAATATTTTTTTCTACTACTTTTCCTTCTTTAAATAGCATGAGAGTTGGGATACTCATAATTCCAAATTGTCTTGCCAATTCCTCATGTTCATCTACATTTACTTTTAAGACTTTTAAAGTTTGATTTTCTTTTGCTAATTCCTCTATAATTGGATGCATCATTTTGCAGGGACCACACCATACTGCATAAAAATCTACTAAAATAACTCCTTCTTTTGTTTCTTCTTCAAAATTTTCTTGATCTAATTCTTTTATCATATATAAGCTCCTATCTATATTTATTTAATACACTATCGATACCAGTAATTTTTATCTTATTAGCATCCATTAGTTTTATGACATAATCGGAAGTAATAATCTTATGTTCTAACATAATATCGATTGATTTTAAATTTAATGTATTTTCATCCATTTTTTGCTCGTAGTAATCATTTCCTAATTCGTATAAGTCATTAAATGTATTTACAAAATTTCCTGCTACTTGAGATAAAATAGGAGTTGAATTTAAAATAGGATTAGTAAGTTTACTATCATCAAATATTTTTAGATTAAATCCTGGTTGTTTTAAAAAGAATAGAATTAAGAATGTTACTATAAATCCCTCAATAATTCCAACAATAAAACCAAGTATTTTAGAAGGAATTCCTAGAATGATTGTAAATTTTAATATTTTTTCTATTACTCCTGTAAATCGAATTAAGATATTTAAAATTGCTTCTAAAACAATAATAACTAAAATGAATGAGATTAATTGATATAAAATAATATTAATACTAGCTACATTAGCAAAAGTTCCGCCAAATGTAAAAAATGGTAAATGTAAACTTAAAAATTCGGCAATTGGATTCTTTAAATAAAATGCAAGTACTACCACAATCACGAAACCAACTGTTGTTACTAATTGTTTCAATACTCCATTTTTAAAACCTTTTGCACCAAAAGCTAAAATCATTAAGATAATCAATGCATCTACAATACTCATATACTTCACCCTTTCTTATTATATTCATTATAGCGCATTTTATTAATTTTGATAACTAAAAATTAACGATGTTTAATAGATTCTTCTTTTAATTGAAACAGTTTTCCTTTTTGAAAGGTAATGTGATGCATCATTAATTCTGGGTTCTGATGATCTTTGATTTTCTTCAGATAATGTGATTGTGGTTCAGGAGGTACAACTATAAAAAACATATTCGCCAATGCTGGTAATATCTTCAAGAAATACAAAGGTACCATTTATAATATCTTTATCTTCAACATCTGTTAATACACCATCAATTACTTTCATACCCTTCACATCCTATTATCATGATATCTTATTTTTTAAATTTTGTCTATTGATTAGTTGTAAAAGGAGAAAGAATTCGATATAATTTTGTTAGAATATTAGAAAAAGGTGAAATCTATGAATTGTGTGATTCGTGTTAGTGAAAAAACCAAAGAAAAAATGATTAAATACTATGAAGATAAAAAAAGAGATAAAGTGATTCCTTACGTCATCTTTCAAGCACAAGATGGGGATACCGTTATTACCATGTATGAAAGTGGTAAAATTATGTTTCAAGGAACGAGTGCTGATGTTGACTCAGCTATGTGGTTAGAAATGGATGGACAAAATAAACAAAATAGTTCCGAAGCAAAAGAAAAAGACAAAAAATACTATTACTGTTCTTCCATCGGTTCTGATGAAGTAGGAACTGGGGATTACTTTGGCCCTATTGTTGTAACAGCTAGTTTTGTGAAAAAAGAAGATATTGAATTTTTAGAAACATTAGGAATTAAAGACTCTAAGAAATTAACAGATGAAAAGATTTTAGAAATTGCTCCTCAAGTTGCCAAAAGAATTTCCTATCAAAGTATTATTTTAACGAATCAAGAATATAACGAAAGACATTCTGACAATAATATGAATAAAATCAAAGCCATTATGCATAATAAAGTTTTATACCAAATGGTACAAACTACGAAAGAAACTTATGATTATATTATTGTGGATGAATTTGCGAAAGAAAATCGATACTATGATTATATTAAAGAATCTTCCGAAATTCAAAGAGGAATTACTTTTATGACCAAAGCCGAAGATAAAAATTTAGCCGTTGCTTGTAGTAGTGTGATTAGTAGATATTTATTTTTAAAAGAGTTTGATAAACTTTCTGATAGTTTACATATTCCCCTTCCAAAAGGAGCAGGCCCTCAAGTAGATACCATTGGGGAAGAAATTGTTGAAAAGTATGGTAGCGATAAGTTAAAAGAAGTTGCAAAACTTAATTTCGCCAATACTGCTAGAATATTAAAGACCGTTATTTTCTAAACGGTCTTTTCTTATTTACTATTATCAAATTGTTTATTGTCTAATAAGCCTTCGTGAATTGTTTCTTCTTTGTTATTTAAAAATACTTCTTCAATACGATCTACTCTACATTTTTCTGCAAGTAAAATGGAATTTACCTTTTCTACTGCTTCTTCTAATTTGTCATTTACTACCACATAGTTATATTTGGTTACTTCATTGATCTCTTGATAAGCAATTTTAAATCGTTCTAAAATTTTTTCTTCACTATCCGTTCCTCGGTTTCGTAATCGTTCCTTCATAATCTCAATAGATGGTGGCATAATAAAGATAAAAATAGCTTCTGGAATTAATTTTTTAATATTTTGTGCACCATTTATTTCAATTTCTAAAATAACATCCATCCCTGCTTCAATCTTTTTATTAATAAATTCTTTTGGGGTACCATAGTAATTTCCAGCATAGTTATTATATTCTAAAAAATAATTTTCTTTTATTTTTTCTTCAAACTCTGCTTTTGTCACAAAATTATAGGTAACACCTGGAATATCATTAGTACGGATTGGACGACTAGTAGTAGAAACAGATAACCAGCAATTTGGATTTTTCTTTAATACTTGATCAATAATGGTACCTTTTCCAGAACCACTAGGACCGCTAATAACGATAACACTACCTCTTTGATTTTGTTTAATAATAGACATATATTCTTCCTTTCATAAATTTTATAGATAAAAGAAAAGGAAATATTATTTTCCTTTTTCTGATATTTTTATGATTAAAATAAAATTTTTGGTAAAATATATACTACTACAAAAGTAGCGATACTAATAGCAGGTACAAATACATAAGCAAGTTTATTTTTATTTATTTCTGTAACTTCTTCAATTCCTTGATATAAATAAGTAAGATAGAAAATACCAGCAATTAATAATACGATTATCATAATTTTAATAGATAAATAAGTTAAAAGAATAGCAGCAATCGTAGTAACTGTAGTAAATACAGAACATACTCCAACCAAAGAGAATGCTTTTTTGATATCTATTTTATCTTTCATCATAGAACCAGCAATTAAATAAATCATAAGAGCTGTTACGGCAAAACCAACTATCATAAATAGAATTCCATATAAGAATGTTTTGAAAAAAGGTATCTCTATAGAAGTAGTTCCTAATAATAAAGAATTATATCCACCCATTAAATTTGTAAAACTTCCCATTGCTTCTTTACTTACACAATATAAGAAAATTCCACTGATCATGCTATTTAATATTAATGCAATGATTCCTAAAATAAAATGATCACTTGTTGCAAATTTTTTAATTGTATTAACTGGTTTGGTAAAAATACCTTTTACTATTTCGATATATGAATTTATATATGAATTTACATCGATGCTAGAAGTAGTTGAGGCTACTTTTTCTTTTTGATTTTTTTCGCAATCACATTTTTGACCTTCTTCTAATTTTTTTCCACACTTTGTACAAAATTTTGACATTTTATCTCTCTCCTATCCTATCTTTTTAATAAAAATATGTTTCTAAATCATCTACACTTACTAAATAATATTTTCCATTATCGTAAGTAAATTTCATCTTCATGTATCCATAATCTGTATCTTTTGAAGTTTGTGTTTCATTACTATACCAACCTGTATACTGAATGGTATAATTATAATTTAATAAAAATTGAACTTCTAAATATCCATCTTCATCTAATTCTATGTCTTCAATCTCAATTTTAGAAAATTCGATTTCTGTTAATTTTCTATAATTACTTTCCAGATCAGATACTAGTTCTGTATACTCTTTTTCAAATTCTGTTAAATCAATGCCATCATGTTCAAAACTTGTTTTGATATCATTAAAACTTTTTTTCGCAATGGCATTCTGATAAATTGTAGTAAAATTTTCTTTGGCATTTTTTATTAATACTTCTTTTTCTGCTTCTGTTAAAACATCTTTTTCAAATCCTACCCTATATGAATCATCATAGGTTGATGGAAGTATCTTCTCCTCGATGGGCATGCCACTTGGTAAAATAGTTTTTAATTCTGTTTCATAAGCAAAAACTTGCGGTAGTACATAAACGTCTAATTTAGATGTTGATTGTTTGGAATCTAAATATTTATCACTTACTTTTACACCCGCAAAGGTAATTGATGAACCTTTATTTACTTTAATCGTATAGTCTTTAACAAGAATACTACTACTAGAAAAGTCACTTATTTTCCAATTATCAAAAAAGAAGTATTTTTTATTTTTTTGTTTTGATAAATTAATATAACTAGTTTCTTCTTCGGTTGAATCTTCTAACATATAAGTAAAACTTACTTTTGCACTTAATTTACCTTCTCCATAATCTACATTTGTGATTTTATAATTTACCACATCGATATCTTCCTCTTCTTTGATTAATTCAGAAAATATTTTTTTGGTAGTAAAAGTGGTATCTCCATCAATTTCTAAATATTGATATAATTTATCACCATCCTGATCAATAACAGCTTGAATATATTCTTTTGCTACCGTTTTAGGATCTGTGATATCTTTTCCAATTTTATATCCTATTCCTAAAAGAATTATGATGATTATGAAAAAACCTATCAATATTTTCTTCGATTTGGACATTGGTTGTTTCGTATTTTCTTTTGGTGGCAATTCCTCTTTTTTTAATGGTGCTCCGCATTCAGAACAAAAATCATTTGTCTTCTCGTTTTTCGCTCCACACTCACTACAAAACATTTCTTCACTCCTCTCTATTTTAGATTATCAAATTCGATAAATATCGTCAAGAAATAATCCGCTTTTTCTTATTAATATTTATATGACTATTTGTTTTTATCTTCTTTGAAATCTTCAATATAGCCTTTAATATCCTTATGGAAGAAAATCCAGGTAGTACGAACTATAATGTAAACTGGAAGTCCTATCATAATTCCCCAGAATCCAAAGATTCGACTACATAATATAGCAGTGAAAATAACTAAAAGTGGATTGATATTATTTGTTTTACCATAAATATGAGGAGAAATTACATAACTATCTACATTAGGGAAGATCAAAGTAATAATTAAAGTAGCAATACATAATTTTGTTGAAATTACACTAGCGGTTAGTACAGCAATAATATTTGTAGCAATTCCTCCAAAATAAGGAATTACAGTCGTAACAGATGCCAATAGACCTAATAATAACCAACTTGGATGTCCAACAATTTTAAATAATAAGGAATATTCAATTAATTGAACAATCATATAAATGGCTAATCCATGTAGATAAGCACCCATCTCATGATCAATTGTTTTTAAATAATTATATTGTTTCTTATGAGGATGAAGATATTTTTTAATGAATTCTCTGATTTTGTCCATATCAATTAATAAATAAATTCCAATAATTAATATAATCATCACATTGCTAAGAATATTAACACTTTTTCCTAAAATATCAATTGTACCATTAGAAATATAACTACCTAGATCTTTAATTACTTGATTTAATGCATCTGTAATAGTAGTTTTAAATTCACCAAGATTTAAATCAAATCTACCAGAAATATCTCCTATTACTTGGGTAATATTTTTCGTAAAGGATACTAATTGTTCATAAATAGCTGGTAATGTTGCCCATAACAAACAAATTAATATGGTAAAGGTAATGGCAATTACTAATATTAGTGCTAATTCTTTACGAACTCCTTTTTCTTCTAATTTCTTAACAAAAGGATGCAAAATATAGGCAAAGACAAAAGCTAATACAAATGGCGTAAAAATATTAACGATCTTAAAGATCATTCCACTCCAATAGTTACTTGTTGCGATAAAGATATAGATAATTGCCATGATTAATAATATATTTACTAAACGATAATTTATTTTATTTTTCATATTCTCACCTCTCTAACATAATTGTAATTGGTCCATCATTGATTAAATGTATTTTCATATCAGCACCAAATATTCCTGTCTTTACCTTTAGATATTTTGATAATTCCTGATTAAATAAATCATATAAATGACTAGCTTTTTGACCATTTAATGCTTTCATATAACTTGGTCGATTTCCTTTTTTGGTATCAGCATAAAGCGTAAATTGAGAAATTGATAGAATTTCACTAGCTTCTGTTTCTAAAATACTTTTATTCATTACCTGGTTTTCATCATCAAAAATTCTTAAATTTAAGATTTTATGAACTAAGTAAATGATTGTTTCTAAAGTATCTCCTTCTGTAAATCCTACAAATAATACTAATCCTTTTGGAATTTTACTGATTTCTTTTCCATCTACTACACATTTTGCTTCTTTACTTCTTTGAACTAATACTCTCATCGCATTAACCTCTCTACTTTTTTAATATAGCTGATTTTCTTTAATTCTTGGAATATTTTTTCTAAATGTTCTAAACTATTTACATATAAATCTACTTCATAGATCATTTGGTCTTTTTGATGAATGGTAATAAATCGTTCTACATGAACATCAAACATACTTAGTTTTTGCATCATTTCTAAAATGTTATCATTTTTCTTATCACAATGTATTAAAATCGTTGTTTCATATTTTTGATTCGTAGTAGCATTCCATGAAACTTGAACGGTTCTATTATCTAAAAATTCTAGGTTATGACATTCTTTCCGATGAACAGAAATTCCATTTCCTTTGGTAATATATCCTATGATATCATCTCCTGGAATAGGATTACAACAATTAGCTAAGTTTACTTTGATTTTATCAATCCCACTAACAGCAATATCTGAATTATTATCTGCCGATTTTATCATTTTTTTCGGTTTTAGATCTGGTGTTTCTGGCTTTTTATAAATAGTATGAATGACTGTACTAGGTGCATATTTTCCATTACCAATTTCTAAATATAATTCTTCTATTGAATCTACTTTAAATTCTTTTAATAATTTTTCACTATTTTCATTTGTAAAGAAATCTGCAAAAGAAATTTTATTTTTTCTTAGTTCTTTTTCTAAACTTTCTTTTCCGCGTTCTAGATATAATTCTTTCTCATTTTTAGTAAAAAATGTTCTAATTTTATTTTTAGTTTGGGTTGATTTGGCAATATTTAACCATTCTTGAGAAGGACCTTTGGAATTTTTTGATGTATTAATTTTTACAATATCATTATTTTTTAGTTCATAGTCAAGAGGAACAATACTATTGTTAACGATAGCCCCTACCATCATTTCGCCTACTCTTGTGTGAACTTTATATGCAAAATCAATAGGAGTAGCACCTCTTGGAAGTTCAATGATATCTCCTTTAGGTGTAAAACAATAAATATTATTATTTAAGACTTCGTCCTTTACACTATTTACAAAATCTTCACTACTCATTTTATCTTCATTTAATTCAATAATAGATTTAAAAAATTGAAGTTTTTGTTCTGTTGTATTTTGCATCATTTGACTAGCATCTTTATGTTCTTTATATGCCCAATGTGAAGCAATACCATTTTCCGCTACTTCATTCATTTGATAAGTACGAATTTGAATTTCAAATAGATAACCATCAATTCCAAAAACAGTAGTGTGTAAAGATTGATACATATTAGCCTTTGGCATCGCAATATAATCTTTGAAACGCTTAGGAATTGGTTTAAATTTAGAATGAATGATACCAAGTGCCAAATAACATTCTTGTTCTGTATTCACTAATACTCTTAGTGCTAATAAATCATAAATATCACTAAATTTTCTACCTTTATTTAATTTATTGTAAATACTATAAATACTTTTTGCTCTTCCTTTGATTTCATGTGTAATATTATGTTCATTTAACAAATTAGTTACTGCTTGTAACATTTCATTTACTGTGTTATCTCGTTCTAATTTTGTTTGATCTAGTTTGTTTGCGATATCATAAAATACATCTGGTTTTAAGTAGCGTAACGATAAATCTTCTAATTCACTTTTTATTTTATGAATTCCTAAATGATGTGCAATAGGAGCAAAAATTTCTAGTGTTTCTTTCGCTATTTTTTTCTGTTTTTCAGGAGATAAAGCATAAAGAGTTCTCATGTTATGCAATCTATCTGCTAATTTTACAATAATTACTCGAACATCTTCGCTCATACCTACAATAATTTTTTTATAATATTCTATTAAATAATCATTTTCTGTCGAAAAATGAATTCTTCCTAATTTTGATATTCCATATACTAAATTAGCAACAGTTGGACCAAATAATTCTTCTAATTCTTCTTTTTCTACATCACAATCTTCAATAGTATCATGTAATAAACCTGCTATTAGTGTATCACAATCGGCATAAACTGTTGTTAGAATCATTGCTGTATTCAGAGGATGATTGATATATTCTTCTCCGGATACGCGAAACTGGCCTTTATGTTTCTTTTCGGCAAAATAATAGGCCTTTTCTATCTTTTTTAGTTCTTCCTTTTCAGAAAGATAAGAGCCTGCTTTTTCAATTAAATCCTCAATTGTATATTGTTCTTTCTTGCTCATAAAGTCACCTTCTACATTTACTTCGTATCTAAAATTGAAATTTCACTATTTAAAATTTCATCAACCATTTTGGAAAGAGATAATTGATATGCATTTTTCCAGCTATGTTCTACAAAGTAATTCCAAATTTCCTCTTCTGATAATATTCTATTTTGTTTCTGTAATTCTTTTTTTCTCAATTTTAACGCTGGCATAACCCTTTGTTTTAATTCTAATACATCATGAAACAAGATATCCATAATTATCACCTTATATCTATTATAGAATAAATTAAAGATTTTAGAAAGTTTTTTAAATACTTTTTCAAAAAAAATATATTTTTTTCCAGCTTTTTTTCATATAGTTTTATGAAGGTGACACTATGGATAAAGAAAAGTTTATCAAATCTACAATTATTTTAATGATTGGTGGACTCATTACCAAAATACTAGGAATGATTATTAAAGTAATTAATACGAGATTAATTGGTTTAGAAGGTATTGGTCTTTACATGTTAATCTTTCCAACTTTTTCTCTTTTTATGTCCCTATCTCAATTTAGTCTTCCTATATCTGTATCCAAATTGGTAAGTGAAGATAAATATAATAATAAGAATTTGATTTTCTCTTCAGTACCAATTATTATGATTTTTGATTTATTTTTGATTGCTATAATTTTATTTTCTGCATCTTATATTTCGATAGACTTACTAAAAGATAGCAGATGTTATTTGCCTATTCTTTGTATTAGTATGGTTTTGCCTTTTGAAGCACTTTCTAATTTATTAAGAGGTTATTTTTTTGGAAAACAAAAGATGCTTCCTCATGTCATTAGTCATATTATTGAACAATTAATGAGATTGGGTCTTACTATTTTATTAGTTCCTACTTTATTAAAAATTGACTTAGTGTATGCTATTAGTTTTCTGATCCTAGTCAATATGATTAGTGAATTTACCAGTATTATCGTATTATTAATGTTTATGCCAAAGAATGTCAAAATTACCAAAGCAGATATGCGTCCGGATATTCATAATATTAAGAATATTTTACAAATTTCTATTCCTAATACAGGAACAAGATTAATTGGTAATATTGGTTATTTTTTAGAACCAATTCTACTTACTGCAGGTATGTTAGCTAGTGGATATAGCGCAACTTTTATTACTCAAGAATATGGAATTGTTGCAGGATATTCTATGCCTTTATTGTTGCTACCTGGATTTTTTACAGGAGCAATTTCTAATAGTTTGTTACCAATTATTTCTAAGGCTGCTGTAGAGAAAAAATATAACTATATTCAAAGAAAAGTAAAACAGGCAATTGGTCTTTCACTAGCGATTGGAATTCCTGTTACCGTAGTCTTATTTTTATTTCCGGAGTTCTTTTTACAACTTATTTATGGTACTAACCACGGAGGTAATTATCTGCGTGTTCTTGCCTTTCCTTTTTTATTTTATTATATTGAACTTCCATTAGCTGCAGCATTACAGGGAATGAATTTATCTAAATATGTGATGTTAGATAATATTGTAGGCATTATCTTAAAGACAGTTTTATTATATGTTCTTTCCCTATGTAAAATCGGTATGTATTCTTTTGTGATTGCCTCTTGTGTCAATATTATTTGGGTGGCTACCAATCATTATTTGCATATGAAAAAAGTAGTTTCTAGCTAACTACTTTTTTTGATTTGATAGGCATTTATTCTAGCAAATAAATCTTTATTATGATCATCGATTGGTTTTCTTCGTTGCTGTTCTATTTGCTTTAACATAGAAAATATTTGTTCTTTGAAGGTTGTTAAAGCTCTTGTTTCTTGACTTTTCAATAAAGAATATAATTTAGGATAAGAAATAATTCTTGATATCCATTGATGATATGGTTCTAATATAGAATTTAATATTTTGGAATCATTTTGATAAATTAAATTTAATAACCATTTTAGGTATTCTATTTGTTCTTCACTATTTTCTAACTGCAAAATTTTAGATTTAAAGTTAGAAAAAGAAATCGTTCCCAACTGTAATATTTTTGAACTAGTCGATACTATAAATTGAATCATATCACTACAATAAAATTGATGTTCTTTAAATATCTGTTTTTTTGAGGCTGGTTCCTGATCTGTTGCCTCTGTAAATACTGTTATTTTTTCAGGATCGAAAACATGGGTTTCTAATATAAAATCTAACTTTCTTAATTCTTGTTCCATATCTTTTTTTGATTTTAGCATTAAATCATTTAAATATGGATACATATATTCATAAAGATTGATATCCATTAATTTTAATGCACTTATAAATTTATCATAATCTTCTTCTGACCAATCGGAAATTAATTTTTGATTATTTTGATAGAAACTTTTAATAAAGGCTTGATTTAATAATTGTTTCAAACTGGTTCCTTGTGGTGTTTTTCTATAATCTTCAGCTACTTCTTGATCATTTTCTAATACATTTTTGATTATTTTTGGTTTCATGAATCTCTGTCCCCTTTTTTTACATGTGCTATTTTATCTAAATTTTCTAATTTTGTCAATTTATAATTTACATTATTTATATTGCATATTTTATTTATATATGTTTTATTCTATCATAAAAAAAGAAAAATTATTCTTTTTCTTTTTTTATAAACTACAATTCAAATTGAGAATTATATAATTCAGCATAGAAACCTTTTTGATTCATTAATTCCTCATGATTACCTGTTTCAATAATATTACCATCTTTCATTACTAAGATTAAATCAGCATTTTTGATTGTTGATAGACGATGGGCAATAATAAATGAAGTTCTTCCTTCTGTTAATTTATCCATTGCTTTCTGTACTAATTCTTCAGTTCTTGTATCTACATTCGAAGTTGCTTCATCTAAAATTAAGAAAGGTGCATTTTCGATCATACCACGAGCTATTGTTAATAGCTGTTTCTGGCCTTGACTAATCGTATCGGTATCGCTAACTAAAGAATTTAATCCTCCTGGTAATGTTTTTATAAAATGGTCTACCCCAACTACTTTACAAGCTTCCCATACTTCTTCTTTGGTTACATTTTCTTTATTAAATTTAATATTATCTAAAATGCTACCTTCGAATAACCAAGTATCCTGTAAAACCATACAGAATAATTCATGAATATTTTCACGAGATAATTCTTTGGTCGAAACTCCATCGATTAAAATATCTCCCTCTGTAATTTCGTAAAATTTCATTAGTAAATTTACCATGGTAGTTTTTCCAGCACCAGTTGGTCCTACAATTGCGATTTTTTGACCTGGTTTTACTTTGGCACTAAAATCTTTAATAATTACTCTTGAAGAATCATAACTAAATTTAATATGTTGAAATTCTATTTGTCCCTTTACTTTTTCTTTATCTAAATGCTTCTTAATTTCTTTTTGATCAGACATTTCTTCTTCTTCTAAAAATTCAAATACTCTTTCACTTGCAGCTGCTGTTGATTGTAAAGATGTCATTGCTTGAGCAATTTGGGTAAGAGGATTCGTAAATAATCTTACATAAATGGTAAAGGCAACAATGACACCAAAGGAAATGTAATGATTCATTACTAAAAGGGCACCTACAATACAAACTGCTACATAACCAAAATTTCCTATAAAGTTCATAATTGGATGCATTAATCCAGATAAAAATTGGCTCTTACGATTGGATTCATATAACTTACTATTTAATTTTTGAAAATTTTCTTTTGCTTCTTTTCCTCCATTATAAGCTTTTACTACATTATGACCAGAATACATTTCTTCAATATAACCATTTAAATTTCCAAGTTGTTTTTGTCTTTCACTAAAATATTTTTGGGATTTTCCTAAAATGACAAACATTAAGCTAAATCCAATAATACTAGATAAAATGGCGGTAATTGCCATTACCCAATCTGTAACAAACATCATAATAACAGAACCAATAAATAGTGTAATACTAGTTACTAAAGTTGCAAGACTTTGATTTAAATTTTGAGCAATAGTATCTACATCATTTGTAACTCTCGATAAAACATCTCCTGTTTCGTGAGTGTCAAAATATTTTAATGGTAGTAAATTAATTTTATTACTAATTCTGGTTCTTAGATTTTTTGCAAAATAGTTAGAAACACTTGACATTGAGAAGTTTTGAATATAACTGAAAATGGCACTAATTACATATAAAGTAGCTAATAATACTACATAATATTTTACATCTTCCATATTCATTTTTGGTTTTACTAAATTATAAATAGAAGATGGCAGTTGATCAAATTGTGCTAATAAAGTATTAGAATCATTAGAATCAGTAGGTAAAGACATCATTAATTTAATACAGGTTAATTGATCGTTTTTACTAATTACTTTTCCATCTATTGTAAATTCTTCTAACATTTCTAAAAGAATAGAATCTGGTAAAGATAATAATTTTTGAGTAATTTCTTCTTTTTTACTATTTTCAGATATCGTAGATAATGTTTTTTGAAGAATAAGTTTATCTTCTGAACTTATTTCTGGATTTGATAAAATCATAGTGATTTTACGATCCATTTCACTAGAAAATTGGTTAGAAATCTTTGCTGCTACTTCGGTTAATTTTTCCGTATTTGGCTGTAATCCTTTGGTTATCACATCTGTAAAATCAGATAAACGATTAGGAGCAATTAGAGCCAAAATAGCACTAATCATTGCTAAAGCTAAAGCTACAATCATAATCCATTTCCATGGTTTTAAATTTTGTAGCAATCTTTTCATAGAGCCAAAGAAATCTTTTGATTTCTCATTTACTCTTGGTCCTGGTCTAGGCATTTTCTAATTCCTCCTTTGATAATTGAGATAATGCAATCTCCTGATAAACATTACAGTTTTTTAATAATTCTTTATGTGTTCCAATTCCAACACATTCTCCTTTATCTAATACAACAATTTTATCAGCATTCATAATGGTACCAATTCTTTGTGCAACTATTACATTCGTAGCATCTTTGGTATATTTTTTTAATTCTTTTCTTAAAGTAGCATCCGTTTTATAATCAAGAGCTGAAAATGAATCATCAAAAATATAGATTTCGGGATTTCTAGCAATTGCACGTGCAATCGCTAATCGTTGTTTCTGACCTCCAGAAATATTGGTACCTCCTCTTGCGATATGACTATTATAGGTATTTTCCATTTTTTCAACGAATTCTTTTCCTTGTGCTATTTCAATTGCTTTTTTCATCTCATTTTCATTTTTTTCTTTTCCATTATCTCCATAGTTTACATTAGAAGACACCGTTCCTGTAAACATAACTGCTTTTTGAGGGATATATCCCATCTTATTATGCAATGCTTCTTGTGTATATTCTTTTACATTGATTCCATCTACTAGCACTTCTCCATCTGTTGCATCATAAAATCTAGGAATTAAATTGATTAAGGTAGATTTTCCACTTCCTGTTGATCCAATAAAAGCAATTGTTTCTCCTTTTTTTACTTGAAATGAGATATTTTTTAACAAATATTCATCAGCATCTGGATATTTAAATGATACATTTTTAAATTCAATGGTTCCTGTTTCCTTTGTATGACCATCAAATGTTCCATCTTGAATACTTACTTTTGCGGATAGAACTTCTTGAATACGATTTGCAGAGATACTAGCTCTAGGTAACATCATAAAAATCATAGCTAACATTAAAAAAGACATAATTACTTGCATTCCATAACTTGTAAATACTACCATATTACTAAAAATTAATAATTTATCACCCATCATTGCCTGTTCAATTAAAATAGCACCAATTAAATAGATTCCTAGAGTCAAACCATGCATGACAATATTCATAACAGGCATCATAATCGCAAAACATCTTTGATTAAATAATTGCATTCCTGTTAGATTTGAGTTAACCTCTTCAAAACGATTTTTTTGATACTTTTCAGCATTAAAAGCTCGAATAACACGAATACCAGATAAGTTTTCTCTAATTACTCCATTAACGCGATCAATTAATTTTTGGACTTTTGAAAATCTTGGCATTACTATCATCATAATGATTCCAATTGTAGTTAAAAGAATGACGACACAAGCTCCTGTTAGGATACTCCATTCGATGGATTTATCCAAAATTTTAGTAACTGCCCAAATTGCCATAATTGGTGCTTTAATTAGTAATTGCATGCCCATTCCAATTAGCATTTCAATTTGCATAACATCGTTAGTAGTTCTAGTAATTAAACTACTAGTTGAAAATTTTTTAATTTCTTCTGTTCCAAATGATTCTACTTTATCAAAAATTTTTTTTCGTAAATTCATTGAAAAATTAGAACTAACATGACTAGCAAAGTAACCAACAATAATAGCTGATACCAAACTTCCAAAAGCACAAGCTAACATGTAAAATCCTTGTTCTACGATTTCTGTCATTGTGCTTCCTTCTGTCTGTACTAATCTTGTGATATTACTCATGTAATCAGGCATCTTTAACTCTAACCATACTTGCCCAATAATTAATAAAAAACTAATTAAAATAAAATAAATATCTTTTTTTGTTAAATCTTTGAATAACTTTATCATATGAATTCCTTTCTATAGTAGCAACTTTTATTTTGATAAATATTTTTTAATATTTTCTTTCATTTGTTTTAGTATATTCAAAAAAGAAATTAAATCATTAGAATCAATTTCACTAATGACTACTTTTTCTAATTCTTGCATCTTTTTTTCTCTTTTTTCAAACATTGCTTTAGCTTTTGGATTTAAAATAATTTTTTTGACTCTAGCATCTTTTTCAGATACTACTCTTTCTATCAAATTATTTTTTTCCATAGTCTGTAACACTCCAGAAACGGTAGCTCTTCGTAAATTTAGAACCTCTTCCAAATCTCTTTGAAAAATTTCTTCTTGTTGATGATTCAGAATAAATTCTAAAATTTGCATTTGAGTAGGTGTTAATGGTTTACAAGAAAGCTCTTCTATTGTACCATTTTCTAAAAGCAATGCTCGAAATATCATTTTTTCTAATTCTTTTATTTGGTATAACAATCTTTCTTCTTTCATTCTATTTTTCTCCTATTTTAAGTTGCCTATATCATAATATGCCTAACTATCAAAATTGTCAATACCCTAACAAATAAAAAGAGAAGAATTTATTTTTTCTTCTCATAATTTTCTAAAAAGCTATGATATTTTCCCTCTTTTTTAATTCCTAGAACACAATTTAAATTAACATTATCTAAAGCTTTAAAAATATTATAATCAATATTCTTATTTGTTTTTCGTAATTCTTGAATTAATTTTTTGATTTCTAATCTTTTGCTAGTACCATCATCTTGTATTACACAATTTTCTGTAAAACGACAAGCACAATTGATAAATGTTAATTCATTATATTTTTTCCAAGACAGAATATCTTCTTCTTTTACTAAATATAACGGACGAATTAATTCTAGTCCTTCAAAGTGATCACTATGTAATTTAGGCATCATTGTTTTCAATTCAGAACCATAAAACATCGATAAAAGAGTTGTTTCAATTACATCATTAAAATGATGACCTAAGGCAATTTTATTGCATCCTAATTCTTTAGCTTTACTATATAAATATCCTCTTCTCATTCTCGCACATAAATAACATGGGCTTGAATCTATGGTGCTAACAATATTAAAAATATCACTATGAAACATCTGGATTGGAATATTTAAAATTTTTGCCATTTCCAAAATATGATCATGATTATTTTGATTGTAACCAGGATCCATGGCTACATAACATGCTTCAAATTTTATTTTACTATGCCTTGCTAGTTCTTGAATACATTTTGCTAATAAAAAGGAATCTTTTCCTCCACTAATACAAACCATAATTTTATCATTTTCTTGAATAAGTTCATATTCTTGAACTGCTTTTACGAATTTACTCCAAATTTCTTTCCGAAATTTTTTAATAATGCTTCTTTCAATTTCTTGATATTTTTCCATTATGATTTACTTTCTATATTTTCTTTTATGACTGTTTCTAATTTTTGATAAGTATCATGAATCATTTCATCTGTTAATTTCATATAGCCATTTGTTTGTTTTTCACTGATTCCTGTAGTCATAGAAGTAGCTTTTCCTTTTACAACACTTACAATGTTAGGGGCTGAAATTCTTTTTTCATCTATTGTTACTGAATTTCCTTCTTGATCTTTTAGTGTATAATCTTTTAAAACATTACCTAATAATTTGAGTAATTCATAATAAGAATTGGTTCCTTCTTTTTCAGTTACAGGATGATTTTCATCATCTAATACAATCGTGTCTCTTATTTCTTTTACATCAACATAATAGATCGTATCTGCTTTTAAATCTTTAGCAACATCTATTAAAGTAGGAAGAATACTTCTACACCATGGACATGTTGGAAATCCAAAGTATACAAGAAATGTTTCTTTGTTTTCAATCATTTTTACAATATCACTTGCTTCTTTATAAACAAAAGGATTGTTTTTAGAAATATTAATTTCTCTAATTTCTTGACCATTATCATTTAAAGTATTATTCAAGTTCTCATATTCTTTTTTGAATTTAAAACTATCTTGGGATACATAATTCGTATAGGAAATGATTCCTCCTAATGCTATTAATAATGCTCCTATTATCATAATGATTTGTTTTTTCATACTATTACCTCTTCTTTTTCTTATTTTCTTTTTTTAAATTTAGTCTTAGGGAATTCAGAACAACAGTTAAGCTACTAATCGTCATACTAATTGATGCAATCATAGGATTCATAGAAAGTCCAAATTTTTTTCCTAATCCCATAGCAAGTGGAATCATGCAAATATTATAGAAAAAAGCCCAAAATAAATTTTCTTTAATAATTCGTAATGTCTTTTTACTGATTGTGAAAAAATCTAGTATCCTTTCTAAGTTATCTTGCATTAAAATGACATCAGCAGAATCAATAGCAATATCGGTACCACTATGAATGCTAATTCCAATATTACTAGTTGCTAAACTTGGAGCATCGTTAATACCATCTCCAACCATCATAACATTATGTTTACTAGCAAGCAATTGTTGTATGACTTTGGTCTTTTCTTGAGGGATTACATTAGCAATTACTTCATCAATTCCAATATCTTTTGCTATTATATTTGCTGTATTCTCATTATCACCTGTTAACATTATAACATATTTTCCCATTCTTTTTAGTCTTTCTATAGTAATTTTTGCATTTTCGCGTACAATATCTTTGACACCAATTAATCCAATAACTTCTTGATCTTCTATCACATAAACAATGCTATTTCCTGATGTTACTAATTTTTGTTCTTCTTTTAGATATGGATTAGCTATTTTTACTTTTTGAAATAACTTATTATTTCCTAAAAAATATTCTTTTTGGAAAATCTTACCTGTTAAACCAATCCCATCTATTGTTTGAAAATCTGTTACTTGGCTGAAAGAAATTTTTTGTTTTTCGGCATAATCCTTAAAGGCCTTGGCAATAGGATGATCAGAATTTTTCTCAATACTAGTAACTAATTGCATGAATTCTGGTTCAGTATATTTCTTATTATGATAAATTTTAGAAATTTTTAAATTTCCATATGTTAATGTTCCCGTTTTATCAAAAATAACTGTATCTATTTTTTTGGCATTTTCTAAAGTTTCACTTTGCTTAATAAGAATTCCTTTTTTTGCTGCACTACCTTCACTAACTACTATTGCTAATGGCGTTGCTAATCCTAATGCACAAGGACAAGCAACTACTAGTACACTTACAAAAGAAGTAAGCGCATCTTTCAAAGAAAATCCTACTAATAAATAGCCAATGAATGTTACAAGGGAAATCAGAATAATAGTAGGTACAAAATAACTACTAATCTTATCAGCAATTCTTTGAATTGGTGCTTTGGTAGAAGTTGCTTCTACTACTAATCTCACAATTTCTGAAATTGTAGTTTCCTTTCCTATTTTTTCAGCTTGGTATTCAATGTAACCATCCATATTGATACTACCTGCTATTACTCTATCATTCTTTTTCTTCTTAACAGGTGTTGATTCTCCTGTTAGAAAAGATTCTTCTAAATGGGCTTCTCCAGATATGATGATACCATCTACTGCTATTTTCATACCTGGTTTACAAATTAAAATATCTTTTTTATTAATTTCATCAATTGTTACTTCTTTTTCTTTTTCACCTTGTTTTAAAAGAGCAGTTGTAGGAGTAATTTGAACTAGTTCTTTTAAGGCTTCTTTTGTTTTTTCTTTGTTTTTATGATCAATATATCTTCCTAACTTAATAAAGAAAAGAATTACGCAACAGGATTCGAAATAGATATTTTGAACACTTATCGATTTTTTTAAAAATAGAAGAACCATATTCCATAAACTATAGATAAAATTTGCTCCTACTCCTATGGTAACTAAAGTATCCATATTCGGTGTTTTATGAAGAAAATTTTTAACACCGCTTTTTAAAATATCTCTACTATAAATTAGGAACAAGATGGTTAAAAAGAAAAGACAACTTGTATAAGAAATAGGATTTTTCTCCATATCCAAAAATGGAATATTAGGTAATCTTAACATATGTGACATTGAAAGATATAAAACAAACATGGTAAGAAAAGCAAATCCTATTAATTTCTTTTTTTCCTCTTTTTGATTTTCTTCTTCAAATTTTTCTTGAAAAACACCTAAACTTTCAAAACCAGCTTTTTCGATCATTTTTTCTAAATCTGTTATTGTTAAAAAATCTTCATATTCAATTAGTGCTTGGGCTAAAACTAAATTGACACTTGCATGAATGATTCCTTTTTGTTTATTTAAATTTTTTTCTAATCCTGATGAACAACCGCTACAGCTCATTCCGCCAATTTTTAAAATTATTTTCTTCATCACAAAACCTCCTTTTTTTCTATTATTTTGTGTTAAGAATCTAATTTCTTAATTAAATCCATGACTTCATCCATCATTTCTAATTTATTATTTTGAATATCTTTTATCACACAAGTTGATAAATGATTTTTTAAAATTCTCTGTCCAATACCTTTTAATGATTTCGTAACAGCAGATAATTGAATTAAGATATCACCACAATATCGATTTTCTTCAATCATATTATTAATTCCTCGAACCTGACCTTCGATTGTTTTTAATCTGGTTTGCAGGTATTTTTTTTCTTCATCTGTTCTCAGTGTTGTCTTTTGACAACTGGCTTGCTTTTCCATTATTTTTATCACCACAAAAATTATACCACCCCCTAGGGGTGGTAGTCAATTAAAATATTGTTTTTTTATAAGCTACTTAATTTTTCTTTCACAATCGCAGATACTGTTCCCATGTCTGCTTTTCCTTTGATTAATGGTGTAATTTTACCCATTACTTTTCCCATATCTTTCATACCAGTGGGATTCATTTCTACAAATACTTGTTGAATTATTTCTTTTAATTTTTCTTCTGATAATTGTTCAGGAAGGTACTTATTTAAAATCTCAATTTCCATTTTTGTTTTATCAATTAAATCTTGTCTAGCGCCTTTTTCAAATTCTTTAATTGATTCATTTCTAGTTTTTATTTCTTTGGAAACTACTTCAATTAATAATTCATCGTTGATTTCTTTCTTATAGTCAATACTTTGTAGTTTCATAGCACCTTTTACACCACGAAGTGTTGCTAGGCAAACACTATCCTTTGCTTTCATAGCATTGATGATATCTTGATCTAATTCTTGTACTAAATCCATATTTTCCTCCTATGATAGAAAAAGACTAACACTACGATTAGTCTCTATTTTTATTTGCTTTATTGCGCTTACGAGTATTCTTAATGCCTTCTTTTTTAGCATTTCTTCTTTTTACTCCTGGTTTATCATAAGCTTCTCTTTTTTTGCATTCAGAAGGGACTCCATCTCTAGCAACTTTTTGTTTAAATTTCTTTAATGCAAATTCAAGATTTCCATTTTTTACCGCTACCTGTGTCATTATTTCCCCTCCTTCCGCATATTTACTAAATTAGATTATAACTCAACATCTTACTTTTTTCAACATTTTTTTAATCTAATTTCTTTATTTATTTCAATTATTCGTAATATTTTTCAAATTTAATGCTTTACTTATTTTTAAATAAATATTTTTTCTTAATTTCTTCTTGCTTTGTTATTGGAAGACTAGAATTTGTAGTTAAAATCTTATTTATGATACATTCAATTTCATCAGAATAAGATGGATCGTCAATTAAATCCATTACTGTCTGCTTCATGTCATGTTCTAATTCAATATCTTTTAACCATTTTTCTTCTTCTGCTGTTAAATCAATTCCTAACTTTTCTTTTAATACAACCTCAATAATATCAAATTGTATTTTCATATTCTCTCTCCTTGCCATTATTATAGCTACTTTTTTGCTTTTGTCAATTCTTTCTATGATCAAATATTATTAGGCTATCTATTTCTTTTTAAAATAAAAAAGGGAACGAATCCCTTTAAAAAACTACTAATTCATATAAGCACCTTAAAAAAGTACCAACATAAGTACCAAGATTTAATATGGCACTTAATATAAGCTCAGTTAAAATTAAAAATAGAGGTAACATTATCAAGATGATAATAAAACGAAAAACATGTTCATGATTTTTATAGATTTTTTTTATTTCATAGGACATAAATTATGACTACCTATTCTGATAATAGCACTTCCTAAGGCTTGTCCAGCTGAATATATAAATTTTGCAGCTGATGTAAATGCATTGATAATAGTTCCTGTAATATTGAAACCACCTACAATCGATAATAGTTCTTGATTACTTAAATTTTGATTCATTATTTCTCCTCCTAGTTACATTTTAGTGGACGAGCAATTCCATCGATTACTCCTACAATAAATATGACTGCCGACACGATTCCGGCAACAGCCCAGAAACCAATTCCACCTTTTGTTTCTATTAATTCTTCTTGGTTCATTCTTTCCATATACTGCCTCCTTTTATAAATTCTAATAGATATTCAAAAATAGTTTCTCTTTTTCGTAAAAGATAACAATTTGTGATAATAGCATTTGTATGATAGTTATAGGGGTCGATATAGATCGTTTGATAAATAATATTATTTATATTTGTATAGTCTTTTTCAATATTTAAAATTGTATAATGATATTTTTGATTATCAATATATAAAATACTATTTTTTTCCAATATTGGAACTTTTTCACTCTCTGTTATCATAGAAAAATGATCTTCATTTTTGATTAAAGTATATTTTTCATATACTTCTATATGGAATTTACATATTATCAATATTATCCCTACTGTAGTTAAAAATAGAAACAGGAAACTTCCCGCTTTTTTTAAATGAATTTCCTTTATTGTTTCATAATCAGAAAGGTCCCAATTATTTTTCATAACTAATACCTTCTTCAATAAAATATTTTTGAGTAAATAAGTCTTGATTATGAAAACGGTGGGAAATCACAATAAATGTTTTATCAGAATATTTTTGAAATAAATTTTTTAAAATAATTCTTTCTTTTTCAATATCAATTTCATTTAATGATTCATCCAATATATATATTTTTGCGTCTTTTAACAATGCTCTTGCCAAAATGATTCTTTGTCTTTGCCCCCCACTAATATTAAAGCCATTTTCTTCTAATAACATGTGGTAATCTAAAATATTTTTTTCTGCAAATTCATCAATCATGCAATCTTTAGCAATGTTTAAAAAATCATCATAATCTACTGTTTTATCTAGTACTATATTTTGATAAATAGAATCTGTAAAAATAGTTTCTTGTTGTGATATCAAACATATTTCTTGCCTAATATTAGATAGTTCATATTGATTGATATCTCGTCCATCATAATATAGCATTTTATTTTTGATTTCTAATTGTTTTGATAATATTTTTGCTAGGGTACTCTTCCCGCTTCCACTACTACCATAAATTAATACTTTTGATCCTGGTAAAATTAGCATATTAATATTTTTCAATAAGAAATCTTTTCCATTATATGAATACATCAAATTTTTAATTTCAATCTGTCCTAACAATTTTTTACTTAATTTTAATTGATGATTGTTTATTTTTTCCTCTTCAATTTCATATAATTCAGATATTCTTTGAAAAGATGTTTTTGCTTCTTTCCATGATAAATTTAAATCTACTACATTTTTTACAGGTTCTAATAAATAACCAGAAAGAGTAATAAATGTAATTAGGGTTGCGATATCCATATGATTTTGAAGTACAAAATAGCAACCAACGATCATTAAAATGAAGGTCCCGGTTTGATTTATTATTTCTTTTAAAAACTGTTCTAAAATAAAAATATGGTTATATGAAAAACTATTTTTATTATATTTACAGTACTTTAATAAAAAATTATTTTCTATAAATTGTTGGATATTTTGATTTTTTATTGTTTCGATTCCCCCTATGGTTTCTACTAAGAATGAATTGACTTTTGCTGCTTCTTCCTTACTTTTTTGTATTCTTCTTTCTAATGGTTTCTGAAAACAAAATATACAAAAATAAATAAGAAGCGTTACTAATATTAAAATTAGTGTTAGAGTATGATTTAAACAGAATAATATTATGAGGACAAATAGGGTTAAATTAGTATCTAAAAATATGGTAATTAATAATTTACTAATTAACTCTCTTATAGTTGTTATGTCATTCATTCTAGCGATAATTTCTCCTGTTGTTCTATTTTTATAATAGAGATAAGGAAGTGATAAGAGATGATGGTATATATTTAAAATCAATGATTGATCTAATTGGTGATTTATTAAGTTCATAAACTGATTGCGAAGATAATTACTAAATTCTTTGATTAAAATAATTCCTATAAACAATATTCCTAATATCAATAAATTATTTCTACTTCCATAAGTAATTACATATTCCATTAGCATTTTAAAGTGAAAGGAATATATGATATTTAAAATTGTTACTATAAAGGATACTAATATTATGAATAGACAGAATTTATATTTAGTGATTAGAAAATTATGTAATAAATTTTTTAAAATATGATTTTTTTCTATATACTTTATTTTCTTATTTGGAATTAGAAAAAGGTATTGATCAGTTGAAATTTTTTTAAATTCCTCGATAGAAGTTTTGATACACTCTTTTTTAGCTGGATCTGCTATTAATAACTGTTTTTTCTTTTGATTTATTTTATAAATGACCACAAAATGTTGGTAACTTTTATTGATCACTACATGAGCAATGCAGGGTAAATTTTCTTGTTTGATTTCTTCTAAATTACCTTTCGCACCATATGCAGAAAATCCTAATTTTTTAGCACCTTCTATTAAATAATAAGCATTTACACCATCTTTTGTAGTATTCGTAATATTTCTTAAATACTCTTTTGATACTCCACCACCATAATATCTTGTAAGCATTAATAAACAACTAATACCACAATCTTTTAGATCAGATTGATGTTCAAATGGATACTTCACTCTATCACCTCCTGCTATTATTATTTAAGTTTTTTAAAAAATGACTAACAAAAAAATAAGAAAAATTAAAAATTAATTTTTCTTATTAAATTGAAATAGTATTTTCCATAGAATTCATCTTTTTCAGAGTCTGATCCATAATTGAATATAAATAAATATCTACTCTTTTTTTACATTTCTTTTCCATATAACTTTGATAACCCATTAACTGTTTTTTGTATTCTATATCTTCAATATTTTTTAATTTATAATCAATGATATCAATTCGATCTTGGTATTCTAGTACCAAATCAATAATTCCATGTTTTTTTTGATGATTTTCATCCATTGTATAAAATTCATACTCTTTTAAAATATTTGCTTCTTGGATATTTTTTAATATTGGTTGATTTAGGAATGCTTCAAGATATTTTTTTTCTATATCTGTGATTTCCAGTTTTTGCAGTTCTGGATTTTTAAAATCAACAATTTCTAATAGTTCATGAATTTTTATTCCTAATTGCATATTTTCTTTTTCTTTAGAACTAATCAAATGTGTTACTTTTTTAGAAAAATGAAAATCTTCTATTATTTTTTCTTGAATATGATATTCTGAAACTATGCAATTATTTTGTACAGCTATATCTTCTATTTTTTTCTGATTTAAATTCTTATATTCCTTAGTTAAAATCATTTTATCTAGATCTACTTTTACTATTTTATTCTCTATTTTTGTAGCAATACTTTTTAATATGTCTAGAAAAGAACGATATTTTTCCTTTTCAAATGAAGAAACACTCTTTTCTTCTAATGATTCTTTTTCTTCTAAATCTGTTACGATAATCATCTTTTCTTTACATCTAGTAAGGGCTACATAAAATAATCTAATTTTTTCACTAATTTCATCTAAATAGTATTTTTTCTTTAAAAGTGTTTTATAAAAGGTATCTTGATATCCATTTTGAAAACTTGGAAGAATCATACCATATTCATTATCAAATACTATTTTTTCTTTTAAATCGCTTACATTAAAAGAAGAAGATAAACCACTGTAATAACAAATTGGATATTCTAATCCCTTTGATTTATGAATTGTCATAATTCTACAACTATTTTCATTTTGAATCGAAATAGGAATATTAATTTCTTTTTCACTTTGAATAATACCATCTAAATAAGTAATAAATTGTTGGTAATCATATCCTAAATTTTGAAGATTAATACTTAAATTTTTAAAATATTCTAATACGGAAATTCCTGTTTGAATATTTCCAATTTCTATTAATTTAGTTTCAAATTCAAATTCTTGAATTATATTTTCTAATAAGCTATATAAATCTAAATAATCTAATTTTTTTCTAATTTTATTTATTTTCTCAATCACACTTGTATTCTCATACAGATTATTTTTCATAATATGAAAAATTTCTTGATCAGAATAAGAAAATAAATAACTTCTAGCAAGACTTATGAAACTATATTGAAAAGTATTACCATAATCCTGTTTTTCAATACTAGATAGAAGTTTTAAAATATTACGGATTAAATAAACTTCATTTTGATCAATGATATTTTCATCTTTTAAAATCGTTAATGGTATTTTTAAATATTCAAAAATCTTTTTGTAAGTAACAAATTTACTACTACGATCTATTAAAATCACAAAATCACTATAACATACATCTCGTAACCTTTTTAATTCTTTATCATATACTTGATAATGATCTTTTACTTTTTTTTGCATATCGGAAACAATAATAAAAGCTTCTATTTCTTCTTTATGATAACTTATATATGGAGAATCCTTTTCTTGATGATAACAATAAATTTCTAAACTAGAATTTTGATTCGTTTTTCCTTTTTCGATATATACTTGATTTCCAAAAATCATATTATGACTTTCTTGATAATTGGCACCACCAAAATCATTATCCATAATTTCGTTAAAAATAGAATTAATATCCTCTAATACTTCTTCTCGACTACGGAAGTTTTGATTTAAATCTATCTTTTTACCATCTTCCCCTTTAGAATAACGATTATATTTTTCTTTAAAAATGGATGGATTAGCATTACGAAAGCGATAAATAGATTGTTTAATATCTCCTACCATATATACATTATGATTAGAAATTAAACTGATTAATTTCTCTTGTAGATCCGATGTATCTTGATATTCATCAATCATAATTTCATTAAAATATGATTTTAGTTCTTCCTGAATATCAGGATGATTGCTAACTAACTCAATCGCAAGTTTGGAAATATCTGTAAATTCAAAAATGCTATTCTGTTTCTTATATGCCATTAATTTTTGATCTAATTTTTGAATGATTTCTATGATAACTTCTACTTCTTCTTTAGTTGATAAATATCCCTCTAACATTTCCTTTTTATTAGAAAAAGTACACATATTCTGAATATCTTCTATTAATGACTTTAATTTTTCTTTAGTTTGTTTTAAGTATTGATCACTATTTTTAGATAATCTTGGTAGAGTAATTTCTAAATTTTTTTTCATTTCATCATAATGATTAGCATTAAGAAGGGGTTCTAAAGCAGTAACATATTCCATATATTGTTTCTGATCTAATGAAAGTTCTAACTGTTTTAGTAATTCCTTTATTTGCATTATCATGTTTTTTAATATCGTTTCAAATTCTTCCAATCTTTTTTCTATTTTTGGAGTTTGGTAAGAATTTTCGATATATTCTTCTAAATAGGAATTTTTATCATACATTAAATCTAATTTATCATTCACTGATAAAATATATTTTTTTAATTCTCTATCATCCCGTAAACAAAAATCGGTAATTAGTTTTTCAAAAGAAGGAGTTGGCTTTTGATAATATTCTTCTAGAATCTCTTCCAAAAATTGTTTTTTTAATAAAAAAATGACATTCTCATCTATAATGGAAACTTCTTTTACAATGTTGATTCGATCATGATATTTTTTTACGATGGATAGTGCAAATGAATCAAATGTTGTGATATAGGATTTCTCAATGCGATTGACTTGTTCTGTAAAACCAGCTTCTGCAATTTTATTACGAATACGAATCATCATTTCATATGCAGCTGCTTTGGTAAAAGTCAAAATTAAAATTTGATCAATATTTACGCCATCTTTTACTTTTCTAAGAGCTCTTTCTGATAATACTTCAGTCTTTCCACTTCCTGCTCCAGCACTTACTAAAATATTAGATCCTTCTTCATATATAGCTTGTTTCTGTTCATGAGTCCAATTCGGCATAGGAATCCCCTCCTAAAAAATCTAAATTTTGATGCTTTTTTAATTCTATAAAATCTGATTCATTTTTATAACAGATATCTCGATAACTACAATTTTCACAACCTATTTTATCATTTTCAATTTTTTTAGGATTAATTAAAAATTTTCCTGATAGAATGGAATTAGTAGCATCTTGAATTTTATTTTCTACTAAATTGTCTATTTTTTCAAATTGATTTTTATTTAATACTTTAGAATAAGCATAGAAACCTTCTTTTTTCTTTTTTAATCCCTGTATCAATGCACTTTCTTGATAAGTCATATCAAATTTTTCTAATAGTTCTTCATCATCGATTGAATATCCTACTAATTTTAATGCATTTTCTTTTAATTCTTCGATTGTTTTAGTATTAGTTGCCTTTATTTCTTTATTAATTATTTTTTGTAAATAAAAACCTACAATTTCTGTATTAGGGAATAAATTACTTCTTTTTACAAAATAAAGATAAATAGGTAGTTGCATTCCTAAACCATAAATCATATTGTTTAAATTGGTAGTAATCGTTCCTGTTTTATAATCAATTATACTAACCAATGTTCTATTTTCTTCTTTTAAGTAGTTAATTTTATCTACTACTCCTACAAATTCTACTGGTATATGATAATGATTGGGAACTGAAATCGCAAATCTTTTTTCAAATAAAAATTCATTAAAATGAGTATAATTTGTTTGTTTTTTTATGATATCAATATCATACTGTAATTCAATTTTTAATTTTTCTAATAATAGTTGTTGTGAAAGTGTAAAATTATATTTTTTTGCTTCTTCATTCCAAGATCTATCAAAATCAAAATTAGGTATAAAACTTTTTGATAAGACATAATGAAAAATATTTCCTACATACATATAAAATTCATCTACATTTTCTTCTTTTATCTTTAATATATGATTGATATAATAGCGAAAAGCACAGTGATAGTATTCATTAATAGCAGAATAAGATAATGTTAATGGTTTATTTAATGAATGTAAAAATTCTTGTTCATCTAAACCTGTAAATTGATTTTGGTAAGTACGATAGGAAGCTAATTTATAATTTTTCTTTAAATATTCTAATGTTTCTGAATGGATTCCATATTGATAAAATTTATCATATTCTTTGGCTAAGGTTATTTGGTTAAATAAGTTTGATATTTGAAAAGAAAGTTTAGGATTTTTAATAACTTGCATTTGTTCTTCTTTTATTAATAAAGATGGATTATATGATTCAAAAGCAGTTTTTAATTTATAGGTAATACATAAATTGGGATTATGATATAAATCCTGTTTTAATTTTAAAATACTATTTTTATTTTTTTCATTACTTGTAAATAAGCTTAATTCTACTTTCATTTGATCACTTAGGAATTCTTCATCTTGATAGACTGTTGGATAATTTTCTTTATTAAAACCTAATAAGTAACCATAGTCATCTGAATTTAATTCTTCTAAAGTGACGATTTGAATTGTATTTTCTTTCTGTTTCTGTTTTTGAAAGGTATGTTCTAAATCATAATGGATACATTCATATAGTTTAGTAGTTTCTATTTCCCAATCAACATATTGGTTAAAGATATTGATAATCTGATTTATTATTTCTAAATCGTCTATTTTTTCTGATAATTCTTCTAAAATTTTAGAAAAAGGAATGTTATTTTTTATTTGTTTTAATAGAAAGTTTCCTATTGGAAGATGAGCTAAAGAAATTTTATTTTCTAAATTAATTGGAAGGTGACACCAAGTAAAAATTCGTTTTAGTGGCAAAAGATACTCATCACTAGGCTGAACTATTTTAATACATTCAATTGGAACCTTTTCATCTAATTTTCTACGAATATCTTCACATACATAAGCTATTTCTTCTTCTATATCATTAAATTCATAAATTACTTTTGTGATTTTAGTTTCTTCTGTTTTGATCCATTTGGCATGATATTGATTTTGTAATAAATTCACATAAAAAGGATCTAGAGAAAAATAACCATAAATAATGATAGTTGTATGTTGTAGATAATATTGAAAAAGAGGATTCTTTTTTAGAAGTTTCTGATTTTCTAATTCCTGTTTTAAAGCTAATAGTTGATTTAATTTATGGGAATGATAGGTTTTATTTTCTAAATAATAAAAAGATTCTAAATATTCTACAGCAATATCATATTTAATATTTAATTTGTTCATTAGATAGTAGATTGCTTTTTGATCATAAGAAAAAAAGTAATTTTCTTTTAATTGTGATAAATCCATGATTTTAAAGGATATTAATTTTTCTTGTTGATTGATTTCTTCAATTACAGATTTCTGCAAAGAACGAGGACAGATTATTAAATTATTTTCTTGTAAGTATTCAATCATTTATGATCACCACCAATATTTCTACTAATAACAGTATATCAAAAATAAATATTGAATTCTAGAGTATCTTCTTTTTCTTCTATTTTTGGCATAAAAAAACTTACCATAAGGTAAGTTTAATTCTTTTTTTAAATGCCTGATCCATCTTCAACAACAGTTGCATTTGCATAAACATTGATTCTTACTATGAAAGTTTGACCATTGATAGCATAGAATTGTTCACTTTCAGTAAATCCTTCTTTAGAAATTGTTGAACCTTCTTTTGTAGCTTGACTTACAGTATAGATTGTTCTATCTGTCATATTTACATAAGCAATTCTTTCATATTGTGTTCTGTTGTGAGTAGCTCCATTTTGAACTTCTTCAGTTTCTGGCAAAGCATAATATGTTGCTGAAGTAATTAATGTGCCTTTTTTAATTAATTCATCAGCTTTTAACGCTGCAGTAGAGTCATTTACTTCAGATTTTAATACAAATTCGTATGGCGAATAATCAACTGGGGCTGCTCCATTTTCTAAAGCTTCTCCATTAATCCACATTCTTAAAATAAAGTTTCTAGTATAATCTTCTTTATTGGCTGGTGCTACACCTGTAAATAAAGTTTTTTCTACAATTTTATTTTGGTCAGATGTAGTAACTTTTTCAGTATTGCTTAATGCTGCAAATGTTGTTACTTTATTTCCTGTAGATAATGTTTTATTTTCTTCAGTTTGTTGTGTATCATGATCGGTTGATACAGGTTCTAAATAAATCTTAATTGCACTTTCATCCAAAGTAGAGCCTTCCATTTTTCTGGCTGTGATTTCATAAGGAATATTGGCATTTCCTTTAACAGTTGATTTAATATTAAAATTAAATACATTTCCTTCTTCAGTTAGTGCTTTACCAGTTTCATCACTCATTGGTAATGCATTTGTGATTTCAATTCCTTTATTTTCGTTTGTTAATTCATTATACTGAAATACAATAGTTCCTGTTGAAATTGAATTTGGTGTTTCTCCTTCTTTTGTGTATGTAAAGAATGCATATGTTACTCCAGCAGTAATTAAGATTAAACTAATTACGCCAAGTATTGATAATAAAAGTCCTGTTGTTTTTTTATTGTTTTTCATTTTCTTCTTCCTTCCTACTACTTTGTAGATATCTCCATATCTTGTATTTACTATATCAAATCCAATATGTTTTTTCAAGGAAAAATGAAAAAATTATATATTTTTAGTCAAATAACTTTAAATAATTGTCAAGTTCTGTTTGTAAATTGACATTTTTATCTTTTTTAGCAAGATAATCATAACGAAATAAAACATAACCATCATATTTCTGAATTTTTCTTGATACTTGTATTTGTTTTCTTATAATATTAGTATAATCTTGCCATTCTGTTTTTCCTTTTTTAGCATATAGATCTTCTTCTCCTATTTTATATAAAGAAAGTGCTACTTTTAATTTTACTTGATTAGTAATTAAATCATTCCATTCATTAATTGTTTGAATAAATGGTTTGGTTTCATGTAAAAAGCCATAATATAATTGAGGCATAATATAATCGATATAGCCATCTTCTTTTAACCATTTTTTTACATCAGCATAATGAATTTCATAATTATTTTGAATATTACCATCAGGTGAGATTCCAAATTGAATATCCTTATTTTCCTTTTTAATAGTTTGATAGATACCACTTATTAGTTCATTTACTTTACTTAGACGGAAATCTGTAATAGAAATCGTATTTTTTACTTCTTCATAATTTTCTAAATCAATGGTATCATCGGGGTAAAAATAATCATCTAATAAAATGCCATCTACATCGTATCTCTTAATTATTTCTTCTACTCCTTCTATAATTAAATCGATTACTTCCTCACTAGCAGGATTATAATAAATCCCTTTTCCTTCAATGATTTTTACATGATTGGTATTTAACCATTTATAAGCTGGATTTTCCTCAGATAGAAATGACAGATCTGTATAATTAGAAATACGATAAGGATTAATCCAGGCATGTACTTCTATATTTTGAGTATGTGCTTTTTCGATAATATAATCTAATATATCAAAATCAATTGATTCTCCTTGTTTACCTGATATGGTATGTGAATATGGAAAAATATTGGATGGATAAATACTATCTGAAAAAGGTCTTACTTGTAAGTATATTTGATTTAGATGGTATTGTTTGATTGTTTCGATCATATCATCGATTTGTTTTTGGATAACTTCATTTGATTGTTCATGAAAATAATTCAAATATTCAATGTATGAAATAAATACTCCTCTATTTTCAGTATCAATTTTTTGAGCTGTATCTTTTGTTTTGGTTTCTGTTTCTGTATGAGATGAAAGCAGCCAAAAAGCAGCAACTACTGTTACTGCTATTATCAAAATATTTTTTTTCATAGAATCACCTATTTCATTCTATGTACAAGCTTTTCTTTTTATACTTTTTTTGGACTGACAATAATAGTAGATGCATTTTCAAAATTAATATCAGATAATAATGTTGTATATTCTTTCATGTTTAATGATCGAAAAATATCTACTTTATTGGGAATGATTTTTCCATATTCTATGATATCTTCTACAATATTTTCTAAGGTAGCATTAATATTATCAGTCATTATTACTTCAGAAGAAATCCAAACTTTTTTCAATCTTTCCATTTCTTCTTCTGTAATATTTATATTTTTTAATTCTTTTTGAATTTTTGCTACTAGTTTTTGTGGTTGCTCACTATCTGCTTTAAATGTAACTATCAAATAATTGCCAATTTGTTCTCTTTCTGTATAAAAAGATGTCATTAATTTTTCTTGTTTTAATTCCTCACGAAATAATGAAGATAAACCAAATTTAATATTTAACATCATTCCTATATATAAACCAAATGAATATTTATCTTTTATATTTTTTAGTGGAATTTTAATTGCATACCCTACTTTCGTATTGACTACATTAAATTTAATTTCTACTTCTTTTTGATTTACCTCTAATGGTTCTTCCTCTTCTTTTACTTGAAGTTCAAAATTTGTTTTAGCCTGTTGTAAGGTTTTATTTTCATGAATAATATTGATTGCTTCCTCTTTATCAAAATTACCACTAATAACGAGAAACATATTACTTGGTTGATAGAAAGTATAGTAAGTATCATATAAATTTTCTTTTGTTATCTTAGAAATAGATTCTACCGTTCCAGCAATATCGATTCTATGATTATCTTTTTGTAAAACTGCTTTTTTAATTTCTTCTTCGAATATCCATTCTACTTCATCATCATATTGCTTAATTTCTTCGGCAATAATTCCTTTTTCTTTTTCTACATTTTCATCAGTGAAATAAGGGCTACCAACGAAATCTAATAAATAATTTAAATTTTCTTTAAATGCTTTATTTCCTTCAAAATAATATCTAGTACATTCAAAGTTTGTAGAGGCATTCGAATAGGTTCCTGTTTTTGCTGCAAAAGAGAAAGGATCCATACCATCTTCTTGTTCAAACATTTTATGTTCCAAAAAATGAGCAATTCCATCTGGTACCGTAATTTCTTTTTTCTTACCATAAGGAACAAAAGTAGTTTGAATAGAACCATATTTTGTTAAGTAATGCATTGCATAGTTGCTTTTATTTTGATACGGAATTAAATAAACCTCTAAACCATTTTCTAATTTTTCATAATATACTGTTTGATCTAATCCTGCCAATTCAATTGGTTTCATTTTGTTCAACCCCTTCTAATAAGAAAATTGTATCGATTTTTATTTTTTTAGCAACCTTCATAATATCTTCTTTTGTTACTTTGATCACTTCTCTTTTTCTTTCTTCAATATCACCTAAATTCAACAAATCTTTTGCTAGATAAGTTTCAATAATTGCATTTTCATTATCCTCAATTTCTTTTAGCAAAGAAATATAGCTTTCTTTTACTACAGCAATTTGTTCTTCCGTAAAATTACCATTTACCATTTCCTTCATTAATTTTTTGATTAACTTTATTGTTTTTGCAAAATGATCACTAGAGATCCCTGCTTTGATAATCATTAAATTATCTAATTTATTTAAAGAAGAATATACATAATATGCTAAAGAATATTTTTCACGAATAATTTGAAAAAATTTAGATTCACTATTACCACCTAATAGCATATTGTAAATTGTTAATACATAATTTCTTTCAAATTCTGTTAAATTGCCAATTTTACATCCAATCGATAATTTTGATTGATTACTTTCTTCTTTCTCTATTACTGTTTTTGATCTCATTGGTAATTTTTTATGTTCAATTAATTGACTTTCTTTTGGTCGTTTGTAAGTAGTAAATAATAAATATTTTTTCAATAACGCAATTAATTCTTCTTCCTCTACATTTCCAATTACATATACATCTACTAGGCTTTGTGTCATTACTTTTTGATAATAAGCCATTAATTTTTCTTTGCTTAAATTTTCTAAATCTTCTATATACCCAAATTCTCGATAACTATAAGGCATATCCTTATCCATCTCTTCTAGCATACGAACTACACTATAAGTAGTAGGATTTTCCTTAATAGCTTTCATATTACTTTCAATACTATCGTATAAGAAATGATAAGCATTATTAAAGGCTTCTTGCTTCTTAAAATTTGGTTCAAAGATAATATCGGCTAAAAAGGCAATGCTTTTTTCTAACATTCCTTTTTCGGTATATTTTTCATTTAAAATTGACATAAAAAAATTAATCATATTAAATTTACCAGAGCGATAAGATTTCGTATAAACATTTGCTGCATATAAATCTTCTGCTTTTAATACCAAATCACGTTTTGTAGGATATGTATTGGTTGAATAAGTTAGAAAAGATGTAAGCATATTTCTTAAAGTAATCTCTTCTTTTTTGATCTTATCTCTTAAACATACTCTAATATTTACGGTTTTAAAATGATCGGTTTTAATGATATGTAATTGAAATGATGTCATATCTATTTTTTTATATTCCATTGTATCACCTCTCTTTTTTAATATAACCATTTTTTATAAAACTATTTCAAAATGGAATCTAAAGCAATTTTTATCATAACATTTAGTGAATTTTGTCGATCTTCACTAGATATTTGTCTATCATCATAAGGACTATCTACTACTGTTAATAAACAACTTGCTTTTTTGTTAAATTTTTTTGCCATAAAAAATAATCCAAAAGCTTCCATTTCACTTGCTAATGTATATAACTCTTTTGGATAATTTGCAAAATATTTTTTAATATCCTCTACATAGGGGTCAAATACATCGCTAGTTAAAATCATACCTTTTTTTAGTAGGATATGATTATCTAAAGCAGCTTGTTCTAGTTTTTGATTTAATTCTAAAGACGATGGCATGATTTTTTCTTTTGTTCCATCAAATAATTCTGCAAATGTACTTAAACTATAAGTGCTTTCTGCTAAAATGATATCTTGTAATCTGATGTCTTTTTGATTAGCACCACAGGTACCAATTCGAATAATCTCTTCTACTTCGTAAAAATGAAATAATTCATATGCATAAATAGCGACACTGGGAATTCCCATTCCTGATGCAAAAACCGTTATCTTTTTTCCTTGATATGTACCGGTATAAGCAAATACATTTCTAACGGTATTTACTAAACGATAGTTTTCTAAATAAGTTTCTGCAATCATTTTTGCTCTTAGAGGATCTCCTGGCATTAAAACTATTTTTGCAATACTATCTTTTGATGCTTCAATATGCGCTGTTGCCATTTTATACCTTCTTTCTACTGTACTACATTTATATTATAGCAAAATTTTTCTATTTTTACTAAATATATTTTTGATTTTTCGATTGTTATGTTAAAATAGATAATTATCAATGGGAGTTTAAGTATGAAAAAATATAAATGGAATTTATATGAATTACAAAACAATTTGAAATTATTAAAAGAAATCAATCAACAAAGTGATGAAAAAGATCATGAATTTATTCAAGATCTTATTACTAATTATGAAGATATGATCAGAGTTAGTTGTAACAAAGAAATTGATAGTAGTCATCATTTTATTGATGATCAAATGAATTATTCAGAATTTTCTACTTTTATTGAAAGACAAATTGATTTCTATCAAAATAATGATTTTTCGATTTTCAATCTTTTATTACAAAGTTTTGTTCCTTTTAAAGAAAAATTTTTTTCGCATCCAGATTTAAATCCAATTCCCATTTGTCTTACAAATGAAGAATTAATGGTAATTGCCATGGACTTTGTGAAAAAGATGGTACCTTTACCAATACAGACACAAATACTTTCGGTTTTAGAACAGAAAAATATTTTTCAATTTTCTAATTTTAAAAAAATCAATGGATATAGTGGTCTTACGTTGATCGATCCTATTTTATTTAAAAAATATATATTAGCTGTTAGAAGCAATCAATTACTAGATATTAGAATTATTCCTCATGAAATTTTTCATTATGTATTTAATGATTATGATATCTGTTCTATTGAAACAAATAATATGTATTATACTACGGAAATAGAAGGTAATTTTGCGGATTTCTTATTTAGTGATTATTATTATCATAATGCTTTAGAAAATCAAAATTACTTTCAATTATACAATTTAGAATTTTATCATGATTTAATTTCAAGACTTGTTGTTTATTATACCTTCTGTGATGCATTAACTTTACAGAAACATTTTCGAATAAATAAATTTAATAAGGCTTTGACTTATTATCAGTTAGAACCATTTCAAAATACACAGGAAATTATGAATTATTTGGATGATCCTTTAGATATTGATATGAAATATGCATTAGGATTTCTTTGTGGAATTGATTTATATTTTATTTATCAAAAAGATCCTGAATTAGCTTTTTACTTATTAAAAAATATTCGCCTAATAAAACAGGATAATGATATTCTTTCGGTTTTTAGAAAAAATCATCTTACTTTTATGGATGATGGTTATGCTAACTTAAAAGAATATGTTAAAAAAATAAAAAAAGACAGTTTATTATAAGTAATTCTGTCTTTTTATTTTTTTTTGAATCTAAAAAAGAGAATTTATTCATCCTCTTCGTTATCTAATTTGACCAATACTTCTCTAGGTTTTGAACCATTTTGTGGTCCAATAATACCCCTTTCTTCTAATAAATCTACAATTCTAGCAGCTCGATTATAGCCTAATCGATATTTTCTTTGTAGTAAAGAAGCACTTACTTTACCTGTTGTAATTACAAATTCTACTACTTCATTATATAAAGGATCATCATATTCTTCTTTTGCATCTTTTACATCATCTACACTCATACCATTTGATGATTCTTCCGTTCCTAAATTCATGAATCTTTCATCATATTGAGCTTTTTGTTGAGAGATTGTATAATCTACTATTTTTTGTAGATCTTCATCTGATACATAAGCACCTTGCACACGAACTGGTGTAATATCTCCCATTGGTGAGAATAACATATCTCCTTTTCCTAATAACTTCTCTGCTCCACTTTGATCTAAAATAGTACGAGAATCAATATTGGAAGATACTGCAAAAGCAATTCTAGATGGGATATTTGCTTTAATTACACCAGTAATAACATCCGTTGATGGTCTTTGTGTTGCGATAATTAAATGAATTCCAGCTGCACGAGCCATTTGAGTAATACGCATAATAGAATCTTCTACTTCTTTACTAGCAA
>CANQKN010000002.1 GCA_947624515.1 uncultured Bacilli bacterium
ATAAAAAAATATAAATAGAAAGGAATCAATCAATACGAAATTAATTAATATTTCTATAAGATTGATTATACGTGATTCTATGAAAAAAGTACTTTGCATGATAATCGTGATAATGATATTTGTCTTTTGTGCAACCAATAAAGAAAAAATTAATTCTTATTTAATTGTCCATTTTACAGATATAGAACAGAAGCCCACAACACTAGAAAATAATCAATATGCAAAATCAGAACAATTTTACTATGTACAATTAACCGATTCTTTTGTTCCTCAAAATCAAAAAGATATTATTAATATTTACTATACTGTATTAAATTCAGGTATGAATGATTTTACATTTTATTGCCCTGAATCCTATCAAAATTGTATTGAAGATGTGAAATATATTTCAAATAATCAAACTCTTTTATCCAACATAAATAATTTTGTCCCTGTTTACAATATTTTCCAAACTTTAGATACTGAATTTAATAATTTAGGAAAAGTAACGATTCATATCACACACACATATGAGCCAGAGCAAATTGAGTTATTAGAAACTACAGTTACTAATATCATAAATCAAGTAATTACTGAAAATATGAGTATAGAAGAACAAATCAAAGCAATCCATGATTATATTATTAATCACACAAAATATGATATCAACCGTAGTGATAATAAAGTAACTACTTATCATTCTGATACTGCTTATGGTACTTTAATTGAACATTATGGTATCTGTGGAGGCTATGCAGACAGTATGAAATTATTTCTAGATTATTTAAAAATTCCAAATTATAAAATATCCAGTGAAAATCATGTATGGAATTTAGTTTATTTAAATGATCAATGGTATCATTTAGATCTAACTTGGGATGATCCTGTTACTTCTACGGGAGAAGATGTATTAGAATATGATTATTTTTTAATCACAAGTAAAGAATTACAGGAATTAGAAACTGATCAACATGTTTTTGATGTCAGTATCTATCAAGAAGCAAATAGTAACTAATATAATTAGTTACTATTTATATAAATATCAATATCATGAATAATAAGTTGAATTGTTTTAGAAAAACAATCATAATCTGTTTGATACCAATGAATATCTGAAAACTGATTGCGAAAAAAAGTATATTGTCTTTTGGCATAATGACGGGAATTTTTTTTAATCATCGCAATTGCCTCTTCTAAAGGAATATCTCCTTTAAAATATGGATATAATTCTTTATAACCAATTCCTGTTTGAATAGCTTTAGTATCAATATTTTGACGATATAAAGATTCTACTTCTTTTAGTAATCCTTGCTGGAACATAGAATCTACTCTTTCGTTGATTTTTTGATATAAAGTAGTTCGATCTGTTGTTAAACCAATCATATAAAACTGATATAAAGGTTGATCTTTATTTTGAAAAGGAACAATATTTTGTTCATATTTATTTAGTAATCTAATTAATCGTTTTCGGTTATGAACATGAACATCGCAAGTGGAATCATATTTTTTGATAGCATCTAAAATTTCTTGATTAGATAAATGAGAATAAGTTTTTAAAGACTTTTCTTTTTCAAAACGATAATCATATAAAGCTGCTTTTATATAAAGACCTGTTCCTCCTACAATAATAATATTTTTTTCTTGTTGCTGTAACTCTTCTATTTTTTTACGGCAATCTCTTTGATAATCGTAAACTGTATAAATATCTTCCATTTCAGCAATATCAAACAAATGATGAGGAACCGCTTCTTTCTCATTTTCTTTTACTTTGGCAGTCCCAATATCCAATCCTTTATAAACTTGCATAGAATCAGCGTTAATAATTTCTGCCTGATATTTTTTTGCAAGTTCAATACTCAATTTCGTTTTTCCAACTCCAGTTGGTCCAACAATAACCAAAATCACAGACTATCACTCCTATAGTATAAAATAGAAGCTTTATCACGATGGTTTTTATGCTGAAATTGTTTATATGGAATATGTCTCTTCCTTAAAATCTTTTCAAAATCATTCATTCGCTTTTCATTTTCTTTATAGAAAATGGAATCTGGATGATCACATACTCCCACTACAAAACTTCCATGTCCAACTAATTTTAAAGCAATTGTTTCTGTATCTCGAAAAAAGCCATTACTAATGTAACAAGTTGGACAAACCAAGGAATCTAAAAAGTCACAAGAACATTGAATCGTTCCATAACTAGTTTTAATTAAGGTAGTATCTTTTGTATCTAAATAAAAAGAAACACTATTAATATCGTGACTAAAGACCGTTTCGATTAAATGATCTTTTGATTTGACTAAACGATATCTTTGAATTAATTTTGCTAAATTTTGATTATTTTTCTCTTGTTTATGAAGAAATAAACGATAATTATCAAAATTGGGATACCAATTACCTTTTTCATATAGTTTGATCAAATGTGAATCTTGCATAATCTCTAAAATATATCTAGTCATTAATACATCCATTTTTCTCATTTCTCCTTAACTCATAGCTCGTTTAAATAATTTTTCCAAATCATATTTGGAATAAGTAATAATTGTTGGTCTACCATGTGGACAAGTAAAGGGATTCTCACAAGATCTTAATCGATCCAGTAAGACTTCCATATCTGCTAGCATAATATGATCATTTGCTTTGATACTCGCCTTACAAGCAACAGTTGCTGCAATATGATCTAAGAATCGATCTAATTGAAAATCTTCTTTAGAAACAATAATATCGATAATATGGCGAAGTGCCTGTTCCGTATTTGATTTGGTAAGCCAAATAGGAATACTACGAATTACTAAAGTCTGAAAGCCAAATTCTTCATAACCAATTCCTAAATCATCCAGTAAATTAAAATTTTCTTTTAAAATAATATATTCATTACTTGGAAATTCTAAAGTAATGGGTACTAGTAAATCAATAATCTCAGGTTTAGGATTACTCATTTCCTTTAAATAATATTCATAATTAATTCTTTCATTAGCAGCATGTTGATCAATCAAGTACATTCCATCTTCATTTTCAGCAACAATATAAGTTGCATGAACAAGTCCTACTGGATACATTTTTTTGATTCGTTCTTTCGTAGAATCTGTTGTTTCCACCATACTTGTAGAAGAGGTTTCTTTTTGATAGGGAATTTCTTTTTCTTTGACATCAAAATTTAAGGTCATTTTTTCAAATTCTTGGAATTCTTCAACTTTTTTGAACTCATTAAACTCTTCAAATTTATTAGGAGTATATACAGTAGAAATTCTAGTTTTATTTTCATCCACTATGGTTTCTAAAGCAGCATCCGGTATTAATGTTAAAGTTTCTAATTTATCTGTAATAACTGTTGTTATTAAATCCTTTAAAGTATCGATTTTGGAAAACTTAACATTCATTTTAGTTGGATGTACATTAACATCAACCAAAATAGGATCCACTTTAATTTTTAAGACAACAATTGGATATTTATCTTGTGGAATATAAGTATGGTAACTATCTGTAATATAACGAATAATATCCGTATTGTGAATTACTCTACCATTTACTAAAAGAGTAATAGCATTTTTATTACTTTTTTGCAGTTCTGGATAAGAAATATATCCTTCTAATTGATAATCTTCATTTTCTCCCTTGATTTCAATCATCTTTTTTGTAACAGATAATCCATAGATATCATTAATAACTTTTAAAAGTCGATTACTACCATCCGTTTTTAAAAGTACCTTATCATTATTTGTTAATAAAAAACGAATATTGGGATAACTGAAAGCCATTTTATTGACATAATCTGTAATATAGGAAAGCTCAGTATATAGATTTTTTAAATATTTTAATCGTACTGGTGTATTATAAAATAAGTTTTTTACAGTAATGGTGGTTCCTTGGGTTAAATCACTGGAATTTACCGAAATTAATTTACCTCCATGAATTTCTACTTCAGTTCCTGTTTCTCCATTACAGGTTTTTAAAGTAACATTGGATACACTGGCAATGGAAGGTAAGGCTTCACCACGAAAACCTAAACTATGAATATGAAATAAATCTTTTTCGTTAGTAAGTTTACTAGTCGCATGTCTGGAAAAGGCAAGAACAGCATCTTCTTTGTCCATTCCGATTCCATTATCCGTTACTTTTATTTCTTTGACACCAGAATCCTGTAATCCTATTTTAATTTCGGTACTTTGAGCATCAATAGCATTTTCAACTAGTTCTTTTACTACATTCATGCATTTTTCAACAACTTCGCCTGCTGCAATTTTATTAGCTAGTACCTCATCCATAATTTGAATTTTACTCATACAACCACCTACTTACAATCTTATTATAAACTAAAAATAGAATTTTGAATAGAATGAATAATAAAAAAGACTTGTGAAAAAAGTCTAGTTTATCTTAAGTATTTTTTGAGATGAATGGGAAGAATTCTCTTTTTGAATCCATTCAAAAAATTGATGTCCTGTAATTTCTTGCTCTCCTATCTCATCTTTTAACTCATGAACATTAATTAAAAAAGGAATTCCCTCGTCATTTTTAGTAATCTCATAAGTTCCTACTAAAACTTTAAATTCACCAGGATAAGCAATATAAGAAGGTTGCTGAAAAAAATATTTTTTCTGTTCAATAACTCCATATCTAATTTTAGAAATTCTTGCAACTCCTTCTTGTACTAAAAATAAATTTCCAAAACATATTTTAGAAGAAGAAATGGTTTCTATTTCTTTTTTCTTCATCATACATCACTTCTTTTTTCGTTTATCATACTACAAATTTTTTAGAAAGTCCATAAATTTTAAAGCAATATCATGAGTAAGTATCGTTTCTAATTCTTCCAAAGTTGCTTCTTTTAATTTTTTTAAGGAACCAAACTTTTTCAATAATTCTTTTCTTCTTACTTCCCCAATCCCAGGAGCCATATCTAGTAAAGATGCTAGAGTACCTTTTTGTTTAATATTACGATGATAACTAATTGCGTAATGATGAACTTCATCTTGAATACGATTTAAAAATAAGAATAAATTACTATCTTTGGCCATAGGAATACTTTCTAAATTTTCATTTACTAGCATATTGGTTTGATGCTTATCGTTTTTCTTTAATCCACATATTGGAATCGATAAATTTAAACTATCAATCACTTCTTTGGCAACTGATATTTGTAATTCGCCACCATCTACTAAAATTAAATCTGGTGCTTTTACTTCTTCCATTAATACTTTATAATATCTACGATAAAGTACTTCCTTCATAGCCGACAAATCATCTTTAACATCCGTTGAAATTTTAAATTTACGATATTCATTCTTGTTGGGTAAAAATTGATCAAAAACAACCATTCCTCCTACATAGAAAGTTCCAAATAAATGAGAATTATCAAAAGCTTCAATACGCTCTAATTTTTCTAAATGTAAGAGTTGTTTTAATTCTTCCTGAGCAGATAAGCGATTTTCTTCATCTGTTTTGATCGTTTCATACTTTTCTTGTAATAAGATCTGGGCATTTTCACAAGCAAGAGTAATTAATTTTTTAATATCTCCCCTACTTGGTGAATGGACTTTGATATTTAAATATTTACTTAAGTTTTCTTTTTCAATAGTATCTGGCACAATAATTTCTTTTGGTAATAAATTATTCTTATCATAAAATTCAATAATATAACGAACTAATTCTTCACTTGCATCTTCTACTGTTGTAAAGATATCACTATGTTTTCCAAAAAGTAGACCTTCCCTAATATAAAAAGTCACAATGGATAAATAATTATGATCTTGATAGAAACCAAATACATCAAAATTATAATTTTTATTTAGATCTATCTTTTGTTTCGTAAGAGTAATATCAATATCTTTTAACATTTCTTTTAACTCTAATGCCTTTTCAAAGTTCAAATTATCACTTGCTTTTTGCATTTCTTCTTTTAATTTCAATACTACTTGCTCACTATTTCCTTTTAAGAAAGAAATAATTTCTTCCATCATTTGACTCTGTTTTTCGAAATCAACTTCTTTTTGACAATAACCTAAACATTCACCAATGTGGTAATATAAACAAACTTCTTTTTTTAATGTTTCACATTTTCTAAGAGGATAAATACGATTAATCATATTAACTGTTTTTCTAGCAGCAGTAACATTTGGATAAGGACCAAATAATCTACTCTTATGCTTTTTTCGATTAATATTACGAACAATTCTAAGTCTTGGATATTTTTCATTTGTAAGTTCAATATAAGGATAACTTTTATCATCTTTTAATAAAATATTATATTTAGGATTATATTTTTTAATCAGTGTAATTTCTAGTATTAAAGACTCTAATTCACTAGAAGTTACAATGTATTCAAAGTCAGCAATATCATTTACTAGCATAGCCGTTTTACCAGAATGATTTCCTGTAAAATAACTTTTAACACGATTAAATAAATTTTTGGCTTTTCCAACATAAATAATCACACCATCTTTATTTTTCATTTGATAGCTACCTGGTAATTTTGGTACTAATTTTAGTTTTTCTTTAATGTGATTTTTGATTTCTTGTGTCATAATAACCCTCTTTTATATCTTTTTAAATTTTCTATGTTCCAAAGTATTAATCTGAACTTGTTTTCCAAATTTCAAAGTAGAAACAACTTCATCTATTTTTTCTGTAATTATTTGTGATGTATCATAATAAATTGAAGAAATTGATTCGATATTAATAATATCAATGTATTCTTTATCACTTAATAGACTAGATAAAGACTCTATCACAAGTTGTTCTAATAAAAAGTAGTCAGTATCTGAATTGGAAGAAATACGATTCAGTAAAGAAGAAATATAATCTACAATAAAATTATCTAATAGTTTCATATATTTTTCTACTGGAATTCCTAGTGTTTGAATAGAAATATTATCTACCAAGGAAATATTATCCATAGATGTAAAATCTGGTTGTAAATAAAAGAAACGATATTCTAAAGAAGAAGATAATAATAGTAAACAATATTTCCAATGAAGTAGTAATGCTTTGATTTCTATATATTTTTCTTGTTTGATTTTATTTTCTAAAAAATAAAAAAATACATTTATAAAATCTTGGCTAATACAGTGATTAATGGAATTAGCATCAACCTCATTTTTTGTTTGATAAGAAGAATCGTCAAAAAGTACTTCTAAAATAGAGAGAATGTGATCAGATAAATTATTTTTAATCTTAGGACAAGTCGAAAATAACGGTTGATCATTAAAATCTAATATCATTCTTTTTAATATTAAATATTGACTAGGAACATTTAATAAGTGAATAAAAGAAATATTAGAAAATAAATTTGGATTTAGCGATTTTAAATTATCCAGAAATTCTTCTTTCATAGAAGTAGATAATAGACAATTCTTCTTATGAATATATTCACATGTCTTTTTATATAAACCAAAATAAGTAAAATATTCTTTACTTTGTACCTGATCAGTTAATTCTAAATATTCCATTTTTTCTAATAAGTTATATTTGCTTTTTGTTAGTTCCAGTATAGATAATATTTCATTCATCACAATCACCTTTTTAATATTGTCTATTATACCTCATTTCTTTTTCTTTTACAAATAGTTTTCCATATTATATAATAAATATGGTGAAATGTATGTACACGATTTTAAAAAATTCTATTGATCAATATGAAATACAAAAATCAAAATTTATCACACTATTATATAAAGTAGATAATTTAGAAGAAATTAATGATTATCTTGAACAAGCAAAGATATTATATAAAGATGCTACTCACTATTGTTTTGCTTATAAATTAGATGGAATACAAAAATTTAGTGATGATCAAGAACCAAGTGGAACAGCAGGGCTTCCAATGATGGAAATATTAAATAAGAAAGAATTAACTAATATTCTTTGTATTGTAGTAAGATATTTTGGAGGAATTAAATTAGGAACAGGTGGCCTAGCAAGAGCTTATTCAAAAGCTGTAAAAGATGCTTTGCAAAAAAATGAAATCATAGAATTAATAAAAGGTTATCGAGTAAGAATTGAAACTACTTATGAAAAACAAAAAGAATTGGATTATCTATTTTCAAATCAAATCAAGGAAAAGAAATTTTTAGAACATGTTATTTATCAAATAGATATTTTAGAAGAACAATTAAACTTAATCAAAAATTACCATTATGAAATCATAGAAGAAAAAATGATTGAAAAAATCTCATAAAAATATACAGCTTTTTTTAATATAAAGCTGTATATTTTTTATAAATAATAAAATTATGATTCTGGTAATGTAATTAAATCTCCTTTTTGAAAATGAAAAGCCTTAGTAAATGAATCAATAGCTAATAATTGATCTAATATATCTTCCATTTCTTCTGTATAATTAATAGTAATCATAGAACCAGGTTCTGTTGCAGCACCAGCAATAATGTTCATCAAGGAACTTCTATCTAGAGAAATTACATTTAAAGTAGTAATTAAATTTTTACAGTTATAAAAAGGTGAACTAGTAGAAGAAGATATATTTGTATATTTTGGAAAATATAGTTGATCTATTGCCAAATTTCTCAAATTAGTACATCCACTAAACATTAAATTCATATTAGTAATTTGAGAAGTATTCCATCCATTTAGATCTAATGTTTCTAAACTAGTGCAATCTTGAAACATTGAACCCGTAGTTGTTAAAGAAGTTGTATTCCAATCCCTAATCTTTAAATCATGAAGATTTGTACAATTCAGAAACATTTGTACTGTAAAAACTAAAGCAGAAGGTTTCCAATTATTTAAATCTAAGGTCTCTAAATTAGTACAATTTTCAAACATTTCCTGCATGGTTGTTACACTCGATACATCCCAATTATTTATTTTTAAATCTGTTAAATTAGTACATCCACTAAACATTGCAGTCATATCAGTTACTTGAGACGTATCCCAACTATTTAAATCTAAGGTTGTTAAATTCTTACAGCTACTAAACATTCCTTTCATATTGGTTACTTGAGACGTATCAAAATTTTCAAGTCCTTCAATTGAAGTTAAATTGGAAAAACTAGAAAATAAGACTGCACTATCACTATTAGCTACTACTTTACCATCTGCTTGTATATATAAAGTTTTATCAGTAGGATCATAATATTCTATAACCCCTCCTTGTTGTGTTTCTGATATATCCTTATATTCTAAACCATCTTTTGGATTTAATTGATCTTCAATCACGATTTTGGTAATATCCTGATTTGATACTATAAAGTCGCCAGCATTAAGCCCTCTTAATTTTTTTAACACATTATTAGGATTAATTTCTTTTGATCCTGTTTCTTCTGTTATGATTTCAGCATTGGCATAGACATTAACTGTTACTTTAAATGTTTGATTATTCATATCTCCATCTGAAAAATCTGTTTGATCATCAATCCACATTCTTAACCTGTAATTTTGTTCATATTGGGTAGAATTGGCTGGTACTTCATCCGTATGTATTGTTTTTTCGGTATATTTTGTTTCGTCTATTTTCTTTGTTTGTTTTAATTCACTATATTTCTTTAAGATAACTTTTGTTTCATTATTTCCGCCTTGATCTACTTTCGTTAAATATAGTTTTACTGCACTATCATCTTTTAAAGTAGAATCTTTACTTTTCCTAACTGTAATTTCATAAGGAATACTATTACTATTAGAAGTCGTAGAAGTAATCTTAAAGTTAAAAACTTTATCTTCTCCTGTTTGATCCATTCCTTTTGCATCACTCATTGGAAAAGCATCAGTAATACTAATTCCTTTTCCCACTTTATCTACTTCAGTATACAAGAAAGTAATACTTCCTGTCGTAATTGTATTATCTGTTGTACCTTGCTTATTATAATTAAAGAAAGCAAAGGTAATTCCTGTTGTGATAAAGATAATACTAAATATTCCTATAATACTTAATGTCAATTCTCTTTTTTTCATATCCATACCTCTCTATTTTATAAATTTATTTTATCTCGGTATCCTTTATTCTGTCAATAAAAAAAGCAAGTTGTTTACGTTAAGTAAATAACTTGTTTTTTTCATTTTTAGAATTGAATCTTATCTTCAATATAATTCTCAATATCAGTAATTGGTAAAGTGATTTGTTTCATAGTATCACGATCACGAATTGTAACGGTACCATGATTTAAAGTTTCATCATCTACAGTAATACAAAAAGGTGTACCAATAACATCTTGCCTACGATAACGTTTGCCAATATTACCTGACTCATCGTAAGTAGTTGTAAATTTTTTAGATAGATTTCTATAAATTTCTGATGCTTTCTCAGTATGATATTTTTTTACAAGTGGTAATACTGCTACTTTATAAGGAGCTAAATAAGGATGAAAATGCATAACTTCTCTAGTAGTACCATCTTCTAATGTTTCTTCATCATAACTATTATCTAAAATAGCTAATACCAAACGATCACAACCAACAGTAGATTCAATAATATATGGAATATATTTTTCATTAGTTTCAGGATCTAAATATTCTTGTGAAACCGTTGAATATTCCTGATGACGACTTAAATCATAATTAGTACGATTGTGAGTTCCATTAATTTCACCCCAACCAAAATTAAATTGATATTCAATATCGCAAGCTTCTTTGGCATAATGAGCTAATTTTTCATGATCATGATAGCGAAGTTTTTCAGTTGGTAACCCTAAATCCATAAAATACTGTTTTGCATATTCCTTAAAGTATGCATATAGTTCGCTATCTGTTCCTTCCTTACAAAAAGTTTGATATTCCATTTGCTCAAATTCAATCGTTCGAAAAGTAAAATTACCAGGTGTAATTTCATTACGAAATGCTTTTCCTACTTGACCGATACTAAATGGTAGCTTTGCTCTCATAGAACGCTGTACATTTAAAAAATTTACATATTCTCCTTGAGCATTTTCTGGTCTTAAATAAATTTTATTTTTACTATCATCAGTTACTCCACGATAAGTTTCAAACATTAAATTAAATTGACGAATTCCAGTAAAATTACTTTTCCCACATTTAGGGCAAGGAACTTGATGTTTTTCAATATAATCTAACATTTCTTCTTGTGTCATTCCATCAGCATGAGCATTTTTATCAAAATCATCAATTAAATTATCTGCACGATGTCTAGTTTTACAATGTTTACAATCAATTAACGGATCAGAAAAACTAGAAACATGACCACTAGCCTCCCATACTCTTGGATGCATTAAAATGGCAGCATCTACTTCATAGGCATTTTCTCTTTCCTGAATAAATCTTTTTCTCCAAGTATCTTTAATATTATTCTTTAATCTAGCTCCTAAAGGGCCATAATCCCAAGTATTAGCAAGTCCTCCATAGATTTCACTTCCTTGAAAGATAAATCCATATTGTTTACATAAGTTCACTAGTTTTTCCATTGTTAGTTTGTTTTCCTTCATTTTCTTTTTCCTTCTTTCTTACTCATTATTTGAATTAAATTTTGTTCAAATTCCTCTTTATTATGGCACACTATCATAAAATCCATGATATGTTGATGAAACCCCTTCTGTTCTAAGTAAAATAACTGCTGTAATAAAAATTGATAATCGTTATTTTCATCATATATCATAATAGGAATTTGTTTATCATTACTTCTATTTTCTTCCATAAATGCTAATAGTTCAGACAAAGTTCCCATACCACCTGGTAATGCTACGATTAAATCAGAGTTTTCAAACATATCCTTCTTCATATCAAAAGTTGTCTTTTTGATATAGTGCATTGCTTTCGGTAAATTGACTATATCATCCGTATATTTTTCGGTTGTAAATGAATATATTTTTCGATTACATTTACTAAATTCATCATAACAGATTCCCATCATAGAAGTAGAGCACCCTCCAAATACTAAGTCAAAATCATTACATGCTAAATAGTGGGAAATACTTCTAGCAATACTACCATAATAAGGATCAATATTTTCAGAACTTGATGATAAAATAGCTACATTCATAATTTATCCTTCCTTAACAAAAATAAAAGAGTTCTTCTAGCAATAGGGACGAAATATTTTCCGCGGTTCCACCCTACTTATTCTAAAGAAGAATCTCTTTTTGATACATTGCTCCGACTTTCCTTGTCATCATCACATTACATCAATTATTTTAATTCTTTTTCTAAATCTTGTCAATTCCTAACCAATAGAAATATTCATAAAATAAGAAATAATAAAACAAATTGTAAGTCCAACATAAACAAGTAAAATAATACCTAAATAGATAACCAAATAGAAAATATAAGCAATATTTTGTAACCAGGTAATATCTAATAATTTTTGATAACAGTTACTTTTTAAAAGAATAACAGTTAAAATCAATCCTATCATACTAATAATAATACAAGGAACAAATCCTACTGGTAGATATGATAATTGAATCCTATTTTCTCCATCATGTAATGGAATTCCTATATAGTTTTCATATAATGGAATAATTTCTACTATCTTTCCATCATTAGTTGCGGTATAACCTTTATTATAATTAATTGGTAAAAATAAGATTTTTCCTTGGGTACCATTTACTTTGGCAGTTACCGTATTTCTATGATAAGAAATATTGGTATCAATATATTGAGTATCCATAAATTCTTCATACTTTTGATAATCCATAACTCCCAAAGTAATATGATCTAAATCGATACTCTTTCGAAACTGAATTTTAATATTAACAGTTTCATTCTCAAAAGTTCCTAAACACAAAGAACCATTATCATTTTCACTAAATGCATTCTGTTTATATAAATGGTCATTGATATAAATATTAAAATTTTCAAATAATAATAGATTTTTATTATTGATTAAAGAACGTAATATTTCTAAATATAAAACTTTCTTCCCTACAATCTGAATTTCTTTTTCTAAATAATTATTAGCATCAACATCAATGATACGATATAAGGTAGTATCATTACCTTCCACAATTTCAATATTATTTGTATCAAATGTATCACTGATTTCAAAAATCGATTCCTGAGAACCTGTAATATTTTGATACCATGAATTAGAAATTTCAAAAGAATTTTCTTTATCGAAAATAGTATCATTGTGAGTGAGTAAATAACCATATGATGGTGTTTTTTTCAAAGCATAAAAATTTAAGTTCTGGTATTTTTTGATAAACTCATAGTATTCACTATCCAACTCTTCTCTAGTAATTAGATATTTGTTAGCTAAAATACTATCTAAAAATAAATTACCACCTTTAGAGAATGTTTTTACCCACATGGAAGAATATCCCATTTGCTTTAAACTTTCAAGATTATTACGATCTGTTAACGAAGTAAAATGATCTAAAGTATGATATTTCATAACCATTCCACTATTCATAATCATATTAAAGGCTTCGTTTTTCACACGATAATAATTTCCTTCTGTATAATCTTTAGAAATATCAGCTAATTCTTGATATTCACTCATGAGAGTTTGTTGTTCTTGATCCATTCCAAGATAAACAGAAGTATTTACTAAAATATGAGTAAAGGTTATGGTACTAATTAAAATACAAGTAAAAGTATTGATTTTTTGATTCAATAAAAGAATACAACTGCATCCTAAAACAGCTAAAAGGGTTGTAAATAATAAAATTAATAATAATTTATGATCAATAGAAATGGTTAAGGTTTCAATAGCTACTTGAAAATCATGATAATAATATTTCATAATCATAAAAATACTAACGGAAATAATAATAGTAATTAGAATAGAAAAAATTTGTGGTTTCTTTCCTAAATCTTTGTGGATAGGTTCATATTGATTAAAGTAATAACAACTACCGATAATCAATAAAAACATCATAATGAATCCAGCACGATATGGAAAAAATGCATAAGAACCAAAGTGCCAAATCTTATTAATAGGTTCTATAAAAATAGGAATAAGCATAATTAGTAATACCGGAATATAAAAACTTAAGAAATTTTTATGTTTTTTCCATTCCTTTAATAAGAAAAATAAACCCGTATATACAATTCCTCCAAATAAAAGCATAGATACTTTATCAGTAATAGGGCCTGTTTTTGAATTTAATAATACCGCCCAATCTAATCCTACCCTAGAAGAAATAGAAATTTGTAAGTAAGCAGGTACCACAATAAAGGAAGAACACGCTAAAGAAAGAATGGTAGAAAGCCCAAGTGATAAAATAGCTTTTTTGCGTAAAGTTTTTTCTTCTTGATAAACCAATAAATAAATAAAAGATGCTAGAAAAATAAAGATAATTACCATCATGGATACATAAAAACTAAATACCAAACTTAAAAATAAAGTAATAATATACAAGGTTGGCTTTTCTAAATCTAATACTTTCTTTAATCCAATCATAATAAGTGGAAATAAATACATAGCATCAATCCAAGGAGTAATTTGATACATAATTAAACTATATCCAGAAAAGGCATAAATAATAGCTAAAAGAATACTTAAAAAGTAAGGGATTTTTTTAAAATAAGTACGAATAAAATATAAGCAAGTAAGAGAGGATGTTAAAATTTTAAAAGCAATAATGACAGATACTACTAGATAAATATCTTCTCTTTTTACAAATAATACGAATAGGCTAAAAGGACTTAAAATATAATAAGCAAGGATTCCTAGAAAATTAATACCACTACTAGTAGAAAAATCAATTAGTAGGGATTGATTTTGATAAAAGCAATCATAAAAATGATAGTAAAAAGCTGTTATCTGATCATGCATATCACCCCAAATTAAAGAATGATTTCCAAAGGGATAAATTCCTTTTATAAGAAAAATAAATGTTAGGATTCCAAAAACCAGTAAACTAGTTAAAAAATATGGTTTCAATTTTTTCATGATAATACCTCTATCCTATTTTAGCTAAATTTTTAAGAAAATTTCTACTTTTTAAATAAAGTCCTGAATACATATCATAATATTCTGTAATAAATTCTGTTAATTCTTTTTTGATTTCTGGCTTGATATCAATTTTAGAAATCTGTGATATATCAACATAAATCAACATACGAAGTAATTGAACTGTTTTCTTATTATATATTTTACCATCATGATAGCAGTTTTGGCAAATATAACCCCCATCAGTAGTAGAAATTGTGACAATATTTTTAGTATTACCACAAATAGAACATCCATCAATCATAGGGCGAATTCCTAAATAGTCTAACATTTTCAATTCATAAATGCACGTTAGAACGCCAACATCAAAACCTTGATTTATCTTCAAAATAGTAGCAATTAATAAATCATAAATACCAATTTCCATCGAATGCTTATATACTTGTTCTGTTAGTTCTAATAAATAAGAAGCATAGGAGATTCTATCAATATTACTAAAAATATTTCGTAGAGTATCTTTACAGTCTGCATTCATTAAAGTAGAAATTCCATTTTCCTTATAATAAATATAAAAATCAGCATAAGTCATTTTATTGCTAATACTTCGCAATTTACTTTTCAGATTACGACATCCCTTAGACATAATGCTAATAAGTCCATAATTTTTCGTTAAAACTCTTAATATTTTACTAGATTCACTATAATTAGTTTCCGCTAGCACGATCCCTTCTGTTTTTACGATTTCCATAATTTCTACTTCTTTCCATTTTTCCTAATAAATTATAATATTTAATATTTCCTGTTTCTTTAAATAAATCCCACAATCTTTTTTTCATATTATCACCTATTAACATAGTGGGAATTTTTGATCTATTTTATACAGATACTTTTATTTTTCTAAATCATCAAGTCCTAATTCATTGAAGTACTTTTCACGATCACGCCAATTTTCAATTACTTTCACAAATAAATCTAAATAAACTTTTTTTCCAAAATATTCTTCTAAATCAACTCTAGCATCAATTCCAATACTTTTTAACATACTAGCATTTTTGCCAACAATGATTTTTTTAATAGATTCACGATCCACAATAATAGTTGCCTGAATGATCACTTTATCTTTTTGTTCAATCTTTTTTTCTACCAAACAAGTAACAGAATGAGGTACTTCTTGTCTAGTTTTACGAAGAACCTTTTCACGAATAATCTCACTAATATAAAAATTGGTAGAGATATTAGTAAAGGTATCATCTTCAAAAATTTTGCCTTCATTTGGTAAATAGTTTTTTATTGTGGTAATCAAAGCTTCCACATTATCATTTTTTAAAGCGGAAATAGGAAAAATTTCTTGAAAATGATAAAGATCTTTATACTTCATAATGACTTCTAATAACTTTTCTTTGGAAATTCGATCTACTTTATTTAATACTAAAATGATTGGTAGTTTTTCTTTAGAAATTCGATCTAAAACAAATAAATCTCCCTTGCCAATTCCTGCTTCTACATCTACTAAAAATAGAATCAAATCAACATTTTCTGTCATAGAATAAGCTTTTTGATTCAAAAGATTTCCTAATTTATTGATTGGTTTATGAATACCAGGAGTATCAACAAAAATAATTTGACTATCGTTATCTTCATAAACTCCCTGAATAATATTTCTAGTAGTTCCTGCTTTATCAGAAGTAATCGCTAGTTTTGTTTCTAAAATAGTATTTAATAAAGTACTTTTACCAACATTAGGCCTACCTACAATACTTACAAAACCACTTTTCATTTTAAACTATCCTCTCCAAAAGCATCTTGACATAAATCTTTTAAATAATAAGTTTTATGATCTCCTAAAATATTATAACTAATAATTTCTAAATCAGGTAAACAATAATCATTTAGAGCTTGTCTACAGATAAAGCATGGTGTAATAATATTTTCAGTTTGATTTAAAATAAAAATTCTTTGAAACTGATCTTTTTGGTATCCATCTGCAATTGCTGAAAAAATAGCACATCTTTCTGCACAAATTCCAGCTTGTGGAGAACTGGTTTCAATATTCACACCAGGATAACTCTTACCATCAGTACACTCTAAAATAGCAGCAACTGGATAATGATAGTATTTACTACTAGAATTTTGAATCAGTTTGCTTAGTCGTTGAAATATTTTGTTTTCTTCCATACTATTTTCCTTTCCTCCATGAATAATTTTTAAAATAAAGCTATGATTTTAGGAATAAAAATAATTCCTGCTACAAATAAAGACATAATTGATAATATCAAACTTGCTCCACTAGCGCAATCTTTGGCAATTTTAGCAAGTTCATTTTCTTTAGTAGTTACTAAATCAACTGCTGCTTCAATACTACTATTGATCATTTCACAAGCAATTACACTTCCAATACAAATTACTACTACTGCTAATTCTAATTTAGAAATTTTTAATAAAAAACTAATAATAAAAGTAACAATGGTAGCAATCATCATAATTAAAAAATTCTGTTCTTTTTCAACGGCATAAATAAGTCCATCAACTGCATGTCTAAAACTTTTAGCATATCTAACTACTATATTTCCAGTATCTTTTCTTCTAACTACTTCTTTCATATTAACTCTCTCTCCTAATTCCAAATTCATTTAAAATATCTTCCTGCTTTTGAAACATAATTTTCTCTTCTTCCTCAGTCATATGATCATATCCTAGTAAATGCAATAAACCATGAATCGTTAAAAAGGATAATTCTCTTATAAACGAATGACCATATTCTTTAGCCTGTTCGAAAGCCTTGTCCACACAAATATAGATATCTCCTAGTAGGCGATGATCTAATTCGATTGTCTTATGATCTTCTAAAGCAAAACTAATCACATCGGTTACTCGATCTACATGACGATAAGTTTTATTCATTTCATGAATAGTTTCCTGATCTACAAAAATTACATTAAATTCAACATTTTCCAATTTTTCTCTTTTTAGTGTAAATTCCAGGAGTTCATATAATTTCTTTGTTTCTTCCTCTAAATTGTTTTCCGTTTGATTAAATATTTCATATTGATTCATCCTAACACCACCCAAATATATCCTATAAATAAACTAACTAACAAAATAGATAAAATATTTAAAAACCAATTACTTTTAAATATTTTTGGTAAAGAATCTCCTACATAATCAATCATACGATAAATTCCATATCCAATCAATCCACCAATGACATTTAAAATAATATCATCAATATCAAAAACTCTTCCAATCATCAATTGTGTAATTTCTACAGTAACGGATGCAAATAAGATTAAACTAAGTGCATGAAATGGCTTGTCCAATTTTGCAAACAAAGAAGCAAAAATACCATAAGGAATAAACAACACAATATTACCAATTACATTCTTAATAAATAAACGACTACCAAACTGATATCTAGTAATTTCTTGAAATGGTACTAAATTATTACCCGAAATAGAAAGAGTCTGATCTTCAAAGGTAACAATTTGAAATAAACACAAGATATAAATTAAAAATAATAACATAAAAATTTCTTTATACAATATAAAGGGTTTTTTATTTTTTATAATATCGGTTATCCGAATAGATGACAATGTTAAAATCGATATTAAAATCATAGGCCAAGTAAACTCCATAACCCCTCTAATTGTATGGTCTAATGGCGTAATCAAATTTATCACCTAGTTTCTTTTTCTTCTTCTTTAGGAACTTCTTCTACAATAATATCTTGGTATTCGGTAATATTTTCACTCACCTTATAAAATATCACTACTTCTATTTTACTATCTTCTTCAGTGATTTTCAAATTTTTTTCATATAATATTTTAATATTGTCTCCTAATTTTTCTTTTAAGCGTCGTCTAGCAATATCAGAAGCTTCTACGATAGCATGATCTTTGGTATATACTTGATCGGTAATTTTCATTTCCTCTTCAAGAGCAAGAGAAATAGAAAGTGGTAAAATTGGATTTTTTAATTGATATAAATACTGAAGACTGCTATTTTCATATTTAGGATAGGAAAAGAAAGAAAAACCAGAATGGAGCCATTGAATATAGAGTATTTTTCGTGATTTACCAGTTTTTATCTCTTCTCGATAATGATATGGTAAAGATACCGTAACCGTATACCAAGTTTCAGCAATCACTTCTCCTTCTGCTCTTACATATCCTACTACTTCTTCTTTATTATGGATTGTACCACCAATTAAAATATCTCCTTTTTTAACATATTGATCTTTTTTAGTTAAAATCTCTCCACTTGAAGAAGTAATTTTCTGAATGATTCCATTCTTTTTAGCAACAATATTTTTAGGAGTAAGATCTATTTGATCATGATTTTTCTTTCGCTCTTCTACTTTAATTTCATATTTGGTTCCTTGTCTTTCTATTTCTAACCATTCAATTTGATCCTTATATTTTTTTAAAATATAATCCTTAATTTTTTCTTTTTGATCAAAAGATACCACAAAATGATACTTTTGAATTCCTTGATTAGCTAATTCTTCCAATAATAAATCTCTAATTTGTTTATCATTATGTACGACCTCTACTTCAAAAATAATATTGGTAAGACCCAAAAAGAAAAGAAAACCAAAACTTAAGACAATTAAAAACAAGCGATATTTTCGTAAAAAATTTTTAAAAGAGGCAATACCATATAATTTCACAACTTCAATTTCATAAACAGTTTTCATACTGACAATTTTTTGATAATCTTCTTCATTTACTTTAACAATTACACTTTTTTTATCAAATTCAATATTTTGAAATTCAATATGCATTTTATATAAATTATGGATAAATCTTTTAATATCTTTTCCTGAAATCTTAATATCGTAAAAACTCATAATCAATTCCTAAACTCAATAGCAGTAAATTGTCCAACAATCATAATTTCATTATCCAATAATTTTTTAATTCGTAAATTATTACCAGAAACTACTACCGTAGTTTCCTGATAAGTAAGAGATATCTTACTATCTTCCATATAATTAATTTTTTCATAATTAATAATATTTAATTGATGATTAATATACACGATTTGAAAATCGGTATCATTAATATAATGCATTAAATGAAACATAGGATCACCCAATTAAATGTATGAAAAAAAAGACTTTATTATTAGTCTTTTTCAGAAAAGATGAAAGAATATATCTTTTTAAAATATCATTACTGATTGTCTTTCATTTCTTTAATAGCAATAGTTGCAGCAATAGAGCCATCACCAACAGCGGTTGTTAATTGTCTTAATTCTTTTACTCTTGTATCCCCCGCAACATAAATACCAGGAATTTTGGTATGAACCCCATCTATTGATTCAATATATCCTTTTTCGTTAATATCAGCCACATTAGAAAAAATAGTATTTTTAGGATCTTGTCCAATCGCAATAAACAATCCATCAACTTTTAATTCTTGTCTTTCTTGATTTTGATTTTCTACCGTAATGCTTTCTAATTGATCTTTTCCATTTAAAGCAACAATATTAGAATTTAAAATCATCTCTACATTTTCTTTCTGGTGTAGTTCTTTGGTATAAACCATTTCTCCTCGAAATTCATCACGGCGATGAATTAAATAAACTTTACAGGCAATATTAGATAAATAAAGGGCATCTTCTAAAGCCGTATTACCACCGCCATTAACAGCAACCACTTTATTTTTATAAAAATTACCATCACAGGCAGCACAATAGGAGATTCCCTTTCCTAAAAATTTTTGTTCTTCAGGAATATTTAATTTTCTATTTTGTGCACCCGTTGCGATAATCACTGCTTTGGCATGATACTCTCCCTTATTTGTAGTTACCGTTTTATCAGTTTCTACATGAAGTACCGTTTCGTATTTAATTTCCAATCCTAATTTCTGAACTTGATTATATAAATTAGTAGCAAAATCAAAACCTGTAATCGATTCAATTGCTGGATAATTTTCTACTTGATGAGCATTTAAGATTTGTCCACCATAACTTTTTGCTTCTAACACTAACACTTTTTTATTAGCCCTTAAAGCATAAAGAGCACTGGTTAATCCTGCAGGTCCTGCTCCTACAATAATAATATCATACATATTTGTTACCTTCCTTATCTTTATAATTCCATAGTATATAATTTCATTTGTCTTGTCAATTCTATTTTAAAAATATCATAAAATTTTAAAAATACCTTCATACTAATAATGAAAGAAGTATGGTGATTCGATGCAAAAACAAACAAACAATTCTAAAAAACATGTAAACAAAATAGCTACTTGCAAATATCGCTATTGTTTTCGACTAAAAAGAAAATATCGTTTTTTACTTTATGGTTCTTCTCTTATTTTAATAGCATTTAGTATCTTTCATATTTCTTTATGGCTTATAAGTCATTATCAAACGATAAAATTAAGTAAGCAACTCCAAAATCAAGCAACAGTTGCAGAAAACGAAAATAGTTTAGATAGTTCTTTTATCAATCCACCAGAAGATAAAAACGATAGTTATTGGAATGATATTAATCTAAATTTTTTACAAGTAGATTTTTCTTCTTTACTTAAAGAAAATCAAGATACTGTTGCCTGGATTGAAGTCTTAGGAACAAACATTAATTATCCAGTTGTTCAAACTGATAATAATGATTATTATCTTACCCATTCTTTTGATAATAGTAAAAACGAGGCTGGATGGATTTTTGCTGATTATCGGAATCACTTTGACACGCTGAATGATAATAGTATTATTTATGGCCATGGTAGATGGGATGGTACCATGTTTGGTAGTTTAAAACAAGTACTAGAAGAAGACTGGTTTCTAAATCGTCAAAATCATATTATTCGCTTATCAACCCTTCAGGCCAATATGATCTTTCAAATTTTTAGTGTTTATACAATTTATAAGGAAAGCTATTATATGATCCCTAATTTTAGTAGTCAACTTTCCTATCAAGATTTCTTAAATACAATTCAAAAAAGAAGTAAATTTTCTTTCGCAACAACTGTAAATACAAACGATAAAATTCTAACATTATCTACTTGTCAAGATAACGAAGGAAATCGAATCGTAGTTCATGCTAAATTAATTAGAAAAGGAATTCCTAATTATTAGAATTCCTTGATAGTTTTTGATTGAAAAGTAACTAGAAATAAAATAATTCCTGCTAATCCCAAACCAATATAGAGATTTATCAAATCTCCTGTTTTAGGATTTTCAGGTTGTAAGTCTTCTAGAATTTCTTCTACTTCTGCTAATTGTAACTCATCACCAGATGCAATAGTAGCAGTCTTACCATTCATTTCAATGATAGCTGGATCAGAATCACTTGGTACCCAAAGGGTTGGTTTATTTTTTCCATCTGTTGTATTGACTAATTTACTATCATCTGCAAAAACAATTTTAGCAGTTTCAGTAACATCTTTTCCTTGGCTTAATTCAATTCCACCAAATCCGTTTCCAGAAACATCGATTTTTCCTTCTAATCTAACTGTAGAACCATTTGCTAAAACAGCTGCATTTCCTCCTGTTAATTTAATATCTCTTAGAGTTAATGTTGTTTTATAAGCTTGAAGTAAATAAATACTTCCCCATACGGTATTATCCTTACTATTATCTTTTCCAAAAGTTCCAACATATTTCATAGTATGACCATTTCCATCGATCGTTACTGGTCTGGTTGTCGTAATTTTTTCTGTTGTTTCAATATCGTTAGCTAATTTAATTACACTAATACTTTTATCAGCAATGGCATCCTTTAATTCTTGTTGGTTTTTAACAGTCTTTTCAGTAGCAGCATGAACATTAGTGCTTGGAATCATCGTAATTACTAATAATACAGCAGTTAAGATTACCCACATTTTCTTCAAATTTTTCATCCTCCCTTCTATTTATTAGTCTATCTTTTTCCTCTTATTTCATACAAAAATTTTGTCGAATTTGAAAAAAAATTTAAAAAATAAATCAAAAAAAGGTATGAATTTAGAAAAAACTGGTAAAAATAAAATAAATCGTATTTTTTAGCCTAACTTATCCTAAGCGATCTCCATTTTCTACTGGTTGATCTGGTGTTACTAAAATGACACCATCTTTACTATAAGTTCCTAACACTAACACTTCAGATAGAAAGTTAGCAATTTGCTTAGGTGGAAAATTGACGACTGCTAAAATCTGCTTTCCAATTAAGTCTTCTATTTGATACTGTTTTGTTATCTGTGCAGAAGATTTTTTAATCCCTATTTCTTTACCAAAATCTATTTCTAATTGATAAGCTGGTTTTTTAGCTTTTTCAAAATAAGTTGCTTTGATAATAGTACCAACTCTAATATCTAATTTTAAAAAATCTGTAAAATCTACCATAATTCACCTCAAATTTTCAATAAATCTATTATACTCTTTTTCCCATAACGAATCTATTCTTTTTCAATAGATAATTGATGATAAAACTACTAATTAAAATAATAATGACAGAATAAAGACCATTTCGAATACCAAAAAAGAAAGATCCTAGCAGGATGATAATTGTATTAATCAAGAAATTGGAAACTGCTACTTTTATTTTGAAATATTTATTGACTAATAGATTAATCGTATTGATTCCACCAGAAGAAAAACCTAATTGATAAATATATCCACCTGTAAAACCACAAACAATTCCTGCAACAATAGAAAATAATAGGAAATATTTGGTAACCACAGAAAAAAGAGGAATGATACTTGTGATCTTTACAAATAATGGATATGCAAAAGATGCTATAATCGTACCATAAGTAACTGTTTTTGATAGTGTAAAGTAACTGATGATTAAAGTAATGATATTAATAAGAAAAATGAGAAGAGCTGGGCTTAATTTTGAAATATGATTAAGTAAAAGAGCAATTCCTTGTGTTCCACCCGTTACTAACTGCAATGGTTTTAAAACGATATTAAAATTTAAGGCTGCAAAAAATAAAGCCAATAATAACAATAAATATCTTTTCATTTTTTAGCCTCCATACCTATTAGTATGGTCATTTTTCCGCAAATTATTTTAAATAAGAAAAAACAAAAAAATTACTGATTTCGTTGAATCCATTCTTCTACTTTATTCTTAGAATATTTTACAGAAGAACCTTGAATAGCTAATCCTTCTTTTATTTCTGCACCAACGCAAATTTTTTCAATAGCAGATACACAATGACCTAATCCACTACCTTCGTGGGTGGTAAATGGCATTACAATTTTACCTTGCCAATTTAATTTTTCTAATTGCGTATACATAGGCATAGGAGGATATCCCCACCAAACAGGCTGACCAATATAAATCACTTCATAATTATCCAAATTATTTAAAACATGAACAAGTTCTGGACGATCGTTTCTATTTAATTCTTCTAAAGCTTCTTCCGTACAGGTTTGATAATCTTTCGCATATGGTTTTTTTCTTTCTACTTGAAATAAAGAAGCATTTGTGATTTCATGAATATACTCTGCAATTACTTCAGTATTTCCTTTGTCTAAATATCCTACAGCATAATTTTCATCTTTTCTACTAAAATAAATAACTAAACTTTTTTTATCTTTTAACATTTTCATTTTCCTTTCTAACCGTATATGAATAACTTTTATCAAGCAAATCGATAATAATTGAATCGGATACTGTATTATTCAAAAGAATAGTAATCCAATTCTTTTTGTTCATGTGATAAGCAGGATAAAAGCCATTTTGCTTTAATAATTTTTGAATTTCATTGGGATCTAATTTCATGTCAATAATTTCAACTTCTCCTGATTCTTTTTTATTCAATTTACTCTTATCAATATTCATAATAATGGCATACCATTTATGATTATCTGGATTTCGAAAAGTTGCATAACCAGGAAATTTGTCCCATTCAAATTGAGGTTCATCCCCATATTTTTCTTGAATACTTCTAGCAATTCTATTAGATTGTTCAAATAGAAAAGGTTCTTTCATAAAACACTTATTTTTGATATCATTTAAAATTCTTTCAAATTCTTCTCTTACTTTTCCAATAAAAGATCCTCCATCATCTCGGCGAAAATTAAGATATTCTTCTTGAAATGATAAATCATATATTTCTCCTTTTACTTTTCCATTAAGATCAATTTGAATTGTGATTTTAAAAGTATCATTCATAATATTGGTAGAATACTGGTATAAATCATTTACTTTTTGAAAGCCATATTTTTCTATTTGCGCAAAATCTATTTTTGTTTTTTGAAAAATTTCTTCCTCAATTGTCATTACTATCTCTCCTATAACATGCTATTTCGTAACTTCATTATATCATATAGAAAAAATAAATCTCAGCAAGATTTATTTTTTACATCACTTATTTAAAATAGCATCAATTGGTTTCATTTTTGCTATCTTTCCTACTGTAAGTAAAGAAGATAAAAAGATAATAGTAATGACACTTCCTACTATAATCAAAATATTTTTCACTGTGAATTCAATTAATTCAATTTCAAAAAATAAATGATCAGAAATATAATAATTCATAAAACATACCATAATAAATAAGAAAATAAGTGATATTACAGTTGAAAATATGCCAATCAGTAAACCTTCATTGAAAAATATCTTAAATACATCCATTTTTCTGGCACCAAGTCCTCTTAAAATACCAATAGTCTTTTTACTATAATAAATAGAGTTAACAATAAAATTAGTTAATAGTATAAAGGCAAAAATTCCAAAAACAACACTTGCATAGAAAGCAAAAACACTAATATTTTCTAAAGTTTCACTAATTTGATATATAGTATTACTATAAATAGTCTCACTATAATATTTACTATTTGCATTTGGAAAAGAAGTAAATAATTGTGTTAATTTCTTTAAGTCATTACTCTTTAAAACAACTGCTTTAATATTATGATTATCTTGCATTAAATCCTCTGCAACATTATCAGCCATATAGACTACATCTTCATCCGTAAATTGAATACCCTTAATCACAATATTATCATAATTAAAAGTTTCATTAGTCTGATTATTATAGAATTTTAAATTCACAATAGAATTAATAATTTGATTTTCCTTTATATAATTTTTCGCAAATTCTTCCATTAATTCAGATTCGCTTTTATAAGGAATTTTTTTTAACTCCTTCAAAGTTGGAAATTCACTCTCAATAGATTGTTCCAATTTTTGATTATATTCACTTAATAGTTGTTGATTTTCCTGTTCAATTATTTTATTCTCATTTTCCAATTCTTTAACTTTATCATTATAGTTCTGAATGTACTGTTCTTTTAATTTGCTATAATTATTTGCGGAAATTTTATCCAGTACAGTTTCATTTATAATGATTTCATTTTTATTTAATTGATCTAAACTATAAACTTTATCACCATCTAGTACTGAAATCTTTTTATCAAGAAATTGATAACGATTTCCTAAAGAATAATCATGATTATTATAAGCAATGACACCACGATAAATATTATCATCTATTACTGTATTTGGATTTAATTCGATATGATCTATAAATCCTTTCATAACATAAATATCGCGTGCATATTTAAATATCATTTGACTAAATTTATAATAATTATGATGATCAGTAGGAAGTCCCATCCACATTTCATCACTAAGTACTTGATCAGATGTTAAGTTTTTTAAATTTTCAAATTCACGAGTATTATCTAAAATAATTCCACTAATTTTAACTTTAGTACTTCCTAATTTTAAATAGATATTACTATTAACTAATTCTTCATAACTATCAGGTTTATAATATTCTTTCTTATAAATATTAGAATTCTCATAGTAAGGCAAAATTCCATAGTACATGATACAATCTGCTAAATAACTATGAATCATGACTTCATCATAATTAGTAGGATAAGTTCCTATTATTTCTTGATTTAAAAAGCTACTATCTGCTTCTATAAAATTAAGAGTTGAGTTAAGTATTAGATAATATGTAGGAGTTGTTTTAGGATTATAAGAACTTCTAAAATCAATATCAAAACCAATATCATTATTATTCTCATTTAATCGATATTGAAACACAGAATTGATATCTGTTAACTTATGAATATTAGAAATATCTTCTAATGTAAGATAAATATTATCTTGGTTATTAGACCAAGTATCATTATAAGCATTATAAAAACCTTTCTGAATCACAACAGTTTCTTCTTTAGTATTTACCATGGTTTTTGCATGACTATGTTCTATATGAAATTCTGATAAAATCATCGAAATACCAAAAAAGGTTAATGACATAAATACTAATAATATCGTAAAAAATAGTTTTAATTTTTTCATTCCAAGGTTTAAAAAGGCAAATTTTAAACTAGACAAAAATGGCAATTTAGATTTTTTTGATTTAAAGATTTGAGTATTCTTTTCTTCTGTTGGTATAGTATTAGAAATAATTTTTCCATCTTGAATTTCTAGGATCCCATCTGCATAAGTAGTAGCAGAATCCATATCATGTGATACAATAATCACCAATTTATCTCGACTAATTTCTTTCAATAAAGAAAAAATCTGCTTTCCTGTTTCTGCATCTAAGGAACCAGTTGGTTCATCGGCTAAGATGATTTCTGGATTTTTTATTAACGCTCTAGCAATGGCTACTCTTTGTTTTTGTCCTCCAGATAGTTCATTTATCTTTCTTTTTCCTAAGCCACTAATCCCTACTCGAGTTAATAATTCATCTACCTTAGCAAGATCTATTTTTTCTTTTTGTAATTTGATGCTTAACAAAATATTATCATAGACATTGTACTCTTCTAACAAATTAAATTCTTGAAAGATAAATCCAATGTAAGTATTTCGATAATAATCAAAATCTCTACTTTTAAATTTTTTAGTATTTTTACCACTTACAATCAATTCTCCTTGATCGTATTTATCTAATCCACCAATGATATTTAATAAAGTAGACTTTCCACTACCACTCTTTCCCAAAATAAAAAATAACCCTTTTTCTGGTAAAGAAAAAGATAGATGATCTAATGCTTGTGTCTTTACTCCTTTTTTAGTTTTATAAATCTTACTAATTTCCTTTAACTCGATCATATCACACCACCTATTATTGCCTTAATTATATCATATACTAAGTAAAACACAATGATTTGTTTAAAGTTTGTGATCATTATCTTTTAGAATTTAGTTTTCGCATTTGATGAATAGATAGTTTTTGCTTATCATAAAAAAACAAATCCTAAAATAGGATTCGTAATTTATTCTACTTCAATTAATTCATATTCTTTGGTGCCATAACCTAATTCTGCCGCAGCATCAATCGTATGAGTTCCTTGTCTTGAATTGATTCTTTCCAATAAATGATCACGCCCTGGATCATTAGAATTTTTTACTAAATCAATACAAGCTTGATCAATCGCAATAGGATCTAAAGATGCTAAAATTCCAATATCTTTCATGCAAGGATCTTCGGCTACATTACAGCAATCACAGTCAACAGACATATTACACATTACATTAATGTATGCTATATTACCATGAAAATATTCAACTACTGAAGAAGCAGCATCGGCCATGGCTTCTAGAAATTTTTCTTGTTCAGTATGAAACATATCCTCATAGGAAGCATTTTCTTGTCCTGCACAATGAATATATCTTTTCCCTTTTCCTGATGCAACACCAATCGATAATTGTTTTAAGGCTCCACCATAACCTCCCATAGGATGACCTTTAAAGTGAGATAGTACTAACATAGAATCGTAATTTTGAATATTTTTTCCTACATAGTTCTTGTGAATTACTTTTCCATTAGGAATATCTAATACGATATCTTCCTCGCTATCCATAATATCTACCGTAAAATATTTACTCCATTCATGTTCTTCCATTAATTTCATATGTTTTTCTGTTGTATCTCTTGCTCCATCATAAGCTGTATTACATTCAACAACAGTACCATTTACATATTCAATCATTGGTTTCATAAATTCTGGTTTTAAGTAATTTTGATTTCCTCTTTCTCCAGAATGAACCTTTACTGCAACTTTACCTGGTAATTCTTTATTTAATTTTTGAAATACTTTTACAACTGCATCAGGTGTTAATTCTTTAGTGAAGTATACTTTAGCTTTTTCCATCTTATCATTCCTTTCTATTATTATTCTATCATATTATGGGTAATTTTAAAATTTTTTATTTAAAATTCATCCCATATGCGGTCCATTTTCTTATTATTATGATAGGAAATAATTGCTACCACCACTATGATTACTACTATAACTGACAATCCAATGATTCCCATTATGATGTATTTTTTATCTATTTTAAAATTTTCTTTTTCATTGGCCTCTATTTTATCACCTGAATCTACTACTTCATCATATTCATTTATTTTCACATTAATAGTGTAAGTATTTTTATCACCACTTTCTGAAGTGACTTCAATTAGTACTTTATAATCATTTTCTAATAAATTATCAGCACCAATTATGTTATAAGTAGCTTTGGAATCTTCTAATTCAATCTCTAAATTCAGCTTATTGATATTGGGATTGATGGTAATCTCATAATTATTCTGATTTTTATTAAAATTGATATGATCATTATTGATTTTGATACTTTTTAAATAATTATTTGTTGACTTACTATATTCATTTTTCTCAGGAAAAGAAGGGTTATTTTGATCGATATTAGGTGTATTTTTTTCTTCTATAATTGGTGCATTATTATTTGAATTGTTGTTTGTATTTGGAGTAGATTTATTATCTTCTTCTATGGTTGATGAAGAATTTTCCGAATTAACTTCTTGTTGTTCTTCATCGTTATTATTATCAGAAGTCCATTTCATAAAAAATTTTGAAAACTGATAAGTTTTACTTGAAGAGGAAATCGTGATGGGATTTCCATTAATGTCCTTTGCATTTTTAAAGAAAACTTCTATTGTTGTAGTTCCACTTTCACGTGTTTGACTTTTAGACATGAAAGTAACAGTATAAAAATTATATTTATTAAATTTTTCTATATAGACATTTTGGTACTCATATGGATATATTACCATATGATCATCTGTTCTTTGACAAAAACCTGCAATATAATTTAAAAAACTACAAGTACACATATCAATTAATTCAGTATCATATTTTACATACATATCAAACGATCCAATATTATACATATTTGAAATATTAATATATAAATCCCTTGTGTTGAAACGATCCATTGGAGTACTTGATGGAGAAAATATATATTCATTACCTGATAATTCTGAAATATACTCTAATGCTTTTACATTGAATGGCACTATTAAACTCATTAATAATAATATAAACGAAATCTTTTTTTTCATAAAAACACCCTTTATAAACTTAGCTTATTTTATAAGAATATCATAGCATTTCCATTATCAAATTTCAATATAGTTATAACACAAACTAATCATATAAAAATCTATATTATATTGATTTTCTTTCAAATATTTTCTATAACACAAAAAACTAATCCATTTCTGAATTAGTTTTGGTCAAACTCAAACATAAACATTTGAGCAAAATTTCTTTTTGGTAGCGAGAGGGGGGATCGAACCCTCGACCCCACGGGTATGAACCGTGTGCTCTAGCCAGCTGAGCTACCTCGCCATAAACAAACCTATTGTATCAAAGATACATTTCCTTTGCAAGACTTTTTTTAACTTTTTTGTTGTTTTAATTCATTTAACTCTTTTTGAATTGCTTTCATCATCTTTTCCATCATAATAATAGTTTCTTCAGTATTAGGAGTTTTATTCATATTAGTTTCACTTCGTTCCATCTGTACTTGTTTGTAATAAGCATTTGTACATAATACTTGTGCTGTTAGCATGAGCCAGTTACCTAGGGCATTTTGTTCATTTGCTGTTAAGTCATCTATTAGTAAATACCCTACTACAACTGCACTAAAAGAAAATGCTTTTGCAGGAATATTTGGTAAATGCATAAGACCACAACCTTAATAAAGTTTATGATTGCTAATACCAATTTATTTTCAAGAAAAAAAGTACTTACTTCGTACTTTCTTCTAATAATTGTTCATATTTATCTTTTAAATGACTAATACTTGCACAACTCATGAAGCAGATAACTGCATTTTGGTATTCTAATAATTTCTCTACAGTATCTTCATTGATAATTTCTCCACTTGGAATATTTTCTAATACTAAATGGGAAGTAATTCCTGGATAATCCTCCTGTTTTTCCCGATTACTATCAATTTCTGTCATATAGACTTTATCAGCTACTTTTAAGGCTTCTGCAAATTCTTTGGTAAAAGCTTGTGTTCTTGAATATGTATTTGGTTTAAATACGGCAACTAATGTTTTTTCTGGATATTTCTGTTTAGCAGCTTCTAAAGTTACTCTAATTTCAGTAGGATGATGTGCATAATCATCAATCGTTACGATATTGCCAATTTCTCGTTCTGCAAATCTTCTTTCGGCATTATGAAAATGAGCAAAACAATCATTCATCGTTTCTTTAGAAATGCCTAAATAATCACAAACAATAATAGCTGCTAAAGTATTTAATACCATATGTTTTCCAAATAAAGGAATCAGAAAATGACCATAAAATTCATTCTTTTGATAAACATCAAAACTACTACCTTCTTTGTTAATAATTACATTTTTTAAAACAAAATCATTATCTTCTTGAAATCCATAAAAAATAACTTTTTTATCAAAATGAATTTTCCTAATATTCTCATTATCTCCACAAACTACTAATAAATCTTTTGTCTGATAAGAAAACTGTTCAAAAGTATGAACAATATCTTCAAGATCAGAATAACACTCTGTATGTTCTAATTCGATATTGGTAATAACAGAAATTGTTGGATGATAAGCTAAAAAATGACGATTAAATTCATCGGATTCTATAACAAACAGTTGATTTTTAGGACTAGCATGGCCCCTACCATCCCCAATAAAATAATTGCATCCCAATTTTTCATTTAGAACATAACTAATAATGGAAGAAGTGGTAGTTTTTCCATGAGTACCACTAACAGAAATCGTCTGAAATTGTTCTGTTAATTCTCCAATAATTTGATTATAGGCTTTCACCTGTAATCCCATTTCTTTTACTCTTTTTAATTCTTTATGATCCTCACTAAGAGCCTTAGAGCAAGTAACAATCGTATCTGGATCCAATTCATGATTTTGATCATAATAAACAGGTATTTTTCTTTCATCTAATCCCTTTTGTGTAAATTTCCAATCACGAATATCATCATAACCAGATACTTGATTTCCTAAATCATAAAGTAAGCAAGCAAGAGTAGCCATTCCAGAACCTTTGATTCCCAAGCAATAATATTTCATAACATCACATCCTATTCTATTATACAAATTAAAAAAGTGATTTACAACTAAATCATTTTAAATTTTGATAATAATCCGTATTTTTTATATAATAGTATTGTGATGTTTATGAAAGAAATATTAAAAAACTGTAACTTATGTCCAAGAAATTGTTACACAAATAGAGAAAAAAAGACCGGTTTTTGTGGTATGAAAAATAAAATGGTCATTGCTAGAGCTAGCATACATCAATGGGAAGAACCTTGTATCTCAGGAAAAAATGGTTCTGGTACAATATTCTTTAGTGGTTGTAACTTAAAATGTATTTTTTGTCAGAATTATCAAATTAGTACAAAACAAATTGGTCAAGAAGTATCAATAGAAGAATTTGCTACTATTTGTTTAAATCTTCAAAAACAAGGAGCTCATAATATTAATTTAGTAACCCCTACTCACTTCGTACCACTCATAATAGAAGGAATCAAATTAGCCAAGAAAAAAGGATTAAAAATTCCAATTGTTTACAATACTAGTGGTTATGAAAAAAAAGAAACCATTCAAATGCTCAATGGGATAATTGATATCTATTTACCAGATTTTAAATACTATGATGATAAATATGCACTACACTATTCCCATGCCAAAGACTATTCTCAATATGGAAAAGAAGCATTACAAGAAATGGTAAAACAAGTAGGAAATCCTGTATTTGATGATCAAGGAATGATGATCAAGGGTGTTATTGTAAGACACTTAATGCTACCTGGTCTCAAAGAAGATACTAAAAAGATTTTAAAATATTTATATCATACTTACCATCATAAGATCTATATTAGTATTATGAATCAATATACACCAATTAAAAATTTTCAAATAAATAAAAATTTAAATCAAACAATATTAGAATCTGACTATGATGAAGTAATTAACTATGCCTTAGATTTAGGAATAAAAAAAGCCTTCATACAAGAAGGCGGTACACAAGATAAAAGTTTTATCCCTGATTTTTTAAATCAGAAACTTCCTCTTTAGGATCTAATTGATTACGATAACGAGAAAGAATAACTTCAATGAGAAAAGATACAACAGCATATAATGGACTACATTTAGTTACTAAAGAATAAATAGAAAGAAATACTGTTAAAAGCCCAAAGAAAAGAATAAATCCTTTTAATACTTTTCTTTTTTTTATTCTTTTTATTTTTTCATCATTAGTAAGTTTCTCATGAGAAGGTTTCATTTTTTCTCCTTTACTTCTGCTTCAATTACTATATCTTTCATATTTTGTTCAGCTTCACGAAATTCTCTTTTTAAAATAATAGAATTACATAAATCTAATGCAGAATAAAGAATCATAAAAATACCCATTACTTTAGTAATTACTAATGCTCCTTCAAAAGGATTAATAATAAATAAAATTCCACATAAGATAATTAAAATTGAAAAAACTAATGAAGTTGTATAAGGAATATTTTGTTTCTTTAAACTAAGTGCATATTGTAGACGATTGATACCATTAACAACAAAATAAATTCCTAAAATAAAAGGCAAAATACTAGCTACTAATTTAGTATTAATAATTAAAATAAGACCAATGATAATAGTTACGATACCTGTAATTAAACTAGGTTGGTATTTATTTCTAAAGTAATCCATTAATGTAGTAATACCAGGTATTAAAATAATTCCTCCTAAAATAATAGAAATCATATGAACAATCATATCTGGCTGAATAAATAGAAAAATTCCTAATACTAAAATGACCACAGATGATACAATCGAAGCATTAAATATTTTATTCATTCCTTTTTTTATTTCTTCCATAATAACTCACTCCTTATATTACTATCCCTATTATATCTTAATTTTTTCTTTTTGTTAAGTACCTTTATAAATTTCTCATAAATTCCCTAGGAATACGAATTTCAAAAGATAGTATTTGATTCGTTTTAGGATTTTTAATATCTAAACGATTTGCACATAATAGTAACCTTTTTTCTTTCCTATTACCATATTTTTTATCTCCAATAATAGGATGTCCTAGTTCATTCAATTGTACACGAATTTGATTTTTTCTTTCTGTTTCAATAGTAATTTTTAATAAGCTATTTTGATTTTCTTTCACAACTTCATAATTCGTAATAGCTTGCTTACCCTCTTTTGATTTAGAAACATATACAATGTTTTCTCTATTTTCTTTGAGATAAGAGCATAATCTAGCTTTCTTTTTTTCTAAAATACCAGAAACAACAGCTGTATATTCTCTTGTTACAGCAATAGTTTCCCAATGTTGTTGAATACTATCACGAAGATCTTCATTCTTACAGAATAAAACCAAACCACTTGTTTCCCGATCTAAGCGATGAACAATAAATATTTTTTCATGTTTGTTTTTACTATGAATATATTCTCTCACCATATGATATAATGTTCTATTTTTTTCTTTTTCTGTAGAAATAGTTAACATACCACTTGGCTTATTAACTACTAAGTAATATTGATCCTCATAAATAATATCGATATTATGAATCTTAGTAGTTCTTTTTTCTTTAGAGATTTCTACTACTTGTCCAACCTTTAAAAGAAGATCAAACGATAAAGGTATTTTTCCATTCACAGTAATATTTTTATATTTAAATAAACTTTTTAATTTTGTTTTTGTATAATTGGTATGATTTAATAAAAAATCCATCAATTTGGTATCTTCTTTAACAATGATTTTCATATGTTTCTCCTTTAATTACTTGATATTCCTGTAATAAATCATCAATTTTAAAAGTAGCATTAGCAGGGCTTGTAGAAGGTAAGAAAATAGCATCTAGTCCAATTTTAGGATAAACATATTTCTGATATAGTAAATATGCTTTTTTTCCTACTGTATAAATTTTTTCTATTTTAGTTTTATTTAGTAAACTAGGAATATCATTAACAGTTACATTACTAATAGAAGCATCACTACTTTTTACCATATCACAACTTTGGATGACATCCCATAAAGCAATCTGATGCTTTTTCAAAAAAATTTTTTTGGCATCTATCGTATTTGGTAAAGGTTCTTGATAAATCATACTTAAAACTTCCCAAAAACGATTTTTAGGATGCATATAATAAAAACCCATTTCTCGTGATTTAATAGATGGCATAGTACCTAAAATCAAAATTTTAGAATCAGATTGATAATAAGGTTTTAGAGGATGTGTAACTGTACTTTTAATCATCAAGCACTCTCATATTGGTAATGATTGGTTGATTTTCTTTTAAAACGGTTTCTCCATCTTCCTCTACAATGGTATTTTCTACTATTTTATCAATGATATCCATTCCCTCAATTACTTTTCCAAAAGCTGCATAATCTCCATCTAAACTAGGATTATCTTGTAACATAATGAAAAATTGACTGGAAGCAGAATTTTTAGAATAAGAATTTCTTGCCATCGAAATAACTCCCCTTTTATGAGAAATATTATTTTCTATTCCATTACTAGAAAATTCTCCCTGAATAGTTTGACTACTACCACCAGTTCCATTACCCTTAGGATCTCCACCTTGAATCACAAATCCACTAACAATACGATGAAAAGTTAAACCATCATAAAATTGATCTTTTACTAATTGAATAAAATTAGTAACAGTAATAGGAGCAATATCCGCATCTAATTCTAGTTGAATAGTACCATAATCTTGAACTGTCATTTCTACATAGTGTTTTCCAGTTAATAGCTGTACATCTGATTTTTGATTCAGAAAAAAATTAAGAATTAAGATAAAACCTAATACTATAATACTACATCCAATAAAAAGCATATTCATAGATAATTTTATTTTTTTCATAGAGTCCTCCAATCTTTTTTATTATATAAAAATTCTTTTAAAAAAACAACCTTTCTGTTATAATGCCAATGAGGTGTTTTTATGATTATAGGAATTATTGGAGCAATGGAAAAAGAAATAAAAAAATATCAGGAATTATTTTCCTTTCAATTCATAGATAAAAATTTTTCTATTTATGAAGCAAACGATCAAAATAAAAAAATATTATTATGTCAATGTGGAATTGGAAAAGTAAATGCAGCAATTTTAACGGAATATTTAATTGAACATTATCATGTGGATATGATTATTAATTCAGGTTGTTGTGGAAGTTTAACCGAAAAAGGAAAAGTATTAGATACTATCATCATAGATTATGCAACTTATCATGATTTTTCTCCTACTCGTATCATGGAAGAATGTGTACCTGATCAAGGTAAAATTAAAACAGATCCAAAATTAACAATATTAGCAGAAAATATTTGTAAAGAACACAACATTTCTTATAGAATTGGTGGAATTGCAAGTGGAGATTGTTTTGTAACCGATTATAAAATAAGAGATCAAATTGCCAGTAAGACTCAATGTATAGCAGTAGATATGGAAAGTGCTAGTATTGCTCATGTAGCAAAACTTAATCAAGTACCATTCATGATTATACGCACTATTTCTGATTTCGCAGATGGTATCGATGAGCAGGAAGAACAAGCTGCAAACATTTCAGCACAAATAGTAAAGGAAATCATTTCTAAAATAAAATATTAATATTTCCTACTTAAAAACACAACACACTCTACATGATAAGTATTAGGAAACATATCAACAGGATGAACTTCTAAAATTTGATAACTATCTTTTAATAATTTTAAATCTCTGGCTAATGTAGCAGGATCACAAGAAATATAAGTGATAGCTTCAGGAGCTAGTTTTAAAATACAAGAAATCGTATGAGAATCTAGACCACTTCTTGGTGGATCAACAATAACGATATCTATATTAGAAAATTGATCGATGACCATTTCTACTTTGCCATGAATAAAGTCAATGTTATTTACATGATTTTTCTTTTTACATTGATTAGCAGAAATAATAGATTCTTCTTCAGATTCAACACCAATTACTTTTTCTACATAAGGAGATACTAACATTCCTATCGTACCAGTACCACAATATAAATCAAGTACTGTTTTCCAATTTTTATTTTTATGAAAATCAATTACTAATTGATATAATTCTAACATCATAGAATAATTAACTTGAAAAAAAGAATCTGGATAAATTTCAAATTTCATACCAAAAATATTTTCAGTAATACTTTCTTTCCCTTTTACTAGTTTTTGATTACTATAAACTGTTGTAACTTCTTCTAAATATGGAAGAAACTCTTGTAAATTAATTTTACCTTCCAATACAACCATAGATTCTTTCAAGGAAGTAGTTCGAATCATAAGTTTCTGAATAGTATTATTGGGATTTTTTCTTAAAAATAGTAAAATTTTCTTATAAATCTGATTGATTTGATCATTCGCAATAACACAAGTATCTATTTCTGTAATTTGATTGGTCTTTTCTTGATAAATTCCTAATTTTTGATGATTTCCATGAAAAGTAACTTTATTTCGATAAGCAAATGGTTCTTTAGAAAGAATAGGAAATATTGGAATATTATCTAATCCCGTAAATTTTTCTAATAATTCTTTTATCTTTTGTTCCTTAAACTGTAATTGGTGTAAATAATCTTCATGCATAATTTGACATCCACCACAATCATGGTAATAAGGACATTTTGCATGAACTCGATAGGGAGAAACAGTTATCATATCAATAATCGAAGCAGTTGCATAATTCTTTTTTTGTTGAAAAAGTTTGATTTTGCAATCTTCATTTGGTAATCCCCCAGATACAAAAACAAGCATATCTCCTATTTTGGCAATTCCTTGTCCAAAATGATCTTGTTTTAAAATAGAAACATCATATATTTGATCTAACGATTTTTGCATACAATCACATCCCACGATATCAATTAATAAAATGAAAAAAAAGATTATTAATCTTTTTTATTCATTACAAGTAAACCCATTATTGATTAAAGATTGAATGAAATCTTTATACCATAAATGGATTTCTACTCCATCACTATTTACCATTTTATCTACAACCTGATTAAGAATCACTTGACGGTTAACATCATTAAATTGTAGATTTTCATCTGTTGCTGAATTTTTAGCACTTTCATAATCTTCTTTCGTATTAAATGTAGTAGTATATTGATCCGTATAATTTACTACTTCTCCCTTAGAATCAACATGAATAATATATTTTTCTGATCCAGTATATTTTTCTTGGGTATCTGTTGGTTTTGTACATTCCACTGTCATATCTGTTTTATTTTCCTTTTCGCTAGTAGAAGTCTCCTCTTTATCTTTATTTGTCGTTAACATCATAAATAAAGCTAATAATAAAATCAATACTGTAATAATTAAAATGATAATAGTACTTACATATAATTTTTCTTTTTTCATAAATATCCTTCCTTTCTTTTATTAAAAACTACATGTTGGAATGGTAGTACAACTAGAATCATCACATACTTTACTACCTAAAGTAGGAGTTAAACTTTGACCTGTATTACCATTAACACCATTTGTTGGACAAGAATAACTTAAATAAGAGGTTTTGGTACAAGAATTATCAGTAGTATATTGACAACCGTTCCAAACCTGATCACAACCATATTGACAAGTATTTTGTCTAGAAGCACATCCATCGTACTTAGTTCCATAAGCATTACAAGTTTTAGAGTTAGCATTTGCACATTGACTTAAAGTATTTTCAACAATATTCTCAGTTCCGCAGCCACTTTGACGTTTATTAGGTCCATCATAGCACCATTCACCACCACCTTGTGAATAACAAGCACTACCCCCATTTTCTCTCATGCATCTTTGTTGATCAGCCATACAAACAGGTAAACGACATGATTTAAATAAGACACAAGACCACTGCGTACAATTATCATAATCTGTTACAATACCACCTACACATTCTTGTGGATCTCCAGTATGACAACTACTACAATTTGTATTATCAAAACCTCCATGACAAGTAGTTCCACAAACACTAGCATTGGAAGTAAAGCTGCATGCATTATTATTGACTAAAGTTCCATTACTACAACGACCAGTTGCTGTATAGGAATGTTTAAATGTTGTAGAAGCACTACTAACTTTACCATTATTTCCACTTGTCGTACAAGTAACCGTATTCACACCTAACTGTAAATTGTTCGTATTCGTAACAACCTTATCACCAACTTTACATTCTGTACTTCCTCCAGAAACACCAAAAGTAATATTAAAATAATCAGTAATGGCTTTATCTGTACTTTGGGTAATAGAGTTATCAGAAGATTTTGCGGATATCGTTGGTGTTTTCGCATCTTTCGTAATGGTAATTGTACAAGTACCTGTTCTACCTACACCATCTGTTACAGTACCTGTAATTTTTTGATTGACAATATCATTTGTTAAGGTTGGAACATCGATTTCTCGCTTAGCAATACCACTTCCCTCAAATCCTTCACTTTCTATGTCAGCAGCAGTTTCAAAAGTAATATTAACATTAGAAGTATAAACTCCACGATAATCTGTTCCAGAAGCTGCTAAAGTACAAGTTGGAGGTTTGGTATCAACTTTGACAATAAATTCATTGCTCTTTTTATTTTTATTAACACCATTAGTTACTTCTACTTGATAAGTTCCTTGTCCTTGTACAGTTAAAGTATTAGAAGTAGTTGGTTCCCCAAGCTTAGTACCATTCAAATACCATTGATATGTATAACCACTAGTAGAAGTAGCCGGATTGACATTAGCTGTTAAAGTAACTTGTTCCATTGCCCATTTATTACTTTCTACTTTACTACCACTTTTTGTTTTTCCGGTAATTGTTACACTATTAATATTCGCTTTATCTATTTTAACATTAGCACCACAACTAACAAGTGTTCCCTTGCCATTCATTCCATCATAAGCTTGTACTTGATATTTCTTATTTCCAACATTTTGATCAAGAGTCAATGATGCTGTATTAGTAGTTCGATTTGCTGCAATACTGGTAAAACTTTTACTATCTGTTGTATATCGATATTCATTGATACCGTAACGATAATTGCCACTAGCCCCAAAGCTTAAATAAACAGTTCGATCTGTCCAATTTCCATCATAAGCTTGGCCACCTACTTGATCATAATAAGCATTACAAGTAGTATCAAAAGTGGAATAATCAATATCATCATCTAAACAGTTTTTACTTTTATGATCACCACAAATTAAACAAGAAAGATAAACAACATCACTATTATTATTTTCACTAGTATTATTCTTACTGCTAACATATACATAAGATCGATCTATATCACAAAACTGTTCCGTATTATAAGGATTCTTAATAGGATCAATATATTGATCTTCAATCAATTCATTTAAATAAATAAGTTCATATGTATACTTCGTATTCAATTCGGGATGATTCTTACAAAAGTTATTATTGGGATGGTTGCTAACACAATCTGTATAAGCATCTTGAGCTGCCGTAGCCATACTTTTTTCTTCAATTGAAAAAGTTTTTGATCTAGTATGATTTAAATAAATAGTGTAAGAACTAATTGCTAAAGTTAATAAAATACCTAAAATAATAATAACTCCTAGCATTTCTATCAAGGTGAACCCTTTTTTCTTTTTCATTTTCGCACCTACTTTATTTTAATAACAGTATACACTAAATTTATATAATAGTCAAAGTTATTCTGTATCAATTTTTAAAATTTTTCCATACTAAAAGTGAGGTGCAATATCATGATAGAAAAACTAAAAAAAGATACCAACCAAGTAAGTGATATTATCGATAAAAAAATAGAAATTAACCATCAAACAATTCACATTCTATATTCCGAAGTATTAGCTAGTAGTGAAGATATTACTAATATTATTTTGAAAAACATCAGTTACATTGTAGAGGAAAATTTATTAAAGGACGAAGATTTATTTACCTATCTATATAATAATATTCCTGGTCATAATCGAGTAAGAATCAAAGATTATTCAGACTTTTTAAAAAAAATTTGGAATGGTTACACCATTATTTACATAAATGATCAAGAAATATTTGCATTTGAAACCAAAGCCCAACTTGATCGTGGAATTAACACAGTAGATAGTGAACTATCAATTCGTGGACCAAAAGACAGTTTTACAGAAAATTTTAATAAAAATTTTGGACTCATACGAAGAAGAATTAAGAGTAATCATTTATGGCTTACTGACTTAGAAATAGGAAAAGAAACTAAGACAAAAGTTGGAATTCTATATATGCAAAATATTGTAGAAGATACTCTAGTAGAAGAAATTGTTTCCAATTTAAAAAAAATTAATATTGATGGCATTATTGATAGTGGTTATTTAAAAAAATATTTAGTGAAAAAAAATAGTGTTTTTCCAACCATTATTACTACAGAAAGACCTGATTTAGTCAGTATGGCTTTATTAGAAGGAAAATGTTGTATTTTAGTAGATAATAGTCCTTATGCACTCATTATGCCATGTTTTTTTATCGACTTTTTTCATACCCCAGATGATTATTATCAAAAGGCAGTCAGTATAACTTTTATTCGTTTTATTCGCGTACTTGCCTTTTTAATTGCAATCTTTATTCCTGCCTATTATATTGCTATTACAACACATAATCACGATTCGGTTACTACAGATCTGTTACTTAACTTTTTATCACAGAGAAGATCTGTTCCCTTTCCGGCTTTAGTAGAAGGATTAATTATGACAATATCTTTTGAAATTTTAAGAGAAAGTGATATGCGAATGGCATCTACTATGGGAACAGCAGTATCCATTTTGGGTGGCCTTGTTTTAGGAGATGCTGCTGTTCAAGCAGGAATTATCTCTCCTATTATGATTATTGTAGTTGCAATTAGTGCTATTTCTGGTCTTGCTTTCACTTCGATTGAATTAACATCTGCTATTCGTTTTTGGCGAATTTTACTCATGATTTTAGCAGCAATGTTAGGTATTTATGGAATCTTCCTAGGACTCATTTTACTAGTAACTAAACTTGCTAGTATTACCTCTTTCCAACAACCATACTTAGCTCCTTTTTCTCCTTTTATTAAAGTAGAACAGAAAGATGCAATCCTAAAAATTAATAATGGAAATCATATTAAAAAACGAAACCCATTACTAACCACTAAAAATAGAGTACGAGGTCGATAAAATGAAAAGATGGCTATTTATATGTATAAGTATTTTTCTACTAACAGGATGTACATCTTATACAGAATTAAATGAATTAAGTATTGTAAACACTTTAGGAATTGATTATCAAGAAAACAAATATCAATTAACAGTCAATGTAATGGATGGAAATTTAGATGATGGTAAAATTGAAGAAAAGATTACAACTTATACTAGTCAAGGAACAACTTTAGAAGAAGCTTTTCAAATGATTTATCGAAAAAGCGAAAAAAGAATTTATTTATCACATATTGATTTACTTATTTTAACAGAAGATGCCATTAATAATCATTTAATCGATATTATTGAAAACTTCTTACAAAATAATGAATATCGTAATAATTTTAATGTTGTCTTACTAAAAGATATTTCCTTAAAAGACTTTATGGAAAAGAAATTAGTAGCAGAACAAATAAATAATTTATTAAACACGAATTATAAAGAAACGGCTATGACAAAACCACAAGATTTAGAAACGATGATGCAAGAACTATTAATGGATAAAAATACCTATCTACCAACAATTACCGATCAAAATGATGAAATCTTTTTAAGAGGATTAACTCTTATTAAAAATAATCAAATTCTAGAAGAACTAACCATAGAAGATACCATTCTTTTTAATCTACTGAAAAACACTCTACATAAAACTACTATCTCTCCCTATATGATTTCGGAAAATCAGACTTTAGTGACAACGAAAAAGAATGAGATTTATTTTCATTTTCATACCATAGTAAATCAAAAGGATGATTTCGAAAAACAAATGAAATCGAAATTACTATCTTTTCTAACAAAATATCAACAAAAAGATTATGATATTTTAAAACTAACCCAAAAAATTTATCAAAATGATTATCACTACTATCAACAAACGCCAAATTTATTATCAAAATTAAATTTTCATTTTTCATTTGAAATAAAGGAAAAAGAAAACTATTTACAAGGAGAATTATTTTATGAAACTAGATAAAATTACCTCTTACCAATATGCAACACTTACTTTTTTTCTATTAAATTCTTTTAGTATGAATGTTGGCTATTATACATTAACGAATCAAACTGGAAATGATTGTATCTTTTCCATTTTATTAGGTGGCATTTTAATTTTAATATTAGCAAGTTTGATTTTTTATCTCCATGAGAAATACCCAGATGGCATCATAGAAACCTTAAGAAAAAAATTTCCTATATTTCTACAAATTCTATTTTATCCTTGTTTCTTTTTATTAATAGCAGCTAGTAGTATTTATTCGTTCTCACTCCTAATTTCATTTCTTCACTATTATGTATTAAAAGAAGTAGGATTATTAACTATTTCTTTTAGTCTCATGATTACAGTATTATATATTGTAAAGAAAGGCATAAAAACAATTAGTAAAATTAGCGAAATCTTTTTCTATTTTTCTATCTTTATCTTTTTCTTTGGTGCAATTGGTCTTATCAAATATCTGAATTTATCGAATTTAAAGCCTTTACTTACAACTACCATTCAAAAAAATATATCGAGTTCCCTTACTTACTTTTTATCATCAATTATTCCTTTTTTCTTATTATTTTCTATTCCCAAAAAAGAAATGGAACCTACCAAAAATTTTAAAAAATTACCTTATCTTTTGACTCTTTTATCAATTATTTTAACATTTATACAGTTGGTAATTATTCTTTCCGTATTAGGAATTCATCTAACAAATATCTATCAAAATCCAGACATGATCATTTATAAAAAGATATCTTTTTTAAATATTTTAGAACGCGTAGAAGTATTTTTAGCTTTTAATAATATTTTAAATAGTTTATTTATAATTATATTAGGAATTCACTTTATGAATCAAATGATAAATAGTCTACTAAAAAAGAAAAAAGAGCATATTTCTTTAGCTCTTATTGGTCTATTTTTTATAATGGTAACAACTCTATTTACTTTTCCACTTTCTTTGTACTTAAAAACTAGTATTTTAATATTTTTACTATTTGGTATTTTTATTCTATGCTGTCTGAAGTACAAGTATAACCATCATTAGTTAGTTCCTGCGTAATAGTGGGAATAGAATCTTTTAATTGATATTTTGATTGAATAACAGTTGGTTCACTATCTCCAGGAACAACAAGCATACTTTCTTGAAATTGTCCTAAATGATAAATCTCATCGATTTCTAATACTAAAGTATCATCGTGTGGACTAACAGAATAAGTATATCCATCTAAAATAGTAAACGCATTTGCTAAAACACCATGGCGTTGTTTTTCTGATTCATAAATCGTAGGATCAAGATAAGTTCTTAGAACACTTCTAGTATAGTCCTCAAGTTCTGTACCACGATGTTCGAAAATAATAGTTTCTTGCTCTGTATAATTTTCTGCTACTCTATTTTGAATAGTACAAGTAGTCGTTGTGATAGGAATAATAGGTTCCGTTGTTGGTGGAATAACTTCTTCTTCTTTAAATACCACCCGAAATACTGGTGGTAAAATAATTAATAAACTCAATATCAAAATACCTAATATAGATAAAACCCAATTGGTTACAGTAAGGCCTACTTTTTGATTGTTCATATTGTTCATGATATCCCCTCTATTCTATTATTAGTTTACCATGTTTTAGAGAAAATGAAAATAAAAATATAATTTTTGTTGAAAAAACTGATAGCAATCTCTATCAGCTTTCTCTCTTGTTCTATTATTAATGCTATATCAAATACCATATAGTATATGATATCTATTTTACTTTTTCACTAATTTCTTTTGTCCATTTGGTGTATATTCATCTAGTTTCCACAATTCTGAAAATAGTATCATTTTTCTCTCTAAATTAGCATCTTTTTCTCTTCGAATCTTTATTTTTTCTTGATTTTCTAAAGATAGTTTGCTGTTAGAAACATATGATAAAAAACCACAATGTGGACACATTTGATAATAATTTCCATTTTCTGCAAGAAAACAATCTTCCATATTAATACGAAAGGCTTTTCCACAAGGAGTAGTAATCTCTGGTCTAGTCAATACTGGAATATCTTTTATATTTTCCATATGGTATATCATTAGAGGACTTTTTTCAAAGCAATATTCACTTATCATACTTTCGATTACAGGATCAATTGGATATCGTTTTAACAATTCATCTAAATTGTCTGGATTCTTTAAATAAACACGATCATCTAAATCAAAATCTAAATCTGAAATCAAAGAAACTGTGTATTCAAATCCTGGCAAACTAACATCATAACAAATATGATAATTTTTTAATATTTCTTTTTCAGATAATTTCTTCCATAAAAAGCCAAGAAACTCATTAAAAAATTCATATTCCATAACTTTTTTTTTTACTGTGTTTAAATAAGTGATAGATAAATGTTTGATTGTCAATTATTGTTTTCATAACTGTTAACTCCTTCATCAAAGTAATCATTTTTTCTATAGATTTATGATAAAATTAATTACTAAAATTGTCAACTAAAAAAAGTTCACAATATGAGTGTGAACTTTTATAAAAATTGTTTTAATTTTTCAACTGCTTCTTCTTGCATCGTAACATATTCCTGTAGTAACTTATGTACTTGCTCTTCCGTATCTTTATGATTTAATAATTTTCTTCCTTCAATAATACCCATATTGGTTCCTTGTAATAAGATTTCTGCTATTTTAGAAGTACTTTTATCCATCATAGTTTTCATTTCAATTCCATACCAAGTCATAGCTTTATTCATAGAATTCGTTTCATGAGGATGTTTTTTACTATACTCTGGGTATAACTCGCAAATCTTATTCGAAATAGCTTGATAATGCTCATATTGGTGATTTAATTCTTGACGAAGATTTTCATCTTCTACTTTATCTAAGATAAAATGAATTGCATCCATTCCCATACAAGCACCCTTATTTAATTCATCTAAAACATTTACTTCATTTTCTGTTTCCATAATAGCCTCCCTTTATAAGATGAATCAAAAAATAAAAATTATACTTTTATTTTAAATAAAGACTTTTTCCTGCTTCTAAATATATAATATATTTTCCAGTTTTATTACAGTGAAAAATTAATCTTGGATACTGTTTTTGCAGTTTTTCTAATTCTTCTTGGCATGGTGTAATTGTTTCTTCTTTTGGATAATATTTGGTCCAATTTTCATTCATGGCAATCCAATAAGATTCTACTTTTACCCAAACGTAATCTGTTTGTTTCTTTTCTTCTAAAACTTGATAAATTCCTTTTTGAATGTAACCATTACTAGAAGAAGTAGTACTAGGATCACTTCTAGCATACAAATCATCTACTAATACTTCTACTTGATTCATAGAAGGATCTCGACTAATAGGAGTTCCTACGATTTTTTTTTCGTCTTTTGGTAACTCTTTCCAAATTAAGGATCCACCCCAAATTTCATTGGTAAAACTTCGATCAAGATAAAATACATCTTCTGGCTTTAAGGATGTTCCTGGTGTCATAATCCAAGCTCCATTTGAATTTTGTTTCCAATTATCACAGTATCCACGCCCACAAGACATATGAATATGATTAGCAGTAGCGCCATCTACTCCTTCATAACAAATGATTTCGCCTCTTTTAAAAGTATCCCCTACTTTGATATTTTTTAAGTCAGAATCATTAGAATGTGTAAGAGCAATATAAGCAATATCGGTAAATGTTGGTGTAACAACTGGAGAAGTAGATACTAACCAAATGGTATTCGTGTAACCGTTTCCTACTCCCTGCACATTCGTAACTTTCATTTCGTCACAACAACAGTAAATAGGATCTCTTCCCGTATCCTTACCAGCATCATCAATTGGATAATCTACCAAACCATCTGTAACATTAATACAATGATTACGATGGCTTCCTTCATCATATCGACAAGTAATACGCATATTTTTTAAAGGATAAGTCATATAATTTTTAGTCATAATCAATCTCTCCTATAATATCATGATCTTGAGAATCAGGGCTAATTTCTGATGGTAGATTTGTATCATCTTTTTTACCTACTAAATCAGTATAACTAGAAAGTTTACCTTCTAAGCTCTTATAGATACTATCAGCTCCTAAAAAACTAAATAATCCAACCCACAAACTATGAATGAAATTGGCATTTGTGAAAGTTTGACAAAAGAAGAACCCTAATATCATATTAGTAAGAAAACCTTGTATAATAATACATTTACTATTTCGACAAAACTTCTTTGTCTTCTGAATAAAAATCACCGTAATACTACTACATGCAATAGCGATAACTAATAAGTTTTGAAGTAAGCTCCAATTTAACATATTATCCCTTCCTTTCATCATATTATATGAAGGAAAGAAGAGGATGCCTGTTAGTTTAACACAGGAAAAAAGGAAAAAAGGACTTGCATCTCATACTAATTTATATTAAACTATAAGAGTAATTGCCGATTTAGTTTAGCGGTAAAACAGGCCCTTGGTAAGGGTCAGAGGACATTTCGACTATGTCATTCGGCACCAGATAGATACCAAACTCGGACTATTATAGTTCGGGTTTTAAAATGTTTGAAAATATGATACAATATTTTTAGATTTAAATTGATATATTTGTCAATTTAGAAAAACATACTTGCGTATTGACAACCAATGCGTGTGTATTATAATACTACAAATAGGAGAAATAGTCTGAAAAATAATTATTTTCATGACTATGTGTGTCTTCAACGAAGTGAAAGGAATGTGTGGTTAATATGAGTTTGAATAGAATTATGGCTAATATGATGGCCGGTAGTAATGCAAAAATAATTTCTGGAGAAATTAGTGGAAATGTTGATCCATATATTGAATGGATAAAATGGTTATCATATCTACCAGAATTTCAAAAAGCGAGAATACAGGAATTAAATTCTAAAATAGTAGAAGAATTGAGTTTAGAAGAATTAGATGAGATAAGAGCTTATAAAAGTCAAATTAGAATGTTAGATCTATTTAAAATATATGGTACAAGTGAGATTTCTAAAAAAGAATATATGGAAGTTTCTGATTTTATGGTAAATCAATCTATAGAAGAATTAATGCTTAGCAAGTTGTCTTCGGGAGAACTTAGATATGCAAAAGACCAAATACAATACTTTAGTCAAATTCCAAGTGAAGAATTAAGAAAAAAAGTAAATGAAGAACAAAAAGCCAATAATTATGAAGAATTGTCTATGGTGGACTCTTATGTTTTACATATTGTATCAAGGGTTGATTTTGCAAGAAATATGGCAAGACTTAATAGTGAAATAGAAGCTCAACTTAGAGAAAATGATGCTATGAGACAAAGAAGTTTATATTTTGCTGCTAATCCTTATATAAAAAGATAATTTATAAATAGTTAGTTAATGATTTATTACTAACTATTTCTTTGTTCAAAAATTGTTGTACTCCTTCCTTTAGGGCACCAGATTGATAGTTACTCGGAAAATTCGAGTAAAAATAGAACACGACTTGTAAAAGTACGTTTTTATGTTATTATGTATTTGTCAAGGAAACTTGCATAAAGTAATAAGGGAAGACTTAACTTTGCCGAGTTGAGTACTTGCCCTTAAGTGGTAAGCACTTAATCTATGCTAGATTGAGTGCTATTTCTTTATACATAGAATCATTACAGAGACTATTAATAAAATGTTTACTTTTTTTAAATAATAATTGTCTTCCAGATACCGTATATAAATTTATAATATCACGATCATCAATAGTATTAAACTTGACTTTTTGAAATCCTAATCTTTCCAAATCCAATACATAATTGAAAGTTGCTAAATTTAGATTAATACAATGAAAAATTGAAAAATAAAAAAGAAGTAGCTATCAAAGCATCTTCTTCATTTGTTTTTCTTTATTTTTTAATGTCTCCTGTTGATAATCAGCAGAATAATCCATTTCTTTTTTATGTTTATACTTCATAAACTCTTCTATATGATTTTCTATAAAAGCAACTAATTCAAAAGGAAGTCCTACTTTTCTTACCATATTTTTTCTAGTCGTTTCTGATAATGAACTCTCTTTTTCTCCAAAAATAATCAACTCATCAATATTAGCATCTTCAAAAGCAGCATCATTTTTAAAATCTAAAATATCCTCTTCTCTATTTACAAAAGACCACTGTAGACATAGCTGTTTTTCATCATCATTTTTTAATGTATAAAATAAAGTTGGTTCACCAAATTTTTCTTTGAGTATCTCATAAAAATCACTTAATACTGCCAATTTATGTCCTTCCGTTTGTGGATAAACTTCATCTTGTATAACCAATCTTAAAAATTGATCATGGCAGTACTTAATTCCAAAAGTAATGCAATCACGATCTCTATTACAGATATTATAATCATAATAATCATATGAAAAAGAATAATACCTTCCTACAATAATATTAGAATAACAACAATCAAAATCAATTTTATTCCAATTAAGACCTTGATTTATTTTTTCAACCAAGAATTTTTTAAGTTCCCGACAATCATTAGCATTCGACATAATATTTTTCATACCAAAACCTCCACTACAATACTATTTTAGCATACTTTTAAAAAAAGAAAAATAAATATGGGTTCTTTTACCTAGAAAAGCCCTTAAAAATTTCCTGAATTGTCTTTTTATCTACATTTCTTTGATTATAAATTTTTCGACTAACTACCATACTATTTTTTTTCTGAAATTCACGATTTAAATATTCATAATAAGCACCCGGTGTAATAATACCATTCATTTTTAATAAATCAATTCCACTTTTTCCAATAATATTATCTGCCAATTTACAACAATTAGTTCCTAACACAAAATATTTTTTGAATCGTCCTTCTTTAAATTTATAGAATTTAGCATTGGTAATCTGATATAGACGGCTTGCATAATCTTTATATTTATTTTTGCTGATTTTCTTTTTCTGTAACAAAGCTTCTAAATACGGAGGTCTCCATTCATATAAATTATCAAATGTTTTTTGAAGGATTTTATCAATATTTTTTTTCTGAGTTTCTGTTAATTTTAATCCAAAAACAAATAATGTTTTTTTACTATGTTCAATGCAAAAAGGAATATATTTTTCTCTTTCTGTTGTAAATAATACCCCATCTCCAATCATAGTAAAAAAATGAATAGATTGTCCATCATAATTACCATAAGAAATAACTTTTCCTTTATAATATAGATCAACATGACCAATTCGATTAAATCCAAAACTAGAAGTATGAACAAAAACCTCTAGATCAGGAACAACATCTTCTTTTTTTTCTTCAAATACAAATGATTTATCATAATTTTCTTTATCTAATAAATAATTAATTTCATTTAAAACTGTATAAGGAATTAAAGCTTCAATAAAAACAGGCAAACTAATTCTAAATCTTCTTCTCATTTTCTTTTTAACAGTATTTGGAATCAAGAAAAAAACAAAATCTAAAATATAATTAGTTCCTAATAAAGTAAGATAAAGCCCAATCAAAATTAAAACAATATTTAAATTTTTAAGAGGAGAAAAAATGATAGGAACAGCAATGAAAAGATAGATAAATCCCGATATAAATTCCGTTAGTTTTCCATGAGCACCATTTTTATATAAAATAAGACCACTAATAAATTTAATAATGGCATTTAGTAATAAATAAAAGCCAAAAATAATAGGCAAAATAGATAAAGGAATATCACGGAATAAAGAAAGGATCAAACAAAACAACAAATAAATAAAACTTTTCGTAAAATTAAGTTGCTGATCTTTCTTTTTACCAATAAAATAATTAATAAATTGTTTAATAGATAAAACGAAAATAGCAATTAAAAACACATTAATAAAATTAATATATAACCAGTCTTTTCCTATAATCATTATGATTCCAATGAATACCAATACAATTCCAATAATCAAAGAATTAGTAGCACTAAATAACTTATCACTTTTTATCATATTCTACACCATCACTAATACATATGAGATACAAAATGTTCCGTTCTTTCCAACAAATCTTTCATTTTATGGTAAATATTCTCTTTCGAAAAATCAATACCAATATATCTTGGTAATGATTTAGGATTTTTAAAAATTTCTAAAGAAACATATTTATCTGCTATACTAATTATCCATCCTTCAATATATTTAGGTGGTAGAAAAGTTAAAGGAAACATATGTCGACAAATTGCATTTTCTATTCTCTCATTCATCAAAGTTGGAAAAAATTGATAAGAATTTATAGAAGCTAATTTGCCATGAATAAAACCATGTTTTTTCCAAAGAACAGGATTTTTATATTGTCTCCATGGTATTAAATAAAAATCATGTAAAAGTGCACTTACTATTACATTTTGAATATCTATTTTTCTATATTTTTGAATATATTTTGCCATTTGATAGCTATACCAAGCAACTCTTAATGAATGATCATATACTGAATCATTATGATGTAAAAATTCTCTACGACGCTGAAATTCACTATTTCTTAAAATAGGTTCTGCGATAGAATAAAATTCTTTTTCTTGATAAATTTTATTGTACATAACTATCACCAAACACCATTATACACTAAAAAAGAACAGACGACAATGTTTTAACGAAACAATATAATTAGTAAAAGAAAAAAAGCAAAAATAAACTAATAAAAACAAGAATCTTATTCCTCTGGGTTGAAAAATTATGATTTTGTTCTAATTTAGCTTCTTGGATTACTTCACCTTTTCTTCTTTTGATAATATCTTTTTTTATCATAATATTCTCCTTCCTATTCATTTTTCATTTCTATTTCATTATATCGAAAATTAAAAAAGATATACATTTTTTTGTCAAAATAAAAAATAGAGAATAAACTCTATTTTTTTGGTTGATATTGAAATAATACTGATGGTCTATGTCCCCCACCTGTTTGTACTTTTTCGGTTTTCTTTACTTTAGTTTGAATCATTCTACGGAATGCAGGATCTAACAGTTCTTTTCCAAGAATCACTTCATAGACTTGTTGTAATTCTCCTAGAGTAAAATATTTTGGCATCATATTAAATACTATATCCGTATATGCAATCTTATTTTTTAATCTAGCAATTCCGCAAACAATAACTTTAGCATGATCAAATGCTAATTGAGTATTTTTTTTAACTACATATTCATAACGGTCACTCGTTGGATTCTTTAACTTTTTTTCAATCACAATTGAAAAATTTTCATAATGATTATCAAAAGTAACTTGAATTTCTTTATCATCTTCTAAAATATTCATTTCAAACCAACTAGCATTCTTACTCAAGTGATCTTTGAGACGATTTTTATCCACCAAAGCAATATAAGATACCGAAACGATTCTCATCCTAGGATCACGATTGATATCTCCAAAAGTATATAACTGTTCCATATAGATATCTTGTAAGTTTGTTTCCGTTTTTAGAATTCGTTTTGCAGCAGCATCAATCGTTTCCTCAATTCCTACAAATCCACCAGGTAAACACCACTTATCTTTAAATGGATAGTTATCTCTTTTAACCAATAAAACGCTAAACTTTTTTTCTGAAAGTTTACGATAATTTCCCGTTTCTTCACTTGCTACACTAAAAATTAAAGTATCTGCTGTCATCGATAATTTTTCAAATTGGTTAGAATCATAATCTTTTAAAAATTCTTCTTCTGATTTGTATATTTTATTATCCATATCTACACCTCTATCCAAAATTATAATTTTATTATAGCATAATGAGTCTTTTTTTTCTATTTTTCTTCTAGCCGTAAAAGCATATCAACTACTTTTGTGATAACTTCTTCTTTATTTTGGATTCGATCTTGATGAAAAACTTCCACACTATCATGATAAAAAGCATTGTGTTCTCTATCATAAATACTAATATAAACCAAATTGGGATTTTTAGAAGGATTATTGGGATCTATAGCATTTAACATACCAGTAATTCCTATGCCATAACTACTATTTGCAAAAGAAGCAATGGCTTTACTCATTTCCTTAGCTGTTTCCATACTATAAACAGTATAAGTATCAATTACTTTTTTGGATACTCCCATCTTGATTTTAAATTCATTCGAATAAGTAACAGCTGCATAATGAATAATATCACTGGCTCCTTCAATATTCGTAATGGCATTAGCTACTCCTCCACCCGTACAAGATTCCATAGTGGAAATTGTCTTCTGATTTTGGTCTAACAATCTTACTAATTTTTCTATTTTTTCCAACATTCTCTTTCTCCTTTTTCTAGAATTTATAATATGTCTATTTTTGATATAATTTTTTTTCCTGAATATACGCTAATACTTTTGGATGAATAAATTTTTCTACCTTTTCATAATCTTGATTTTTTAAATATTCTCTAACTAGAGTAGAAGATAAAAAATTATTTTCTAAAGGTACTATCTGAATATGACTTCGATACTTTTGATACTTCGCTAATAACTTTTTAATATTTTCTTTTCTTGGAATCACAATCACTCTATAATTTTTTAAAATTTCTTGATAGCATTTCCAAGTATCGAACTGTTCTAGATTATCGCTACCACAAATAAAATAAATATCATTCTTAGGATACTGTTTCTGAAAATACTCTAAAGTTTCATACGTATAAGTTCTTCTTCCAAATTCATAGTTAGATACTGAAAAGTGTTTTTCCTCTTCTACTATTAAATTTAACATTTCATATCTTTCATAATCATTAATGAGTCCTGCTTTCGGATAATCATTACTAGTAGGAACGAAAATGATAAAATCTAATAACTTTTTTTCCAGTAACTGTTTACCAATACTTTCATGCATCTTATGTGGAGGATTAAAACTTCCGCCATAAATTCCTATTTTCATGATAACTTCTTTACCCATTCTTGGTAACTTGCATCACTTGGCATCCTTAAATCTCCTCTAGGAGATAAACTAACTGTACCTACTTTAGGACCATCTGGTAGAGCATTTCTCTTAAATTGTTGAGTGAAAAATCTTTTTAAGAAAACTTCCAACCATTTTAAAATTTCTTTTTCTGTATAGACTCCTACAAAAGTATGTTTTGCTAACATTAATAATTTATCCGGATCTGCTCCATAGCGAAAGAAGTGATATAAGAAGAAGTCATGTAATTCATAAGGTCCTATTTTTTCTTCGGTTTTCTGTTCGATCTTACCATCTGTAGAAGGAGGTAATAATTCAGGGGAAATTGGGGTATCTAGAATATCATATAAAATGGATTTTACTTTTAAATTGGTATCAGCAACATAACGAACCAAATATTTGACTAAAGTTTTAGGAATCGAAGTATTGACACTATACATACTCATATGATCTCCATTATAAGTACACCAACCTAAAGCAAGTTCTGATAAGTCACCAGTTCCTACGACAATTCCACCAATTTTATTCGCAATATCCATTAAAATTTGAGTTCGCTCTCTTGCTTGTACATTCTCATAAGTAACATCATGAATGCTAGGATCATGATCAATATCCTTCATATGTAATAGACTCGCTTCTACAATCGGAATTTCCTTTAATTCTACCTGATAAGCTTGCATTAACTTTTTGGCATTTTCTAGTGTTCTAGAAGTCGTTCCAAAACCAGGCATCGTAATTGCTGTAATATTTTTAGTATCCAATCCTAACTTTTGATAAGCTTCAACAATGACTAAAAAAGCTAAAGTAGAATCGAGTCCACCACTAATTCCAATCACCGTTTTATCTGTTCCAATATGCTGTAATCGTTTGGCAAGGCCACAAGCTTGAATTTCCAAAATCTCCTGACATCTTTTTTCTCTTTGGGTAGAATCATTTGGTACAAAAGGATTTTTCTCATATGTTCTATGAAGTGATTTACTATCTCTTATTCTAACAGGAATTTCTCTTACCGGTGTTGTTGGTCTTATTTCCATATAACTAATATCTTTCATTCTTAAATTATTGAGTTTTTGAACATCAATATCTTGAATAATTAGTTCACTATCAAATTGAAACCGTTTACTTTCTTCTAAAATGGCACCATTTTCAGCTATCATAGCATGACCAGAAAAGACAACATCACAAGTAGATTCTAATACTCCACTAGATGTGTAAACATAACCGCAGATCAATTTACTAGATTGACTCTTTACTAAATTCTTTCGATATTCGTACTTTCCAATCAATTCATTACTACTAGAAAGATTAAAGATTAAGTTAGCACCATTTAATGCTAATGAATTACTTGGTGGGACAATACTCCATAAATCTTCACAAATCTCAATACCAAAATTTATATTTTCTTCTTGAACATCTTTAAAAAGTAAATCCGTTCCAATAGGTACTACTTGATCACAATAAGTAACTTCTGTTTTTAATAAATCGAGACTAGTTGCAAACCAACGTTTTTCATAAAATTCATTATAATTGGGAATATAAGTTTTAGGGACAATTCCTAAAATTTTTCCTTTTTGAACTACAACACTACAATTAAATAATTGATTATGAATACCAATGGGAACACCAATAATAGAAATTAATTCTAACTCTTTGGTTTCCTGTAAAATTTTTTGGACTCCTTCTTTACTACTTTTTAAAAGTTGTTCCTGAAAAAATAAATCACCACAAGTATAACCAGTTATACTTAATTCAGGAAAAACTAAAATTGCTACTTCTTCTATTTCAGCTTTTTTCATTAGAGAAATGATTTCCTCTACATTATAAGATACATCTGCTACTTTTAATTTGGGAACACAAGCTCCGACTTTAACATAACCATATTCTTTCATACAATACCTCCTACTGTTAGTTTACCCTCATATCTTTATCTTACTCTATTTCCAAATATTTTGCATCTTTAATAATGCATATTTAGAATTTACCCCTTGAATCCATCCTTCATTTAATAATTCATAAGCTTCTTTTTGACTACATAAAAAGTAGTGAATAAATTCTCCTTCATCTAACATTTGCTTACTAATCTGTATACAACCAGTTGCTAACACTATTGTGTTATAACTACTAGAACATCCTTCATCTTGATAAAAACCATCGATTACTTCTAAAGTTTCTGCTTGATAACCTGTTTCTTCTTGTAGTTCTCTTTTAGCTGCTAAAATTGGAGATTCCCCTTTTTCAATATAGCCAGCAGGAAACCCAATCCCAACTTGCTCTTTCGTATGAACCCTAGGTTCCATAATCATAATCCATTCTTGATCTTTTGTAATTGGAACAATGATAACAGCATCTCCATCTTTTTTATTTTTTAAAATCTTTTCTCTTGTGATTACTTTACCATTATTAAGTTCATAATCTTTTACTTCAACTGTTAAAAAGTGATTAGATACATTCTCTTTTTCCATGATTCGTCTTGTTTTAAATTTTTTGATATATTCTTCTAATTCTATTTTCTTATCTTTACGCATGATATTTTCCTAGTTTCTTTTGATATTCTTTTTTTCTATTTTCTACTTTATCTAGTTCATCATGTAACATTTTTTCTTTTTGAGTTCTTAACTTATCACTTAAATCAACATAATAAGTATGTGGATTATAAATATCAGTAATACGATCCGTTAAAGTTTGATATTCCTGTTCACAATATTCTCTACTTAATTTTAAACTTGGCACTTCATAAATTAATTTTCCTTGCTCAAAAATAGGTACTTGCAATTCTCTTACACGATAATTAGAAATTTCTGTTTTTTTCCAAGGGTTTTTATCATCGACTAAAGTATAGTGTTTAGAATCGATTTCTTCATCATATACGGTAATCACATCTCCTAATACTTGATCGGTATCTTGATTATAGAATCGATAAATCTTTTTATACCCAGGATTTAAGGTCTTAATACTATCAGCACTTACTTTAATACATGGTATTGGTTGATTTTCTTTTTCTACTGCTACTAATTTATAAACATAATTTGCCCTATCTTTATTAGCAACAATATTATCTCCAATACCAAACGTATCAATTTCACTACCATTTTTTAATAAGGTATCGACTTGTTTAGCATCTAATCCATTAGATACACATATCTGTACATCAGCCATTCCTGCTTCCTGAAACATTTTACGAGCCATTTTTGTAAGATAAGTTAAATCTCCGCTATCAATGCGAATTCCTTTTAAATGATAACCAAGTGGATCTAAATATTCTTTTTGAAGACGAATCGCATTCATGATTCCGCATTCTACATCATAAGTATCGACTAATAATACTAATTCATTTTTATTAGGAGCAGCTTTGGCATAAGACAAAAAGGCATTGTATTCACTTTCTGGATGTGATTGTACCAAAGCATGAGCAATGGTTCCTGTAATGGGAATATCATATTTTTTGCCGGCTAATGTATTACTAGTAGCACTACATCCACCAAGATAAGCAGCTTTACTTTCTAAAAGAGTGGCATCAATTCCTCCACGTACACGTCTTGCACCAAATTCTGCTACAGGCCTATTTTTGGCTGCTTTGGTGATTTGTTTGGCTGCCGTTGCTGTTAAACTACCGGTATTAAAACAAGTTAATAAAGCTGTTTCTAAAATTTGAGCTTCAATAATAGGAGCTTTAATTGTCATTACTGGTTCGTTAGGAAAAACTACTGTTCCATCAGGTACCGCCCAAATATCTCCAGTAAATTTCAAATCTTGTAAATAATTTAAAAATTCTTCAGATAATTTTTTTGTAGATCTTAAATACCTAATATCAGATTCTTCAAAACGGAAATTTTGAATATAATCAATTGCTTCTTCTAATCCACAAGCAATTTGATAACCACTACCTACAACATTAGAGCGATAAAAGACATCAAAGTAGGCAATTTCTTCTTTTCTTCCTTCCTGATAGTAAACATCACTCATAGTAAGCTCATATAAATCTGTCATTAAAGTTTTATTTTCTTTAGGATTCACAATTTCTAAAATACGATGATATAATTCTAAATTATTACGACAATAATTGGCAATATAGTAAATTACCATATCTTCTTCTTCAAAATGGCAAATGTTAGATTGATGTCCGCGATCAAGAATAAATACACAATAACTATTGTCTAAAACTTGAATAATGATTTCACCAATTCCATAACGAATCTCTTCTTTTTGATAACAGAAACGAAAATTGCTTCTTTCCTCATATTGATTTAAAATTTCTTCTACTTTTTTTATTTTTTGAATCTCCATCATATTAATTTCCTCCTCTTAACTTTTTCACTTTTTTGGCACCTTGCTGTTCTAATAGTAAATAAGCAGCATCCGTATATTGTTTACGATCATGAATACCAGGAATCTCATAAGTTTCAATGGCATCTTCATGAACTCTAACTTCTACTTTTCGATTCACTTGATCAAAATAGTTCATCATAGAAATGACTCCATTTACGATACAAATATCGCTACAGCATCCAACGATATCAAATTCAGAAATATTACTTGCTTGGTCCATGGTTTCAATAAAACCAGGTGCTTCACGAAAACTAGTACAGTTTTTTTCAAATGATAACGTATTTTCTTGATGTTCAAAATCTTTAAATTCATCAATTAATTCAGCTTCTTTGGTACCTCTTAAACAATGTCTAATATCACCAAACCGTTGATGTTCTACCGAATCTAATTCATGACAATCTTTAATAAAGACAATCAATTCTTCTTCTTTCTGATAATCATTAATTAATTCTAATTGTCGGCAAATGGTATGCTCAATATAGGGATCTGCTAAACCTCCTTCTCTTACAAAACCATTTACCATATCTACTATAATTAAGCACTTTTTATAAACTTTTAAATTCTTCATTATGCCATTACTCCTTTTCTTTTTTTTTTATTTTTTGATTGAACAATTAAGTCCACACCATAAAAATTTGCTTTTTCGTTCAAGTGTTCAGCCATTCCATAGCCAGTCCAACGAGATTTTATTTCTGTACAATATTTCATCTCTTCTACCGTTAAGTTTTCCTGATCTAATACATATGTAAATGCTTCTTTGACCATTGGTTCCGTTATCATGATTTCGGAACTTATTTTTTCTCCTAAAATTTCACGCGTATGTTGGAATACATTTTTCACAACAACTTTCTTATAAGGATTCCTGTTATATCCTGTTTCAATGATTTTAATAGTAGTGATTACTTCACCTTCCATACCTAGACATTCTTTGAAATAGAGTGTTAAAATTTTTTTCATTTGTTCTTCTGTAAAATTTATTTTCATATTATCCCTCTTTCTTTTTAACATTTTGTTAAAAACATTAAATATTTTTTTACAGATTTTTTCATCTGTTATTAACATTATATTAATAACAAAAACATTTGTCAACACTTTTTTTAAAATTTTATAAAAAAAAAGATTTCAAACTAGCTAATTGAAATCTTTTACAATTTTTTGATTCGAATGATAAAGGTATGAACAATTGATAATAAGGTAACACCAACATCTGCTAAAATAGCCATCCAAATAGAGGAAAATCCTAATAGTGCTAATAACAAAACTATAATTTTGATTGTTAAAGCAAAGAAAATATTATAGCTAACAACTTTCTTAGTAAATTTAGAAATCTGAATTGCTTTAGGTATCATGGATATATCGTCTTTCATCAATACAATATCACTTGCTTCAATAGTAATATCACTACCAATACCACCCATAGCAACTCCTAAAGTTGCAACTTTCATAGTAGGAGCATCATTCATACCATCACCTACAAAAATTACTCGATGATCTTTTGAAAGCACTTTTACCTTTTCTAATTTATCTTGAGGTAACAAAGAGGCAGAATAATTAGTAATACCTACTTTTTTCGCAATATTTGCTACAATTTCTTCACGATCTCCTGATAGTATCAGTAAATTGGAAATTCCCATTTTTCGTAATTGAGTAATTGTCAATTTGGCATTTTCTTTTACTTTATCACTAATCACAATATAGCCTAAATATTTTTCTTTAGTAGCAATATATACAATGGTTCCTACTTTATTTACTGGAGAAAAAGAAATTTGATTTTCATTTAAAAATTTTTCATTACCTAAATAATAGATTTGATCTTGATAATTGGCTTTCATTCCTTTTCCACTTTCTTCTTTTAAAACCTGAACCTTTTTGCTATCTATTTTTTGTTTGTAAGCAGCAACAATGGATTTCGCAATAGGATGATTACTAAATGATTCACAAGAAGCTGCAATTTTTAATAGATTAGTTTCTTTGGAAACAGGGCAAACTTCTGTTACTTGAAAATTTCCTTCTGTAATTGTTCCTGTTTTATCAAAAACAATAGTATCAATAGTAGATAAGATATCTAGTTCATTGGAACCTTTTATTAAAATTCCTTCTTTACTACATCTTCCAATTCCTTGGAAAAAGCCAAGTGGTACAGAAATGACTAAAGCACAAGGACAACTCATTACTAAAAATACTAAAGCATGATAGAAATTATGGGAAAAAGAAGAACCAAAGAAAAAGGGAATGAAAGTAATCAAAATAGCAAGTATTACTACAATAGGAGTATAAATTTTAGAAAACTTAGTAATAAATTTTTCTGTTTGTGTTTTTTTGTCATTAGAATGTTCCATTAAATTCACTATTTTACTAGCCGTACTTGTTTCATAAGTAGAAGTTGCTTCGACTGTTAAAACACCTGTTAAATTTAACATTCCACTAAGTACTGAATCTCCACTTTTTTTATAACAAGGAATAGATTCACCTGTCAAACTAGAAGTATCTAAGTTACTTTCACCATCCTGAATCATTCCATCCAAAGGAATGCGTTCTCCAGGTTTCACTTGAAATAAATCATGAATTTTAGCTTTTTCGGTTCCCACTGTGTGAATCTGATTTTTTTGAAGTAAGTGAATCGTATCACTTCGTAAATCCATTAACTTGGTAATACTATTTTTAGTATGATCTACTGCCATATCAGATAAATATTCACCAATTTGAAACAATAAGATAACAACTACTGCTTCAACATATTCTCCAATAAAAAAGGCTCCAATCGTAGCTAATATCATTAAAATATTTTCATCAAAAAATTCCCCTTCTTTTAGATTATGCAATGCATGAACATATATCTCAAAAGATACAATAAGATAACTGAATAATAAAGTAATCAAATAAAGAAAAGAATATTTTTGTAATAAAAAAGAAAGCAAAAAGAAAAAAGTACTAATTATAATTTTTACGAAATCACTATTTAATTTTTTCACCTTTTTCCTCCTTAATATGTTCTAATCCGTATTTTATAATAATTCGAATATGATCATCTGCCAAACGATAAGTAACTGTTTGACCATTTTTTTCTGTACTAACAACATTAGACATCCTTAGCATTTTTAATTGATGCGATATGGCAGATTGACTTACATTCAAAATATTAGATATTTCACTAACACATTTTTCTTGATCCATCAGTAGTTCTAGAATGCGAATTCTAGTAGGATCTGCAAATATCTTAAAAAAATCACCTAATTTCGTTAACAACTCTTTACTCTCCATTTATTTTATTCCTTTCTTATTATTATATGAATAATTGTTCATATATTCATGATATAACAAAAAGAAAAAGAAGTCAACTACTTCTTTGGATTTTCCCCCTTTAAATTTAAATCACGAGTATGTTTAGGAACTCTTTTCGAAACAGGAAGTGTTTCTTCCCATTCTTTCCCATTCCATTTTTTTAAACAGTTAGGTCCATACCATTCTTTCATTACTTTTTCGATATTATTATAAGAATAAAATTGATTGTTTTCAAATTCATACTCTTTTACAGGATAAACATCTTTTCTTTCAAAAATAGGTTCATGTAAAAATTTTTCCCATGGATAAGATAAAGATTGAGAGATTAATTTACTATTTTTATGCCATTTCATACACTTTTTCGAAAACCAATAAACAAAACTTTTAAATGGAATAGGATTAATATGTAAATTATCCAAAAGAACAATAAATAGCATATTAATTCTAACAACGATTCGTTCTAATTCATCAATCCATTTATTTTCACAAACTCCACCATAAGGAATAATATCTACAAAAACCCCATCACCTTGCTTGCATCTATTTTTTAATAGAAAATTAACTTCTTCAATATAGGTTCCTCTTTTTCTTACTTTTACCCATGGACCAGCAATTGTGTTATAGCGTTTATCCGTTTCATAACAATCAAAGTAAAAATCTTTTTGTAAATCGTTCTGTAATGCTTTAATCAATCTAGAATAATCTTCGATATCTACTGCAATATCCATATCATCATCCCATGGAATAAAGCCACCATAATTACAAATACCTAAACTACTTCCTGCAATCAAAAAATATTTAATATCGTTTTTTCTACAAACACGATCGATTTCTTTCATAATACTTAATACTTCTTGTTGTAAGTCTTTAACAGGTATTTTATCTTTGCTTTTGGTTTCAATAAAATATTCATCTGTTTTTTTAATATATCCTTCTTTTTTCATATATTTCTCCTACTTCATTTCTTCTATTAAATCTTTAAAGCAAGTTAATAACATACTTTTTGTTTCTTTATCCATATTTCTGGTTTCTTGAATAATTTTAATGGTACTATTTAATTTTGATTTTTTAAATTCAGTAAAGTCATAAATATCTGCTTTTGCAAAAATTTGAAATAATGTATCTACAAACATTTTTCTTTTCTTATCATCGAGTTTATTTAACCAGTGAAAAACAGCTTGCTCAATTTTCTTACTAAAAGGACTGAGAGTAGTTCTTTTAAAATGATCATTTTCTACTTTCCAAGATAAAGCATCATGCTGTAGTAGTTTTTTATAAGTACTATCTACCACAATATAATTATCCGAATGTCTTAGAAGCATTCCAATAAAACATTCTTTTGGAACAAAACTCTTTAATTTAGGTAACACTTTTTGGTATTCCTTGCTTTCAAATTCTCTTTTTCGTAAACCCGGGCCATCATTATTAAAAATAGTTTTAATTTTATGACGAATGTGAGATTTGCAGAACATTGCACTTACCAGAGCTAAATTTCCACCTTTGGAATGTCCACCAACATAAACTTTATGGCTAAAAAAGCCAATTACTTGATTCAAATAACGAATAGCTTCTAGTTGGGCATATGTAGGAAATTGATAACTAAACATAAAATCCTCTTTCCAACCGCTCACATAACCATCCGTTCCTTCATAGGAAACATAAATACTTCGATCAGGAAGTAAGATACATAAGGCCCCAAACTGCATATCAAAAGTAACTTTATATTCATAATTATAAAGATATAAATTTTGAAATCTTTTAGTCTCAGATAATTCACGAAGTAAATAGCAGGAATTTTTGACGGACCAAATATTACGATCGATTTCTGCTTTAGAGTATTTTTGAAAAAATAAACTACTTGCTTCTTGAAGGGTAATTTTTCCTTGCTTTCTTTTAGGAACAATGCCATCTAAATCAACATAAGAAATCAAAGATAAAATGACATTATCGACTTCATTAAATTCTCTTTCTAAAAAAGTATAATTCCCATAATCTTTTAAATAGGTATGGATGGTTTGCATGATATCAACTCCATATTTTATATTATACTATAAAATCTATATTTTCAAACAAAAAAGAATAAACTCTTCTTATTTTATAATTCTTTTTGAATCCAAGTCATAATAACTGCTACAATATAATCAATTTCTTTTGAAGTGAGTTCACGATTAGGAGGAATTTTATGCCATTGATATAAGCAATTTCTACAACAGGT
>CANQKN010000003.1 GCA_947624515.1 uncultured Bacilli bacterium
TAAGATGGTCCTCCCTTATAAGCATTGCCATCTTTTTCTTGATATTTTGCTCCTAAGTAACTTTCACAGAAAGCATTGATGGAAGTAATGACTCCTACTACCCAAATCCAAAAAATAGTTCCTGGTCCACCTATATAGATTGCTAAAGCGATTCCTGATAGAGAACCTACACCTACTCTAGCTGCTAATGACATTGTTAGGCTTTTAAAGGGAGATACTTTACTATTTTTGTCTTTCTGAAATCCTTTGAATAAAGATTTTATTTTAAACTGAGGAAATCCTAATTTAATGCTAAAATAAAGTCCTCCTCCTAAAAGAAAAATAATAGCTGTACTCCATAATAGATCTGTTATCACTTTCAGCATATTATCACCTAGTGAAATTATATAAAATAGAAAAAGAAAAAAATGTCCTTTTCTGACATTTTACCATAATTCTTTTTATTTCCAATGATTTCCTATTGCCGCTATAACTCTATCAGGATCTTCTAAAAACTTTTCATATAATTTGCTATCTTTTTTTAAAGCTTCAATAATTTCAATATCTTTTTCTGATAAACTTACAATTCTATTTTCTGCTTTTGGAAATTCTAATTCCATTCCAATTAACCATAAAAAATCTACTTCTAGGAAATTTGCTATTCGAATTAATACATCAATTGGTGGAGTTCTCTTTCCACTTTCATATAGACATACTTCCTGTTTACTAACATAGATTGCTTTTCCTAAAGATTCTTGTGTTAATGATCTTTGTTTTCTTGCTTCTTTTAGTCGTTTTTGAAATACCACCATACTATCCCTCATTTAGGTTAATTATAAGTTAACAGATATTTAAAATGTTAAAAATTAACTAATTGTATATTTTAAATTTTATAAGAATTTATGCTATAATAAATTCGAGGTGCTTGGTATGGTAGAATATTTAGATACATATGATGAACAGAGGAACTTTTTAGGAAAAGAAACTAGAGATTTTGTTCACCAAAATGCTATTTGGCATAAGACTGTACATTGTTGGTTATATGATAAGTTGGGAAATATTTATTTTCAAATTCGACATGATAGTGGTACTTTTTATACTACCGCTAGTGGACATGTATTAGCAGGAGAAAGTTTAAAGGAAGCTTTTGGTAGAGAAATTAAAGAAGAAATTGGAATTTCTTTGGATTATGAGAAAGCAGAGTTAATAGATGTTGTACCTTTCCGGATGGATAAAGTTAAAAAAGATGGTTCTATCTTTCGTGATCGTGCTTTTGCCAATGTATTTATTTATCCTATTGATCAACAGAATTTTAAGTTTCATTTTGATGAAAATGAAGTTGATGGACTCGGAAGAATGGATGCTAGAGAGGTACTTGAACTTTTAAAACAAGAAAAAAAGGAAATATTAGCTACCATTATCACAGAAAAAGAGAGTGCTATGGTTTTTGAAGAAAAGAAGATTACGATTAATGATTTTCTAATTAATCAAGGTGAAACTGGAATTGAAAAATATGGAAAAGTTTTAGAGTCTATTATTGAAAAAAATTCCAATTAAAGATATAAATCAGTACTAAATTTTATAATAATGCGCCAATTGAGGAGATAGTATGCACGATTTTATTTATGATATTGATTCTATTTTAGATTCTAAACAAGTACTTTCAAATGATTTTGGTCGTTATTCCAAAATTTATTTAATGACTACGGAGAATATAAAAGGTTTTTTGCAGCAATATGATCTAACCAATCGAAATATATTAACAGTTACCGGTAGTGGTGATCAGATGTTAAATGCTTTTTTAATGGGTGCTAGGAATGTTACTTGTTTTGATATAAATCCTCTTACTTTTTTGAATGCGGAATTAAAAAAGGCTGCTCTTTCCACTTTATCTTATTCAGAATTTATTTCCTTCTTTTTTCAAGAATTTCAAAAATTTTTAGATGTTCATCTATATGAAAAAATTAGATTAGAACTAAAAGATGAAGCTCTAGTTTTCTTTGATTATTTATATTCAAAATATAGAAGTCAAGAAATTTTTGATAAGATTTACTACCGATTTCATACTCCATTTGAGAAAATGAAAACTCTTAATTTCTATTTAGAAGAATCTCATTATGAAAAACTATCTGATATTTTAAAGAAGAAAAAAGTCACCTATCTTGAAAGTAATATTACTACTTTACGGGAATATCTAACCGGACAAGTCTTTGATATGATTCTGCTTTCTAATATTAGTGATAGTATTGATGATATTTGGAAAGAAGATGCTTTGAAAAATTTTAAAAGATTTATTCACTCTTTGAGTAAAATTTTAAAATCTAATGGTACTATACAAGTTGGTTATATTTATGATTATTATTCTTATCATACTTTTCATTCCTTTCACAATAAAAAGGAAAGGCAAACTATTTTTACAACAGATGAGTTTCATACTTCTTTCGTAGAAGGTTTTTCTTATCATGATCAAAGTGATGCTATTATTACATTTCAAAAAATTAAAAAAAGAAAGAGTTAGTGCTGATTTATTTTTATAGAAGCCAAAAGACTCTTTTTCTTGTGTGAAAATTGTAGTCAAAATAAAGTGCGACTTATCTTTTTTTAGAAAATCTTTACTTTTCATTTTATTTTTGATAAAATAAATACCCAATTAAGAGGGGAATTATTATGAATTATAATTGGGATATTGAAAAATTAGAAAAGCAGAAAAAAATCATTCAAAATTGTATTAGAATAACCAAAGGGTTAACCAAAGAAGAAATTCAATTTTTAAAAAGTAGTATTAAACAAATTAAAGAATTAGAAGATATTTTATTTAATAGATATCAATTGAACCAACCTCGGAAAATTCATTATATGGACTCCCATAAATTATTACCTATTAAAACTTATCAAGATTTTCAAAGCATTCCCTACTATATCAAAGAAACTATTCTAAAAGCAACCAGGTTATTTAAAGATTTAGATGATACTTATGATAATATTCCTTTACCAATATTTAATGTTAGTAATCAAGATTTAGTAGAGATGTCATATGATTTCTATTCTCTATTACCGGATTCTTCTTTTCTAAAGGACTTTATTAAATATACAGATCCAAAAAAGCATCTGTTACAATTTAAAAATGCTCAAATGAAAGATATATTTGGAGGACAAACTTATATTTTTTATTATCCAAAGTATATTCCTTATTTTTTAATTTATAGAAGACATGATATTAGTGATTTTTTATCCTTAAATCATGAAATTAGTCATGCCATTATGTATCAACATGATACTTATACAGTAGATAAAAAAAATCATTATTTTTTAACGGAATTAGAAGGGTATTTTTTTGATTATCTTTCTATTCAATATCTAAAAAAATTTTATTCGGAAGAGGTAATTAATCAATTAGAGTATGATCGTATTACTGCTGTATTAGAAGATTTTGCTACTATTTTTATTGACGATACTGCTATTCAATTATTTGAAAATAATAGAAAGATTACCCTTCATTCTATTAAGAATCGTTTTCAAAAATGGAATCTTCCTTTTTCTATAAATTCTGTTCTTTTAAAAGAAACTTTATGGGAAGATGTGAGATATCATAGCTGTTGTATCCTTTCTCTTTTAACCAGTTTAGATTTAGAAATGATTTATGAAAAAGATCCTGAATATGCTTTCTATTTATTTGAAAAAATTAGAAATAATAAAACTGATCATATATTTCAAAATCTAGAAAAAAATGGAATCAGTTTTATGGGAGAAAGGGAAAACTATGATCCTTTTCAAAAGAAGATACAGTGGATTAATCAATTAGGAGAAAAAAGAAAATGATTCTATATTTTATAGAGTTACTAATAAAATAATTATTGACTTAATTCTTTATCATCATTTAAAAAAATACCATATCATTACTTATGGTATTTTTCATTGTTTAAAATTTTATAACTTCTAAATAACTGTTCTAATAATAAAATTCTAAATAATTGATGAGGAAAAGTCATTTTTGAAAAAGATAATTTAGCATTAGCCCTTTCTTTTATACTAGGATGAATTCCGTAAGAACCACCTATTATAAAGGTAATATCACTATTTTGAATCAAAGTTTTATCTAACTTATCGGCAAATTCTAGGGAAGATAATTCTTTTCCTTCAATCTCTAGTGTAATCAAAAACTCTTTTCCTGTAATGTGTTTTAATAGTTCTTTTTTTTCTTTTTCTAAAGCTACTTTTTCATGATCAATTTCGGAATCCGGTAACTCTATTATTTCTATATTTGTATACTTTTTTAATCTCTTTACATATTCTTCTTGTGCTTCTTTTAAATAAGTTTCTTTTAATTTACCAATACAAATAATTTTAATCATATTAAACCTCAATTTCTTCTAAGGATTCATATTGTTTCGCTACGAGAATTTCTTTATGAATATGATTTTTTTCTAAAAGATTCTTCGTTGTTTCTAAAGCTAATTCTTCCGTATTATTGTTTTCACTAATATGGGCTAAAATAATTTTTTTGGTTTTTTCTCCTACAATATCTAATAAATAGTTTGCAGTTGTTTCATTGGAAAGGTGACCTTTATCACTAATTACCCTTTGCTTTAATAGATAGGGATAAGGTCCTTCCATTAGCATTTCTTCATCATGATTACTTTCCATAATATAAATTTCTCTATTTTTTAATAAAGGAAAATATTTTTCATTAATGTAACCAGTATCTGTAATATAGACAAGAGAATGATTATTTGCCTCTAAAACAAAGCCTACTCCTTCAACATCATGAGAGATTCTAATTAAATCGATTTTTAAATCTTCCAAAACGAAAGAGTTATCATAGATGAAAATATTTTCTTTCGGTATTCTTTTAGATAATTCCTCTATCATTTCTTTTAGTGCATATACTTTTAAATTAGTTTTTTTCACTAAAGATGCCAACCCTTTAATATGATCACTATGCGTATGAGTTATAAAAATAGCATCTAATTCTTTCGGAGAAACACCAACTGTTTCTAATTCGGTTACTAGATATTGATAAGTTATTCCCATATCAATCAAAATTTTTAATTTTTCGGTTTGGATAAAAGTACTATTTCCTTTTGATCCACTTGCTAATACTTTTACTTTCATCATCTAAAAATGGTAGTATATGGATTTAAAGCTACCCCTCCTCTAAATGGATAACCACTATATAAACCAAAATGTAGGTGAACTCCTGATGCAAAACCACTTCTACCTGCAGTACCAATCTGATCATTTGACATAACAATATCACCATATTTTTTCGTACGAGAAGCCATATGAGCATACATCGTATAGTAACCATTACTGTGTTTGATAATAATATAATTTCCGTTGGTACTATTATAAGAAGATTCTACTACAACACCATTATTCACAGCTTTAATTGCACTTCCATAAGTAATACCGGAAATATCAAGTCCCTCATGAAGTTTACCCCAACGCCATCCATAAGGACTACTGATTGTATATGGAGTCATAGTAGGCCATACCCAACTACCAATACCAACTGGTACATCAATATTAGGATTATAAACTTGATACTGTTTCGTTCCTCTAGTTACTATCTTATTAATAGTTGGAACTAATTCTACAGTAGATCCGGGAACGGTAACAATTTCTTTAATTTCACCATTTACTAACTGAATTTTTTGAGTAATTAATTCTAGTCCATCTTGACCTTCTTGTTCTACTCTCTCATACCCTACATATTGAGTATCATCATTTTTATATATAGTTTCCATTGTTTTTACTTTTTTAGAAACAACATGTTCCACTTCTACTAAATCAAAAACAGGAGATATTAATCCTAATTTTACTACTTGTCCAGGATATAATAGGTCTTGGGCTGTTTTAAAATTAGTATTAGCAATTAAAAATTCTTCGGTTGATAATTTATTATTATAGGAAATTTCTTCTATTGTATCCCCTGCTTTTACAATATAAGATTCCTGTTCTTTGGTAGTTCCAAAAAGTAAATATTTACTTAATTCCTCTTCTGTTTGATAGATCATATCACCTACGGGAATACGAGTTTCCTTAATCATAATATTATTAGCAATACTGATATTTTCAATAATAGTTCCCTCTTCATTTTCCTCTAATTTTTTTTGAGTATCATTTAAGTAACTATCATATTGATCACTATCAATGAAAGCAGTTATTGTTTTTCTAACAGAGTTAGTAAAAATATCTTTGTCTAATACATATAAGGTAATATCAGGAGTTGTAGTAACTGTCCCATCTTCATTTGATTTTTCAATACCATTAATTTTTATCTCATATCCATCAACAGTAAAAGAAGAAGGACCCATAATATCTTCTATTTTTTGGTAAATTTCTTCTACCGAAAGAATGGTTTCATTATAAGTAATTTCTTTGATAATATCTAAATCATTGGGAGCATATACTTTATCAACTTGATACTTTTCTTTTAATTGTTGTTGTTTTCCATCAATATAATCTAATAATTCTTTTTCTGACTCAATTACGCCAATTGATTTACCTGATAAATAAATACGATATAACTGGCGTGGAGTATTTGTATTTGTATAGATTCCAACAATTTTTGCATAAATTGTATTGGGATTTGATCCAATAAAGATAATTGCACATGATAGTAAAAATGCTATTATGACAATTAAAATTTGTTTTTTACTCATTTTTTTCACCCTTATTATCCTTAGTCATATTTAGAAATGTACTGGTACTTTTTTTAAATAATAAATCGATTTTTCCAGTTGGTCCATTACGATGTTTTCCAATAATTAATTCACTTAAACTTGGATCGGCTGCTTCCCCTAACTCTTTTGTATTTTGATAGTAGTCATCACGATATAATAAAGCAACAATATCGGCATCTTGTTCAATAGAACCTGATTCTCTTAAATCACTCATTTTTGGCCTTTTATCTTCACGAGATTCTACACCACGAGATAACTGGGCTAACGCAATGACTGGGATTTTTAGTTCCATAGCCATTTTTTTTAGATTTCTAGAAATATCCGTAATTTCTAATTGACGATTATTTCCATAGTTACCACCCATTGTTAATAATTGAAGGTGATCGATAATTACTAAATCTAATCCCTCTTCACTAGTTGCTAGACGACGGCATTTGGATTTGATATCTCCTACTGTTACTCCTGCATCGTCGCAAATGTAAAGTTTAGCTTGTGCTAATTGACTTTTAGCTTCTGTTATTCTTTTCCAATCTTCATTTAAAAGATTACCACTTGTTAGTTTGGTACCTTCAATTTGTCCTAAAGAAGAAAGCATACGATTTGCTAACTGTTCAGCACCCATTTCCAAAGAGAAAATAGCCACTGTTTTATCAGTATTTATAGCTACACTGGTAGCAAGATTTAAAGCAAAGGCAGTTTTACCCATGGCAGGACGCGCTGCTAAAATCACTAGTTGATTTTCATGTAATCCTGAAGTTAGACGATCTAATTCATACCAACCTGTAGGAATTCCGGTAATTTCTCCTTTTGAAGATGCTAATTTTTCTAAATTTTGTTGCACATCATTTAAAATATTTTGAATCGTTCTAAATTCAGAAGAACGACGATTTTTAATAATTCCTACAATTTTACTTTCTACTTGATCTAAAATATCGGTTACTTCGCCATTATGTTCATAAGCTAATGTTGCAATTTCTGTAGAAGTATCTATTACGCTTCTTAACATATAATTATCTTCTACTATTTTTATGTAATATTCAATATTAGCAGCAGTTGGTACAACATTTATTAATTCTGTTAGATATTCTACACCGCCTACATCATTCAACTTTTTGGTTTGATTTAATTCTGCTGTAATTGTTGTTAGGTCAATAGGTACCTTTTTATCATGTAAATCAGCAATAGATTGAAAAATAATTTTGTGTTTATCTAAATAAAATGAATCAGCAAACAATTTATCTGTTGCTTTTTCTATTGCACTTGGCGATAGAAACATTGCTCCTAATACAGATTGCTCTGCTACAATATCATTAGGAATGGTTTTAATAGCCATATGATCACCTACTTTATTTTACTAATTGTATTTTTAATTCTGCTTTTACCTCTTTGTATAGTGTAATTATTACTTTATGGAATCCTAATGATTGTAAAGAGGTTGTTAATTCAATTTGTTTTTTATCTATTTTATATCCTTTTTTTAATAATTCTTCTTTGATTTGTTTAGGACTAATACTTCCAAATACTTTATCTTGTTCTCCTGTTTTTACTTTAAAAGTAAGAGTTATGTTCTCTAATTGTTGTTTTAGTTCATTAGCTTGTTTTGTTAAGGCTTCTTCTTCTTTTCTTTTTGTTTCTTTTTCTGCTTTTACTTTTTCTAGATTTTTTTCTGTTAGAGGAGTTGCATAACCATTTTTAATAAGGAAGTTTTCAGCATATCCATCTTTTACTTCTTTGATATCTCCTTTTTTTGCTTGTTTCTTTAAGTCTTTCACAAAGATTACTTTCATAGAATCCCTCCTATTTTAATAATTTTTTTAATTCTTCAGCTGCTTGATGCAAAGTAATATCTTTTATTTGGGCAGCAGCATCGTGATTATCACCACCACCACCAAATGTTTCAGCTATTTTACCAACATTGATGGTTCCTTCGCTCCTTGCACTTAATCCAACTCCTCCATCAGTTCTATTTCCTAATACAAAGGATGCTTCAATATTATTAAATTGAAGAAGGGTATCCGCAATTTTAGCAAGTTCTTCTCGTTTGTATGTAATTTTATCAGGAGCAATGGATAATGCATATTTATCATTAATTACTTTTACTTCTGTAATGACTTTTTGTCTTATTATATAATCTTTAATGTCTTGTTTCAAGAAATATTGAACTTTTCTAGGAATTGCACCTTGTTCAGCCAAATAATAAGCAGCTTGATATGTCTTTGTAGTAGTCTTTACAATAAAATTATTAGTATCCAATACAATTCCTGCTAAAATGAAGGTTGCTGGTTTTGGTTCCAGTTTTACATGATAAGCTTCTATTAAATTCGTTACAATTTCGCAAGTACTAGAAGCTTGTTCTTCAATAATTCGATCAGTATGGGAAATTGTTTGATCTGTTTCTTGATGATGATCTAATATGATAATATTTTTAAAATAGTGAAGGACTTTATCACTTTGTAGTAATTGAGCTTTATTGGTATCTACAATGATTAAAATACTTCTCTTGGAATAGTAGTTGGGAATATTACTACTTTGGATGATATGATAGTTATTTCCTATTTCTTTTAATACCTTTTCTACACCTAGTTCATGTTTTTCATCATCGATAATAATATAATTTTTCTTATGAAAATGATTACTAATTGCTGATACACCAATACAAGCTCCTAAAGCATCTAAATCAAGATTTTTATGAGCCATAATAAAAATATTTTTACTAAATTTTATTTTTCTTTTGATCTTTGTTTCTATTTTCATCAGATTCACCATTTCCTATCAACATTATACAACAAATCCTAGTAGATGTCCAAGTAAGACATCATTTTTAGATGAAAAAATAGAACTTGTGAAAGTTCTATCTTATTTTTCTTGGTTCTTCTATCGTTAAACTTAATTTTTTGATGTCTTCTTCGGAAATATAAATTACTTTACCGCCTGGTGGATTGATTTTGTTATCACCATAAGCAATCCAAATGGCTTTAACTTCTGTTTTTGGCATAGATGCACAACCATCTGTAAAAATTATTTTATTTTCAGCTTTTCCTGTAAAAGCATTCACTGCTACCTCAAAGTCAGTTCCACCTCTTCCTATAATAGGAAAATTATCTATATCTTCTTGGGTTTTTATTACTTGAAAGCCATAGAATTTTGTATCAAAACAACCAACACTAATCTCTGAAGTTTGAAGAATTGTTTTACATTCTCTCAAAGTGCTTCTAACTATGTTATCACTTACTGAACTGCTTGTATCGATCACAATCTCTGTTTTTGGTTTCGGCTGTTCTTCTATATGTGGTATTACTACTCCATATTCTATGGTAGCATTTATAAATGACCAGTCTTCTTCTATTTTAGTAGCATTATAAAGTAATTGTTTCCAATTTAATAAATTACTGGCTTCTCCTATATTATCTAATTTTAGATTTTGTTCATCAGTATTATTCCCAGCATTTATCATTTGATTTACCAATTGTTTTCTTAGTTTTTTCAGTTTTTGTTTTAATTCTTGTCTATTTTTTTGGAATATTTCTTTTTCGGAACAGTCTTTTCCATTAGGTAGATCTTTTGTTTCTTCTTGATACCAACCACTATGGGTATCATGTCCTACATCATATTGTTTAAAATCTTGAGAGTTTTGGTATTCAGGAGAATGATTGTTTTTCTCTTTCTGATTATTTTTTGAATTTTTTTGTTTTTGCTTTTGATTCATTAATTTTTGATAATATTGTTCAGCACTATAATTAATAGCTTCTGGAATATCAACTAATCCATCTATCAGTTTAAAACCATCTTTTTTTAAGTTTGTATTTATTACAGCATCTGTTGCTATATTCCAAATTTTAGGATTTCTATCTTTACTTCTTTCATGATGCTTTAAATGGATATGCATTAGTTCATGAGCAAATAAAAAGGTTCTTTCTTCACGATCTAGGTTAGAAACAAAATCAGGGTGATACTTTATTTTTGTTTTACTTGCTGCTGCTGTTGGATTTCCATTAAAATCAAAACAATTATAATCTGGGGCTATTTCTATATTAGCTAATGTACTTCCAAGAAAACTATATGTGAATAAAACATCTCTTATAATTTCTTCTATATTTATTTCACTCTTCATAACATCACCTACATTACAGCAACTAAGGAAGAAATCGTATCATTCATTGTTTCCTGATTAGATTTTCCAGCAATGATTATCACACAGTTTTTTGGTAGATTAAATACATTGACTTTTCTATATTTTAATAATTCCCCAAATTTTAGTTGTTCTTCTTTTGAAATACTAGATAGATCCTTAATTACTAAGAAGCAATAATTCTCATTCTCATATTGGTTTAATTCTTGATACCATGATGGTGGTAAAAATTCTTTTTCTTCATAATGCCCTGTTAATTCATTGATGTTGATATCTGCTGGTAAAATGACACTATTTTTATCAAATATATCTGATTGAATATTTTCAAGCAGAATAGGTACATAATGAGTCTTAATATAAGCTTCTATCATTTCTAATCTATCTTGATTTTTCATTTTTCGTCTCTCTTTCTAATTTTTCTAAGCGATGATTATCTCCTTGGGTCCATAAGTTATCAAATAAAGATAAGGTTTCTTCTCCTAATTTTTCTACAAATTCTCTTACAGTTTCTATGTGCTCTTCATCTACTTGTGATAGGGCTACTGCTGTTACTGCTTTTTCACTAAGATTCATATTTAAATCTTCTTCTGTATAATTTCCATTTAAAACGTCTTCTAATGTAATTACTCTTTGATTACAGAAGGCTATAAACTCTCTTGTTAGTGCTTCTCCTATTAAAGCTCTTAACATTTCTGGTTTTCCTGTTGTATATAACATCTTAGATGCCATCTCCCATTTCCTTGGATCGGCATTTGGCTTCTTTCCTGTATATGTCGTTCTTAATGCAGCTTCTCTTCTATAATTGATAAAAGCATAAATCGCTGGATGGATCTTCTTTTCGACTTTTCCTTCTTCATAGTCTATCTTTCCATATTCTTCTATTGGTGTTGATGCCCAATTTAACCAATCTTCTACTGTTGTATGAATATAAATATGAGCTAGTCTATTATATAATGGCTGTGGTATTTCTATTGCTGATATCGAATCTTCTACTTCATTTCCTGCTACTACGATTCTAGCATTTTCTGGTAGTTTCCACTTTCCATCTAATTCTCGATCTAAGATTAAATTATAGGCTAGATTTAGGATATAATTTGATTTTACATTCGTGATTTCATCTAAGAATAAAATATGAATTTTATCTTTTTCTTTTTGACATTTTTCTTCTAAACGCTTTAACCAGGTTGGTTTTACATCTATCATTTCTCCTGTTTCCTGATTATAGACACTTTTTCCTGCAAAGGAATCGGGATTTTGCGTGATCATATAGATGATTTCACAGTCTGGATCAAGTTCTTTTATACGAGCACTTTTTCCATCACTTGGTAAACCATGTAGAAAGGGGGCAATTCCACTTTTAATAGCTCCTATTATTATTTCTTCTTCGGTTACTTGATCAAAATTCAAGTTATATAGATTTTTCTTATTGAGTTCTTCTTTTTGTTTTAACATAGCTGTTCTTATATTTTCATTTTGGATATCTCTAATAAAATGAGTATTTAAAAACCAGTACAAATTTGTTTGGGTAAAATCTCCTTTATAATTTTCTTCTAAATTAAATTGTACACCTGCAAATAAAATATCTTCTGATATAATTCTATCTTTTTTCAAATCTCCTAACCATTTAATAGGTTCTACTTCTACCCATACATAATCACCATTTTGATATTTTTTTTTATTAGATAAAGTAAATTCTATTTCATCATAAAAATTTGCTTTTACTCTTACATATTTTTTCCCTTGATATTCATATTCAATATGTAATTGAGGTTCAAAATCTCCTTTGTCATCTTTTCTAGAATCTGTTGTATAGGTTTTTCCCGTCTTTTTTAGAGTTCCTTGATAATATTTTCTTTCTAATACTCTTTGCATATTTTTACCTACTACTGTTTGAGGATATTCTCCATACTCTACTTCTAGAATGTTATCATGTGCCAACATTTGATTTGAACAGATGGAAGCGATGGAAGAGTACAGTAAAACTGGACGGCAACCAATATCACGTAGGCTAGCATTGTAGTTATAACTATTACCAGCACAATTAACAACACGCGCATTATTACCTTCATCGTCTGTTTTGGTCCAATACTGTCCTGTTCTATCTTTTAAAGCTTTAGATGCATTTCCTCCTAATAATATCGCAAAACCGGTTATTCTAGCACTAGCTCCTCTTTGTTTAAAAATATCTAATCGATTAGTATCATTGCCATAGATTTGATCTCTTGTTAATATATCAACAATTATATTATTCATCTTGTTTATCACCTAGCTTTTTTTCTTTAGCTTTGACATGATTCTTTATTAATCTTTCTAAGCGATAATTATCTCCTTGGGTCCATAAGTTATCAAATAAAGATAAGGTTTCTTCTCCTAATTTTTCTACAAATTCTCTTACAGTTTCTATGTGCTCTTCATCTACTTGTGATAGGGCTACTGCTGTTACTGCTTTTTCACTAAGATTCATATTTAAATCTTCTTCTGTATAATTTCCATTTAAAACGTCTTCTAATGTAATTACTCTTTGATTACAGAAGGCTATAAACTCTCTTGTTAGTGCTTCTCCTATTAAAGCTCTTAACATTTCTGGTTTTCCTGTTGTATATAACATCTTAGATGCCATCTCCCATTTCCTTGGATCGGCATTTGGCTTCTTTCCTGTATATGTCGTTCTTAATGCAGCTTCTCTTCTATAATTGATAAAAGCATAAATCGCTGGATGGATCTTCTTTTCGACTTTTCCTTCTTCATAGTCTATCTTTCCATATTCTTCTATTGGTGTTGATGCCCAATTTAACCAATCTTCTACTGTTGTATGAATATAAATATGAGCTAGTCTATTATATAATGGCTGTGGTATTTCTATTGCTGATATCGAATCTTCTACTTCATTTCCTGCTACTACGATTCTAGCATTTTCTGGTAGTTTCCACTTTCCATCTAATTCTCGATCTAAGATTAAATTATAGGCTAGATTTAGGATATAATTTGATTTTACATTCGTGATTTCATCTAAGAATAAAATATGAATTTTATCTTTTTCTTTTTGACATTTTTCTTCTAAACGCTTTAACCAGGTTGGTTTTACATCTATCATTTCTCCTGTTTCCTGATTATAGACACTTTTTCCTGCAAAGGAATCGGGATTTTGCGTGATCATATAGATGATTTCACAGTCTGGATCAAGTTCTTTTATACGAGCACTTTTTCCATCACTTGGTAAACCATGTAGAAAGGGGGCAATTCCACTTTGGATAGCTCCTATTATTATTTCTTCTTCGGTTACTTCATCAAAATTCAAGTTATATAAATTTTTCTTATTGAGTTCTTCTTTTTGTTTTAACATAGCTGTTCTTATATTTTCATTTTGAATATCTTTAATAAAATAAGTATTTAAAAACCAGTACAGATTTGTTTGAGAAAAATTCCCTATATAATTAATTTCCTGATTAAATTGTACACCTGCAAATAGAATATTTTCGGCTATCGCGATATTATTTTTACTATCTACTAACCATTTAATAGGTTCTACTTCTACCCAAATATAATCACCATTTTGATATCTTACACCATTAGATAGAATAAAGTTTTTTTCATCATAACTAGCATTTGCTTTTACTCTTACATATTTTTTTCCTTGATATTCATATTCAATATGAGATTGAGGTTCAAAATCTGCTCCTTCTTCCTCATAGTTTCTAGAATCCGTTGTATAGGTTTTTCCCGTCTTTTTTAAGGTTTCTTTACAAAGTTCCATTTCTAATACTTCTTGCATATTTTTATCTACTGGTTGTTGAGGATATTCCCCATACTCTACTTCTAGAATGTTATCGTGTGCTATCACTTGATTTGAAGAGATGGAAGAGATGGCAGAGTATGATAAAACGGGACGACAGCCAATATGACGTCTGTTAATATTAGTGCTGTTAAAATAACCAGAATAGTTAACAACTTTCACGCAAATACTTCCATCAGCTTTTTTGGTCCAATACTGTCCTGCTCTATCTTTTAAAGCTTTCGAATTATTTACATGGTCAATTTCAGATGCAACTCCTCCTAATAATATCGCAAAACCAGTTATTCTGGCTCTAGCTCCTCTTTGTTTAAAAATATCTAATCGATTAGTATCATCACCAAATATTTGGTCTTCTGTTAGTATATCAACAATTATATTATTCATACTGCTATCTCCCCAGTTTTTTGATTCCTATGATATCACTTTTTCTATATTTTTACCAGTATTTTTGAATAAAATTAAGTTTTTAAGATTTTTATTTCTATTCCAATCTTTTTTATTCAATTTTTTTCATAAAAAATAAAAGATGAACTTTTTTGGTTCATCTTACTTAGTATAAGGTAATAAAGCAATTGCACGAGCGCGTTTGATTTGTTCTGCTATATGCCTTTGATGTTTTGCACAAGCTCCTGTAATTCTTCTTGGTAAAATCTTACCTTTATCGTTAATATATCTTTTTAAAGTTTCTACATCTTTATAATTGATATCTTTTCCTGTACACATGTAGCATACTTTTTTCTTTTTCTTATAAAATTCTGCCATAGTCTTTCCTCCTTCTTTAGAATGGTAATTCATCATCACTAATCTCAATAGAAGATCCGAAATCTGCAAATGGATCATTTGATACATCTGTAGTTTGATTTGGAGTTGATGCAAAATCATATGGAGTTGCATTATCATTAAATGCAGGTTCCACATTACTTCCACCATTATTTGTATTAGCAGATCTTGTTCCTAAAAATTGAACATTATCAGCAACTACTTCTGTAACATATCTTTTTTGTCCATCTTGACCATCATAACTTCTTGTTTGAATACGACCATCAATTGCTACTTGGCTACCTTTTGTTAGATAGTTTTTTACATTTTCAGCTTGTTTTCTCCAAACAACTATATTAATAAAATCAGCTTCTCTTTCTCCATTTTGATTGGTGAAATTTCTATCAACAGCTAAACTAAATGTTGCTGTTGCGACATTACTACTAGTATATCTTAATTCTGGGTCTTTTGTTAATCTTCCGATTAAAAATACTTTATTCATTTTATTACCTCTCTTAATCTTCAACTTTTACTATTAAGTGACGAAGAATATTTTCATTAATTAATGATAAACGATCAAATTCTTTTGTTGCATTTAAATCTTCTGTTTCAATAGTAAATAAGAAATAATAACCTGTTTTATACTTATTAATTTCATAAGCTAATTCTTTTTGTCCCATCTCTTTTAGTTCTAACACTTTTGCATGATTAGATTCTAATACTGATTTCATATCTTCTGCTACTTGTTTAATAGATGATTCTTCTAAATCAGGTTTTACGATGAACATAATTTCATACTTTCTCATTTTCTACACCTCCCTTTGGTCTTTTGGCTATTTCTAGCAAGGAGTAAATTCATACTCGCTAGTAATATAACAAAAAAAAGCATTTCTGTAAATGCTTTTTTAATATTTTTTTCTATTTTATTTATTAGGATCTACTAATATCTTAACAGCAGAATCTGTTCCAGATGTTAATCTTTCATAAGATGCTTGTACTTGATCTAGACCAACGATATCATCAATAAATTTTGTTGCTTCTACTTGTTTGCTAGCAATTAAATCAATACAAGTTCTAAATTCTTCTTTGGTATAACCTATGGCACCTAATACTTTTAATTCCTTCATAACAGCCATTACCGTATATGTTGAAATATCTTTGGTAGATACTCCTACTAACACAACAGTTCCACCCGGTTTTACTAAAGTTAAAGCACTATTTACAGCAGGAGCATTTCCGACACATTCAATTACTACATCAAATCCTCCTTTTGTTTTTTCTAATAAGGTTAGTACTGTATTTTCTAATTTTGCATCATACCATTCATCTGCTACTTGTAATGATACTGACTTTTTACCTCTTTCTGGATTGGTTTCTGTTAATGCTACAAGACTCGCTCCTTCTTTTTTGGCAAACATGGCAGATACTAAACCAATGATTCCACCACCAATTACTAAAACTTTAGCTCCTACTTTGATATCTGCTAAGTGAATTGCATGTAGTCCTACAGCAGTTGGTTCTACCATAGCTCCTTCTTCAAATGTCATAGTATCTGGTATTTGATATACCATATCGCTCCTTACTTTTAACATAGGAGCTAATCCTCCAGGATAGTCCATAGATAATCCTACAGCATGTGTCCATGTATCCTTACAATACTGAACATTTCCTGTTTGGCAGCTATCACATTCTAAACATGGTGAAATTGGTAATGCTGTTACACGATCTCCTACTTTTAAATCTTGTCTAGAACCAGGATTTACTACAGTACCACTAAATTCATGTCCCATAATTAATCCTTTTGGTTCTCCATTTTCCCAGTAATGAATATCAGAACCACAAATTCCTGTTTTTGCTACTTTAATTAGAATGTCTTTTTGACTAGGAATTGGTTCTTCTACTTCCTTTATTTCAAATTCTCTGATTCCTTTAATAGCAACTGCTTTCATAATTTAGCCTCCTATTTTTATTGTAAACATTTTTCTCATAATTTAAAAGTAAGAATCTGAAATATTCCTGTTTCTTTACACTTTTATTCAAAAAAAAGATGACTTTTAGTCATCTGATTTTCCAAGTAATCTTAATAAATCAATAAAGATATTAATAAAATCTAGATATAATTGAAAAGCACCAAATATTGCTAAATTGCTCTCTTCCATTACTCCATCCATCTTTTTGATTTTTTGGATATCGTAAGCGATAAAACCGATAAAGATTATAATACTAATTATAGATAGTATAATATCAAAAGTTTCATTTTTTAAAAATAGATTAACAATTACACATAAAATAACTCCTATTAACATCATCATTAGGAAAGATCCTATTTTACTTAAATCTATTTTAGTATAATGGCCAATTAAGGCAAATATTAAGAATAGTAAAGCTGTTATTGCAAAAACCATAATGATCGATTCTAATTGATATACAACAAATAATGAAGAGAACGTTAAACCACTAAAGAAAGTATATAATAAATAACTAATTTTAGCGGTAGTTGGTTGCATTTTATGAATTCTTATGGATAAAAAGATAGCAAGGCCTAGTTCTATTAAAACAAAGATCCAGTAATATCCTTTCATAAAAATAACAGAAAAAGCATCTTTATTAGTTGCTGTATAAGCACCTGTGATAAAAGTTACTAATAATCCAATAAATAACCATATATAAACTTTAGAATAAATTTTATTTTCCATAAACGATTCCCCTTTAAATACTATTTTATTTTTCTTCTTTGCTAATTATTAATTTTTTATATAATGATTCTGATATATTTGGGTTGAAACTTTCAGAATTAGTAGCTTGAAAGAAGGCTTGAATTTGTTCATATAATTGTTGAAATTCTTCTAATTCTAATATTTCTATTTTAGCTACTTCTTTTAAATGAATGCATTTTAAGACTTCAGAATAATATTCTAAATCTGATTTTTGATTTTTATTTTTTTCTTGATAAATTTTATAATCTTTTAGTTCTTGTTTGACTCTTTCTAATTCTTCTACATTAATATCATCTAGTTCCTGCTCAGATAAGGTTTTTAATTTTGCTTTTAAGTTATTTTGAACTTGAGGCTTTTTCTCCTCTGCAACGGGATTTCTTAATTGAGAAATGACACTGGTATTACCAGCTAATAAACTCCTTATCAATGTTACTAATTTTGTATCTTGATATTCATCATAATCAAATTGATAATAACTTACTTCTAAATCATTAGCAGTTGTAGGATTAGCCTGTTTTCCTAGATATTTAAAATTATAATTCTTAATATGAAAATCAGAAACATCAGGTAATTTGCTTGATTGATATGATTTATGAATAATTTCTCCGCATTCATTAACGATTATTTTAATGAAATCTTCTAATTTCTTTCTATCTAAATTTACCTCATATTTTATTAAACTTTGTTCTGTCTGTTCTATATAGTACATACCTAAACCTCCCTTATACATTAAATCTAAAATGACAGATGTCGCCATCTTGCATTAGATAATCCTTTCCTTCTAATCGAGCTTTTCCTGCTTCTTTTACTTTTAGTTCACTTCCACAAGATATTAAATCTTCGTAAGACATTACTTCTGCTCGAATAAATCCTTTTTCAAAATCAGTATGAATAATTCCTGCACATTCCTTAGCATTCATTCCTTTTTTGAAAGTCCATGCTCTTACCTCATCTGTTCCTACTGTAAAGTAGGTTGCTAGTCCTAATAAATCGTAAGTAGCTTTTATTAATTGATCTAATCCACTCATTTCAATTCCTAGAGCTTCTAACATTTCTTTATGATCTTTATCATCTAATTGACTTAGTTCTTCTTCTATTTTAGCACAAACCTTAATTACTTTAGCATTTTCTTTGTTGGCATATTCTTTTACTATTTTTACATAATCGTTATCTGCTTCTGCTACCTCTTCTTCATTAATATTAGCCATATAAATAATTGGTTTTAGTGTTAAGAAATTATAAGATTTGATAGCCTGCTTTTCTTCTTTCGTAAAATCAACTGTTCTTAATGGTTGATTTTTTTCTAGGGCTTCTTTTGCTTTGATCAGAGCATCTAATTCTACTAATTCATCTTTATCTTTCGTAGTTCTTACTTTTTTTTCTATTTTTTCGATTCGATTACCAATACTCTCTAAATCAGCTAGTACTAATTCTAAATTGATAATTTCAATGTCGCGAAGTGGATCAACTTTTCCTTCTACATGAATGATATCACTATTTTCAAAACATCTTACTACTTCAACAATGGCATCTGTTTCCCTAATATGAGATAAGAATTTATTTCCTAATCCTTCGCCTTGACTAGCACCTTTTACTAATCCTGCAATATCAGTAAACTCAAAAGCAGTTGGTATCAGTCTTTCTGGATGATACATTTCATTTAAAGTATCTAATCTTTCATCCGGAACAGTTACAACTCCTACATTTGGTTCAATGGTAGCAAATGGATAATTTGCTGCGAGAATACTTTTCTTGGTAATGGCATTAAATAAAGTAGATTTTCCTACATTGGGTAAGCCTACAATTCCTGCTGTTAATCCCATCTTTATCCCTCATTTCTTATTTAGTATTATATCATGTAATCTATGATTTTTAAATTTTTTATAAATGTTTCTGTTTTTCTGTAATTGGAAATAAACTTTCTTTCCTTTCTAAGATCTTTTCTATGGATACATTCGTACCATTATAATGGATATAGCTGATTCATAAAAATAAAAGAAATGTTTATATAATATATTTTTTTTGATATTGAAAAGTATTTTTTCCATGTGGTGCATTGGTATGGTTAGTAATTCCAATCATGCATGCAAGCTCACGTACACTAACGCATCGATAAACTAGCATCGTATCACCTCAATTTGATTACGACTTATTATAAATTATTATAAGAAAAAAAGCAAGAAATTCTTGCTTACAAAGTTGGATAAATATTGGTTCCTACTGGTAATCCTGTTAAATACCACAATAGAATGATGGCTAACCATACAAAACTGATAATAAGACAGTATGGCATAATTAATCTTAAAGATCTTCCTATTGTGATTGGTCTTTTCTTATTTGGATTATAAATATTTAGGTAACCTACAAATATAACGAAATAAGTTAATAACGGAGTAATTCCTTTTGTCATAGAATCTGTTGCTCTTAAAATAAATTGAGTAAACTCTGGTGAAATATTAGCTTGCATTAATTTTGGTACCATGATAGGTGCTAATATTAACCATTTAGCTGTTGGTGTTGTATTAAATAAATTAATAATGATTAAGATAAAAACAACTAAAATAATTAATGGAATTCCACTAATATCCAACTTACTAATTAAGTTAGCTCCCCATGCTGTTAGTATGGTATCAATGTTCGTTTTTCTAAATACTGCTATTAACTGTGTAGCAAAGAACACCATAGGAATTAAAGCTGTTACCTCTGTCATATATTTACTTGCTTCTGTTAATAATTCTTTATCATTTTTTATTGTTTTAGCACCAAAACCATAGGCAAGTCCTGTAGTAATAAAAAATAAGGAAACCATGTAAGTAAAACCATCTTGGAAATAAGAATTTGGTCCAAATACTTGACCTAAGTAAGTAGCTTCATTCATATCTAATAACATACCAGAAAAAGGTAAGTTAGGAATTAATGAATAAATAAATATAAGAGCAAAAATAATAGCAGTAATGGTAGCATATTTCATTCCCTTTTTCTCATGGATTTCAGCAGCTAATTTTCTTTGTTCTTCTTCTTCCACATTTTCAATAATTTCTATTTCTCCTGTTCGAATGAAATCATTATTATCTTTGTAACGACCTAATTTAGGAATAATTACCTTTTCAATAATTATGGTACCAACTATTGATAAAATAATAGATGTCGTAATAATGATAATTAAATTAGAAGACAAAGAAACATGATAACTAGCATCAATTAACTTTGCTGCTGTTTCTGTTGTGGATATTAAATTTACTTCCATTGATCCTACAAATAAAGTTACACCATAACCAAATGCAACTCCACAGAAAGCTGCAATAATTCCAGCTAATGGATTTCTATTATTTTTTAAAAATACTAAAGCAGCAATGGGAATTAATATTACATATCCAATATCATTAATTAAACTTGCTATCGTTGCTAGAAAAATCACGATAAATGTTATTTTCTTATTGTCAATTTTTACTAATACTCTCTTAATAAAAGCATCTAATAATCCTGTTGCTTGGGCTATTGATAATCCAATTAATGAAATTAGTAAAGTACTTAATGTGGTAAAACTGATAAAGTTTCTAGCTGCATTACTGATTATATACTTTAATCCACTGAAATTAAATAAATTTTCTACTGTTGCTAAAGTATTTTCTAATTGACCTGTTGCAACATTAACTGTAGAGTATGTTGCTTGCATCTGTAATAAAGAACAAATTCCACTTATTATCATTACTAAAAAAGTTAATAAAATGTAAGCTGTAACTGGATGTAGATAAAACTTTTTTAATCTCCATCTTTTTTTCTGTTTCATATTATCAATTTTCACTACTTTCTACTTTTTTTAATTTTCGATTAAATTCTATCCTTGGTATCATAACTATCCTTCCACAATAACAGCATTTGATTTTAATATCTGCGCCTAAACGGACGATTTCCCAAAGATTGGTACCACAAGGGTGTCCTTTTTTCATGATGACTTTATCCTTTAATTTATATTCTTTGTTTTCCATTATTCACCTCATTTTGTGATATGGTTATATTTTAATCATCTAATCCCATAATTTCTAAAATTCTATTTAAATCATTGAAATTAACAAAATGTAGTTCTACTTTATTGTTTTTTATTTTTACTTTTGTTCCAAATTTTTCTGATAATTCTTCTTCTATATTTTTATATTCATTTGGTTTTTGTTCATGTCTTATTTGGATATTTTTTCTTTCTAAAGTAGTATCATGAGATAATTCTTCTATTTCACGAACACTTAATCCATCTACTACTACTTTTTCAGCAAGCTCTACTACTTTATTATTATCTTCTATTTTACTAAGAACACGAGCATGACTCATAGAAAGTTTTCCGGATATAATCATATCTTTTACTTTTTCTGGTAATGTTAATAATCCTAGCATATTGGTAATATGACTTCTACTTTTTCCTAATCTATGGGCTAATTCTTCTTGAGTTAGTGATAATTCTTCTAATAATTTTTTATAAGCTAAAGCTTCTTCTAACGCATTTAAATTTTCTCTTTGTAGATTTTCTAACAATGCGATTTCCATCATATCTTGATCTGAAAAATTTCTAATAATAGCGGGGATTGTTTCCTTTCCTGCTATTTTAGATGCTTTTACTCTTCTTTCACCTGCTATGATTTCATAACCTTTAATACTAGGCTTTACAATAATTGGTTGAAAGACACCATGTTCTTTAATAGATTCTGCTAATTCTTTTAAGGCATTTTCATCAAAATTTTTTCTTGGCTGATAAGGATTACTTCTTAATTCTGATACAGGAATTTCAACAATTTCTTCATTGGTAGAAGAATTAATGATTTTTTCTTCCATTTTTTCATAATCAAGAGGTTCATTATTAAATAATTCTTCTAATCCTCTTCCTAGAGCCTTTCTTCTAGATGTTTCCATTTCTCTCAATCACTTCCTTTGCTAAATTTATATAGGCTTCTGTTGCCCTATGTTTTGGGTCATAAGCTATTATTGGTTTTCCATGAGAAGGAGCTTCTGTTAATTTAACAAGTCTTGGAATAATAGTGTTATATACTCTTTCTTTAAAAAATCTACGAATATCTTCTACTACTTCTAATCCAAGTAAAGTTCTGGAATCTAGCATAGTTAGTAGGACACCTTCAATATCTAAATTTGGATTTAAGTTTTTTTGAGCTAACATAATTGTATTAAGTAATTGAGTAATTCCTTCTAACGCAAAAAATTCACATTGAACTGGGATAATAACAGAATCGGAAGCAGTTAAGGCATTGGTTGTAATTAAACCTAAAGATGGTGGACAATCAATAATAATATAATTAAATAAATTTTTAATTGGATCTAAATATTGTTTTAATTGTGCATTTTTTACAAATCCTTGATTTGTTTTACTTTTTTCCATTAGTTCCATATCTAATCCTGCTAAATTTATAGTTGCAGGTAAAACATATAAATTTTTATATTTTGTTCTAACAATTGCTTGTGTTATTTCACAGTTTCCTGTTAAAACTTCGTGAATACTATTTTCGATATCTCCTTTATTAATACCAATTCCTGTTGTTGTATTACCTTGTGGATCAAGATCTATTAATAATACTTTTTTTCCTAAATATGCTAAAGATGCAGAAAGATTAATACTTGTTGTTGTTTTTCCTACTCCACCTTTTTGATTTACTAATGAAATAATTTTGCCCATACTACCACCTTTTCTTTGTACTCTTCTATTTTAACAGAAATTGTTTAAATAGGAAATGTTTTTCGAAAAAAAAAGTAGAAGTTCTACTTTTATTTATTTTTTTCAATTTTTACTAGGATTTGATAAGTATTTTCAAAATCCATTTCTTCCATACGAATATCAAAACCTTTTGTTTCTAATTTCGTTACGGTATTTTTGATTTCACTAATAGCATCTTTTAATGTATAAGAACGGCTGCTTCTTAATAATTGATCTATTTTTTTCATACTAGAATCTTCTTCATTTATAGTGTTATTGATACTCTTAGAATCGATTTCTTCTTCTAATTCTTCTATTACATCATCCTCATCTAGACTAGGAAGTGGTAGATCATCAAGAATTTGATCTGAATCATCATATTGATCAGGATTTTTTACTTCTATTTTAGGGCCAGCTTCTGATAAGATGCTATTTTCTTGTACTTCAGGTAAAACAGGCTCTCCTTTTAGCACTCTAATTTCATTATCTAAATCCCTTACAGTCATACGATTATTAATAATTTTTCTTAACATATTAATTTGTTCTTCACTACTATCTAAATTTAATAAACTTCTTGCATGACGTTCTGAAATTTTATCATAAAGAAGTGCTTCTTGTACTTCATCAGGTAAGGATAATAATCTCATTTTATTAGCAATGGCTGCTTGGGATTTTCCTAGTGTACGACCTAACTCTTCCTGAGTCATAGAATCTAACTCTAATATTTTTTGATATGTTCTTGCTTCTTCAATTGCAGTTAAATCTTTTCTTTGAAGATTTTCTAAAAGGGCAACTTTAGAAGCTTCTTTATCATCTAAATTACGGATAATAGCTGGAATTTTAGTTAATCCTGCTATAACAGATGCTTTATATCTTCTCTCACCTGCTATAATTTCATATTTATCTCCTATTTTTCTAACAATAATTGGTTGAATAATACCATGTTCTTTGATAGAATTAGCTAATTCGCTTAGATCGTTTTCATTAAATACTTCTCTTGGTTGAAAACGATTTGGAATAATATCATCTAAATATAATTCTACTACTTCTTTATCCATAAAATACCCTCTTTTCATTCTTCTTATTCTTTTACACTATATACATTATAGCATAAATTTAGAAGTAGACAAGAAAAAAAGTCAAAATTTGTGGTTTTGACTTTAAAAAGGCTTCCTTAATAAAATTTTTGCAAATATATTATTTTTTGATTTGATCTAATTTTCTTGGATAAATGACATTTGTCTTTTTATCTTTTTGAATTAAAATAATATTTCGAATACTATTTTCTATTGGTAAAGTAAAAGTTTCTATTTTTTCAATATGGCTATCTAATTTATTTAAGATATCTTTACTATTTTCTAATTCCTCTTCAATATTTGCTTTCATAGCTATAAAGTGTCCTTTTTCTTTTACCATTGGAATACATAATTCTGATAATACTTTTAAATTGGCTACTGCTCTAGCGGTTACAATATCAAATTTTTCACGATTTATTTTAGCATAATCTTCAGCCCTGGTATGGATTGTTTCAATATCAGATAAATCCAATTCTTGAATAATCGTATTTAAATAATTGATTCTTTTCTGTAGAGAATCGATTAAAGTTATTTTTAAATTTGGAAATACAATTTTTAAAACAATTCCAGGAAAACCTGCGCCAGTTCCTATATCACATAAAGAATATTCTTGATTTAAATCTATTACTTTCATTAGTGTTAAACTATCATAAAAGTGTTTTAAATAAACATCTTCTTTGTTGGTAATTCTTGTTAAATTCATTTTTTCATTCCAAGCAATTAATAAGTTGTAAAATTTTTCTAATTTATTTAGTTGATTTTGATCTAAAGATATTCCTAGTTTTTTTGTTGCTTCTATAAATAATTCTAAATTCATATTCTTTTTTCCTTTTTTAAATAGACCATTAGAATGGAAATATCTGATGGATTTACACCACTAATACGAGATGCTTGAGCTATTGTTGTTGGTCTTACATCTTTTAGTTTTTGTCTTGCTTCACTTGCGAGATTATGTACTTGATCATAGTTGATATCAGTTGGAATTTTTACTTTTTCTAAATCTAACATTTTTTGTGCTTCTCTATTAGCCTTGATGATATATCCTTCATATTTTATTTGAATTTCTACTTGTTCTATTACCTCGTTACTAAAATTAATTGCAAGCCAATGTTTTAAATTTTCAGTAGTAATTTCTGGTCGTTTTAATAAATCATATAGAGTAATTCCATCCAATATTTTGGTAGAGTGAATACTTTCTAAATAATCATTATTTTCTTTAGTTGGTGTGATTTTATGATTTTTTAGTAAATTAGTTAACTCTTCAATTTGTTTCTTTTTTTCTTGTAATTTTTGATATTTTGCTTCTGATATTAGTCCCATTTGATAACCATATTCTCTTAATCTTAAATCAGCATTATCATGTCTTAATAATAAACGGTATTCGGCACGAGATGTTAACATACGATAAGGTTCTTTTGTTCCTTTTGTTACTAAATCATCTATTAATACCCCAATATAAGCTTCATTTCTTTTTAAGATTAACGGTTCTTGATTATGGATTTTACGAGAGGCATTTATTCCTGCAATAAGACCTTGACCAGCTGCTTCTTCATATCCACTCGTACCATTGATTTGTCCTGCTGTAAATAAATTTTCTATCACTTTGGTTTCTAGTGACTGTTTTAATTGAAGTGGATCGATTGCATCATATTCAATTGCATAAGCATACTTTAATATTTTAGCATGTTCTAGCCCTGGTAAAGAATGAACCATTTTTTCTTGAACATCTTCTGGCATACTTGTTGAAAAACCTTGAATATAGATATCATCATAATAAATACTTTCTGGTTCTAGAAATAATTGATGCCGTTCTTTATCTTTAAATCTTACTACTTTATCTTCTATAGAAGGACAATATCTAGGTCCAATTCCTTCTACATAACCACCATACATACTAGATTTATCTAAATTTTCATTGATAATTTTATGAGTTTCCGGAGTTGTATAAATTAAATGACATGGTACTTGATCCTCTATTTTATAGAGTGGTTCATTATCATAAGAAAAAGTATATGGTATGGAATCACCTGGTTCTAGACTTGTTTTAGTAAAATCAATACTAGATTTATCAATTCTTGGTGGTGTACCTGTTTTTAATCTTTGAATGGTAAATCCATATTCTTTTAATTTATTACTTAAAAATTTAGAAGGTTTCTCTCCATGTGGTCCACTAACTGTTTTAGTAGCACCTCTTAAAATTACTGCTTTTAAATAAGTACCCGTTGTTAAGATAACAGCTTGGGATTTAATTTGTTCATTATTTTCTAAAATAACCCCTTTTACAATATTATTTTCTATGATTAAATCTTCAACGATTGATTCTTTTATTTCTAGATTGGATTGTTTTTTCATGGTTTCTAACATTGCTTTCGGATAAGTAATTTTATCACCTTGAGCTCGAAGTGCACGAACAGCAGGACCTTTTTTTGTATTTAGCATTTTTACTTGCAAACAACTATGGTCAATATTATTAGCCATTTCTCCACCTAAAGCATCTATTTCTCTAACAATAATTCCTTTAGCGGGACCACCAATTGAAGGATTACAAGGCATATCAGCAATGTTTTTAATATTTCCTGTTATTAATAATGTTTTATTTCCTAATCTAGCAGAAGCTAAAGATGCTTCACAACCTGCATGTCCACCTCCTACTACGATAATGTCATATTTCATTTTGATACACTTCCTCTTTTTTCTGCATTTTATTATACAATATTTTTCCTTTTTTCGTGGAATTTTTTCATATATTATGAAAAAAATTATTTCCCGGGAAATAATTTTTAGTGTTAAATTATAATTTTTGTATTATAATTACATTTTTATTAATTAATATTTTATATTTTACTTTCCTAAACAAAATTGACTAAATAATTGATCAATTAATTCTTCTGTATATGTTTCTCCTATTATTTCTCCTAATTTTTCCCATGATCTTTTGATATCAATTTCTATCATATCTATTGGTATTTCTTCTTCTATTCCTTTTTCTACTTCTTCTAAGATAGAATAGGATTCTTTAGCTAGAGAAATTTGTCTTACATTACTTAAATAAGTATAATCTTGTTGCTCCAATTCATTTAGATTAAATAATTCTACTATTTTTTCTTTTAAAGAATCGATTCCATTTAAATCAATGGTATTTGTATAAATAATATTTTTATAAGAAATTTCTTCCATATTAATTTTTCTTTCTAAATCATTTTTATTAATTACAACAATTGTTTTCTTATCTTGGCAATAATTTAATATTTTTTGATCTTCTTTCGTTAATTCTTCATTATTATTTAATACTAGTATGACTAAATCAGCTTCTTGAATTAGATTTAAACTTTTCTCTACTCCTATTTTTTCAACAATATCATTAGTATCTCTAATACCTGCTGTATCCATTAAATTTAAAGCCACTCCATGAATCGTAATACTTCCTTCTACTGTATCTCGAGTGGTTCCTTCAATATCAGTAACAATTGCTTTTTCTTCATCTAATAAACGATTTAAAATACTACTCTTTCCTACATTTGGTCTACCTATAATAATTGTTTTTATACCATTTGTTAATACTTTACCATTTTCTGACTCTGTAATAATTTTTTTTAATTTTTCTTTGATTTCTTTCATTTTTGGTTTTATTTTATCATTGGTCATCACTTCAATATCTTCATATTCGGGATAATCAATATTTACTTCAATAGATGCTAATAATTCTAATATTTCTTGTCTTAAATTTCTAATAATATTACTAACATAACCATCTAAACTTTTCATTGCTACTTTTCGTTTTGATTCATTTTTAGCATTAATTAAATCCATTACTGATTCTGCTTGAGTTAAATCAATTCTTCCATTTAAAAAGGCACGTTTTGTAAATTCTCCTGGTTCTGCTAGTCTTGCACCATGATTTAAAACTAATTCTAATACTTTATTTGTAGTTGAAATTCCACCATGACAATTAATTTCTACTACATCTTCTGTAGTAAATGTTTTAGGTGCTTTCATTACTGATACTAATACTTCATCTATTTCTTCTTCTTGATCTATAATATGACCATAATGAATGGTATGAGTATCTACTGTTTCTAAATCTTTACCTTTAAATATTTGATTTACAATAGAAATAGCATTTTCTCCACTTACTCTAATAATAGAAATAGCACCTACTCCTAAAGTTGTAGAAATAGCAGCAATTGTATCATTCATTTTAATCCCTCTTTCGATAGCATTATACTATCACTTTTTTTTAAAAAAGAAAAGAAGATTATTCCTCTTCCTTTGGTTTAATTACAACACAACGATTTGGTTCTTCGCCTTCACTTTCAGTTGTTACTTTTTTATTTTCTGCTAATATGGTATGAATAATTCTTCTCTCATAAGAATTCATTGGATCTAACTTTGCTGGAATTTTAGTATATGCTACTTCTCTAGCAGTTTTTTTAGCAAGTGATTCTAACTTTTGTTCTCTTGCTACTTTATATTCACCAATATCTAATACGAAAGGAAAATATTCTCCTATTTCATTATGAATCATTTGTTTTACTATTAAAGTAATAGCTTCTAATGTTTTTCCATTCTTTCCAATTAAGATTGAATTATTATCAGAAATAACTGTAATATTCATTCCATTTTCTCTTTTCTTTACTTCTAAATTACAACTAAGACCCATATTATGAATCAATTCTTTTATGTATTCTTTGATATATTCAATCACATCATCTTTTCTAATTACTTCAATTTCTACTTTTTTATTAAATAATCCTGATTTCACTTCTACTTCTTTAATATATAAATTTTCTTCTAATTCTTGAAGTGCAATTTTAGCGTTATTAATTGCTTCTTCCTTATTTTTTCCACTATATCTATTTTTTATTAACATACTTCTTTACTCCTTTTTACTATTAAATTTTGAATTACAGTAAATAAGTTAGTCGTAATCCAATAAATACATAAAGCTGTTGGCATAAAGAATCCCATTACGATAATCATAACTGTCATTACAGTAGTCATATTTTTCATTGGATCATTTTCTGATTGGGCTGTTGTTTTATTTAAACTAAATGAGAAATAAGTTGTTAATCCAACTAGTAGAATTAAAATGATATAAATCCAATTTCCATTAGTTAATAGTCCAACTGATGGTGTTGTTCCTAATTGTAATCCTAAAAAGTTATCTTCAAATAATGCTGGAACACGATTGATTGCTTCTAGGAATGCTATAAATAAAGGTAATTGAATAAAACCATATAAACAACCTGATATCGGATTAATATTATATTTTTTATAAATCATCGTCATTTCTTGACTTTTTCTCATAATTGATTCTTGATCTGTTTTATTAGCATATTTTTTTTCTAGACGATCTAAATCTGGCTTCGCTTTATTTAATAATTCTGATTGTAAAGCTGTTTTCTTCGTAATTGGATAAGCAATTAAACGAATTATAATACTGGTAATAATCAATGCTAAAGCAGCACTTTTTACATATTTATTAAACCACAAAATAACAAATGCTAATGGTTTAACAAAAATACTATTCCATAATCCTTCATATCCTCCACTGGTAATTTTAAAATTACTACATTTTGGATATTTTGATAAATCTACGCCATTTTCTTCATAAGCTTTAATCGTTTCTTTATTTTCCGGTTGGCACAAAATATTTTCTGTTAAACTTTGACCAGTTTCTGGATTAATAACTGCTTTCTTATCAGAACCTTTTAAGGTTTTAGTACATCCAGTTGTTAGTAATAAAATTAATACTAGAACAATTATTAAACTTTTTTTACTTTTTTTCATTTTGTTCTCCTTTATTTTTGCTTTTGTTCATTAATTCAAGAAAGTTATTTTCTAATTCTTGGTAATTAGATTCTAAACAACTTCTTTTCATTATTATAATATAATCTTGATTATTTTCATATAGTTTTTTATGATTATCGATAATACTTTTTAACTTTCTTTTTAATTGATTTCTAATTACTGCTTTATTAGAAATTTTTTTTCCAACAGAAATTCCAAAACGATAATATGGTAAATGATTTTCTATCCTATATAATATATAAAAATTATTTTTTATCAATTTACCTTTATGTATTGCTTTTTCAAAATCTTTGCTATCTTTCACAATATTTATTTTTTTCATCTAATCACCTATTTTTAAAAGAAGCAAAAAAAACCACAATTGTGGTATTTTATTTAGATAATCTTTTACGACCTTTTGCTCTTCTTTTGTTTAATACTTTACCCTTAACTCTTGAAAAAAAGCCATGTGTTTTCTTCATTTTACGATTATTTGGTTGATAAGTTCTTTTCATAGTTCCACCTCCAGACATAAAATCTACATTATTATAATAAAATTTAAGAGGTTTTGTCAATTCTTTCAAAAAAAAACTTTGAAAAATATCAATTTTCTTATTTTCACAATTTCCACATACCTGTTTATAACTTTATTAACTTTGTGAATTAAAAAAAATTTTATTTTGTGGAAAAAAGCGTTATAATCAGTATATATAAGTATTTTAATTGTGGATAAGTATGTGCATAACTTGTTTATAAAAAAAATATCATTTTTTTCTATTTATTTTTCCACAAAAGTAAGTTAAAATAAAAATTGCAATTTGAAATTATCTTTAGTCAGGGGGGATAATAGTGAATGTAAAAATTATTTGGTCTAATTTTTTAAATAGCATTAAAAACGAACTAAATCCCCTATCTTTTGAAACTTGGTTTCAAAGTACTGAATTATATGAATATAAAGATGGAATTTGTAAGATTATTGTTCCTATGGCAATTTATAAAAAACATTTAACTACAAAATATTATGACTTAATTGTAAATACTTTAAATCAAGTAGTAGGAGAAATTGTTGATATTCAATTTTATACGAAAGAAGAATTAGAAGAACAAGAAGAAATCAAACAAGAAAATCAATATTCCAATTATCATAATAATATAAATGAAAATAGTGATAATAATAATTTCGAAACAGATCATTTTGTATCTAATCTTAATAAAAATTATACCTTTGATAATTTTATTGTAGGAAATACTAACAAATTTGCACAGGCTGCTGCTTTAGAAGTTGCAGAAAATCCTGGGGCTTTATATAATCCTTTATTTATTTATGGAAATAGTGGGTTAGGAAAAACTCATTTAATGCATGCAATTGGAAATTATATTACAGAACATTCTAATAAAAAAGTTTTATATGTATCTAGTGATCAATTTATATCAGATTTTTTAGGTATCAATAAAAAAGATGAACATGGAAAAAATTTTGATTCAATTAATTATTTTAAAAATAAATATCGAAATATTGATGTCCTGATTGTAGATGATATTCAATTTTTTCAAGGGGCACCACAAACGCAAAATGAATTTTTTAATACTTTTACGAAATTACATGATGAAAATAAACAAATTATTATTTCTTCTGATCGATCCCCAGATGATTTAAAATTATTAGAAGATCGTTTACGAACTCGATTTTGTTGGGGATTAACAGCTGATATTTTTCCACCAGATTTTGATTTAAGAGTTGCTATTCTAAAAAAGAAAATCATAGGGGAGTCTATTAATAAAAATATTCCTGATGATGTGATTGAATATATTGCTTCTAATGTAGGGAGTGATGTAAGACATTTAGAAGGATCTATTACTAGATTACTTGCTTATTCTACTATGATGGGCGGATATGAAATTAATTTAGATTTGGCAGTAGATGTATTAAAAGACTTTGTTAATAAAGGATATAGCGAAAAAAATAGTATTAATAGAATACAAAGAATTGTTGCTGAATACTTTCAAGTATCGGTAGATGATATGAAATCAAAAAAGAGAAGTGCTAATTTAGCATTTCCTAGACAAGTAGCAATGTATTTATGTAGAAAACTTACTAATGAATCTTTTCCACGAATAGGAATTGAGTTTGGTGGTAAAGATCATTCTACTGTAATGTATTCTGTTGAAAAATTAGAAAAAGAAATTAGTACAAATAAAGAATTAGCAAATATTATTGAAAAATTAAAAAAAGATATTGTGTGATGTGGAAAAAAATTAAATATTAAGATTTTTTTCCACAGGTAAAAATAAGAAAAAACTAAATAAAATATGCTTCTTACGAGTTATACACAATTTTCACAGTAATAATAATAAAAATTAATAAAGAAAGAAGGAATTATATATGAAATTAAAAATTAAAAAGGAGATATTATTAGATGGACTTAATAAAGTATCAAAAGCCTTGTCTAGTAAAAATCTAGTACCAGTTCTTGCAGGAATTAAATTTGAATTAACGGAAAAAGGATTATTATTAACAGCAAGCGATAATGATATTACAATTCAAGTATTCATAGATAAAACAGATGATATGAATATTGAAAAAGAGGGAAGTATTATTATTCAAGGTAAATATATTTTAGATATTGTACGTAAACTTCCAGATGAATTTATTAATATAGAAGTAGTAGATGAATTAAAAATTACTATTTATACAGATAATAGCGAATTTAATTTAAATGGAATTGATAAAAATGAATATCCTAATATTAATTTAGATTTAAGTAAAAAACCATTATCTATTAACAGTAGGATCTTTAGAAGTATTATTTCACAAACTAGTTTTGCAGCATCCAATGATGAGTCTAGACCTATTTTAACAGGAATTAATTTTAAAATTATTGGAAATACAATGGAATGTAATTCTACCGATTCTTATCGTTTAGCTAGAAGATTGATTGAATTATCTACTCCAGTAGAAGAAAATTATAATATTGTAATTCCTAGTAAAAATTTATTAGAATTAGTAAAAATTATGGATGATAGCGAAGAATCTTTAGAATTACACATTTTTAATAATAAAATCTTAATCAAATATCAAAATATTTTATTCCAATCAAGATTAATTAGTGGAACTTATCCTAATACAGCAAATTTATTACCAGATGAATTTGTGTTAGATATTAAAGTAGATGTTAATGAATTATATAATGTAATTGATTGTGCTAGTATTTTAACAAGTGATAAAGAAAAAAATATTGTTACTTTTGAAATTGAAGGTAATAAATTATTTGTTAAAAGTAGTTCTGCTGAAATTGGTAGAGTAGAAGAAAAAATGAATATTGAAAAAGAACAAAATGAAAATCTTAAAATATCTTTTGTTGCTAAATATATGATGGAAGCATTAAAATCTTTTGAAGATGAAAAAGTAAAGATTTCTTTTGTAGGAGAAGTAAAACCAATTATTTTAAAATCTGAAAAAGATGAAGGATTAACTCAATTGGTTTTGCCAATTCGAACTTATTAATCATATAAAAAAAATTAAAAAATGAGTAAATTTTTAATAATTTACTTCTTTTTTTTTGAAAAAGTAAAATTTTCTTGTTTATACGACATAAATCTTCTTTTTTCGACTTAATAACTTGCTATGATAAGACTCGCAATTTTAAATTGCACAGGGGGAAAAATATATGAAACAATATGAAGTAAATGATGAAACACTAGCTGTAATTGGAATTAATGAAAATAATTCTAAAGTACTAGAAAAGAAAAAAGAATATCTAATTGAAAATAGTAGTTATGAAGTTATGGATTATTCTTGCCAATATTTTGGTAGTTCTTATTTAGGTAGGGTAGATGGTAGTAAGAAAATGTTAGGAGCAAATTATAAATTACCTATTATTGTAGAAGAAAGTTCTGGATTAATTTTCTTTCCTATTACATCACCTGAAAATAAAGAATGTATTTGGATTTCTTTAAAATGGTATCAAGAAACTTTAGAATCAAAAGAACATACTTATATTATCTTAAAAAATGGTAAAAAAATATTGTGTTCTATTTCTAAAAAATCAATTGAAAATCAAGTAATGAGAGCTTCTAGATTAAATTTAATTTTAAATGAGCGAAAATTAGAAAAAATTAACTAAAAAAAGAAGAAAAAATCTTCTTTTTTTGTGTTTTTAGGCTCATATTATGATATAATGTATATGTAGGTATAGGAGTACTTAATAATATAAAAGGTGATAATATGAGTTTTTTGTGGGTTTTTTATGTATTTATCAAAATTAGAAGTTAATCATTTTCGAAATTATAAAAAAGAAAAACTATCGTTATGTAATAACATTAATATTTTTATAGGAGATAATGCTCAAGGAAAAACAAATATTTTAGAAAGTATTTATATACTTGCACTTACGAAATCACATCGTTTAGGTTTCGAAAATAATATCATTCAAAATGGTTTTTCTTGTTGTAAAATAAAAGGAATTTTAAGAGATAATGATGAATTAAAAGAGTTAGAAATTCAAGTATCTGAAGAAAAAAAAAGTGTTTTTATTAATCAAAAAGAAATTAAAAAAATTGCATCTTATATTTCTAATATGAATGTAATTATGTTTTGTCCAAATGATTTAGATATTATTAAAGGATCTCCACAAGTTCGAAGAAATCTGTTAAATATTCAAATTAGTCAATTATATCCATTATATGTCAATTATTTAAATGAATATAATAAAATCTTAAAAAATAGAAATGAATATTTAAAACAAATGAGTCTTAATGGATTTACTGATACTAGATATTTAGATATTATAAATGAAAAACTAGTAGATCGTGGAACAAAAATTTATTTAATGAGAAAAAAATACTTAGATTTTATTAATTCTAAAATAGGACTTATTTATGAAAATATTATGAATATTAATCACTTACAAATTCTTTATGAAAATAACTTAGATTTAAAAAATTATCAAGAAGAAGAAATTAAGAAATGTTTCTATTATAAATTAAAATCTAATTTAAAAAGAGAAATATCTCAAGGAATGACATTATATGGACCGCATCGAGATGATTTTTCATTTTATATTAAAGATGAAAATATGAAATTTTTTTCTTCTCAAGGACAACAGCGTATTGCCATTATTTCTTTTAAATTGGCAGAAGTAGAAATTTTTAATCAAGAAAAGAATAGTAGTCCTATACTTTTATTAGATGATATTTTTAGTGAATTAGATATTGAGAAAAGAAATAAATTAATGAAATATATTCCAAATGATGTTCAAACTATTATTACTACGACAGATCTAAAAAATATTCAAAAGAAAATGATGAAACAGGCAAAAGTTTTTATTGTTGAACAAGGAAAAATAAGGGAAAAGGTGAAATAAAATGAATACAGAAGAAAAAGAATTAGAACATTATGATGCTTCGGATATTCAAGTATTAGAAGGATTAGAAGCTGTAAGAAAAAGACCAGGTATGTACATTGGTACCACTGATGTAAAAGGATTACACCATTTAGTATGGGAAATTGTAGATAATGCTATTGATGAAGCATTAGCAGGTTTTTGTCATAATATTGAAGTAATTATTAATAAAGATAATTCTATTACTGTAAAGGATGATGGTAGAGGTATTCCAGTAGATATTCATCCTAAAACAAAAATTTCCACAGTAGAAACAGTTTATACAGTACTTCATGCTGGTGGAAAATTTGGTGGTGGCGGTTATAAAGTATCTGGAGGACTTCACGGAGTAGGTGCTAGTGTTGTTAATGCTCTTAGTAGATGGGTAGAAGTTACTGTGTATAAAGAAGGAAAAATTCATCAAATTCGCTTTGAAAATGGTGGACATACTAAAGAACCATTACACATAATAGGTGAATGTAGTAGTGATAGAAGTGGAACTACTGTTACTTTTAAACCAGATCCTGAAATATTTGATACAGATATTTATGATTATGATACTTTGAAAACAAGAATAAGAGAACTTGCTTTCTTAAATAGAGGTTTATCTCTTACGATTCGTGATGATCGCGATTTAGAAGATACTACTGGTGAAACTTTTCTTTATGAAGGTGGAATTAGTGAATATGTTAAATTTATTAATCAAGAAAAAACTCCATTACATGAAGATATCATTCATTTAAGTGGGGAAAAAGATAATGTCTTTTTTGAAGTAGCTATGCAGTATAATACCTCATATAATCCTAATATTTATTCATTTGTTAATAATATTAATACTCATGATGGTGGTACTCATGAAGAAGGAGTAAAAAGAGCATTAACAAGAGTTATTAACAGTTATGCTAGAAAAGCTAATTTATTAAAAGAAAAAGATGAAAATCTAAAAGATGATGATGTCAAAGAAGGTCTTACCATGATTATTTCTTGTAAGCATCCAAATCCTCAATTTGAGGGACAAACAAAAGGTAGACTTGGAAATTCTGAAGTAAGAAATTTAGCTGATAGTGTATTTAGTGAAGGATTTGAAAGATTTTTACTTGAAAATCCAGAAGAAGCTCGAACAATTATTAATAAAGCAATCTTAGCAAGAAATGCTAGAATGGCTGCTAAGAAAGCTAGAGAAGCAACTCGTAAAAGTGATTTGGCAACTACCAATTTCTTTGGTAAATTGTCAGACTGTAAGAGTAAAGATCCTAGTATTTCAGAAATATTTATTGTCGAAGGAGATAGTGCAGGAGGGTCTGCTAAAAAAGGTAGAGATTCAATGACACAAGCTATTCTTCCATTAAGAGGAAAAATTTTAAATGTAGAAAAGGCTAGATTAGATAAGGCATTAGGTAATGAAGAAATCAAAACTATTATTACAGCTTTTGGTACTGGTATTGGAGAATACTTTGATTTATCTAAATTGAGATATGATAAAATCATTATTATGACGGATGCTGATGTAGATGGCTCTCATATTCGTGTCTTATTATTAACTTTATTTTATCGTTTCTTTAGACCAATTGTAGAAGCTGGTCATGTTTATGCTGCGCAACCTCCACTTTTTAGAATTATGCATGGTAAAACAAGAAAATATGTTTTAAATGAAGAAGAACTTGCTAATTATTTGGCTTCACTTCCAGAAAATGTACGATCTAAAGCCGAAATTGCTCGTATGAAAGGATTAGGAGAGATGGATGCTGAAGAATTAAATGAAACAACCATGGATATTGAAAAAAGAGTTCTAAGAAAAATTACAATCAATGATTGTGTAGCCGCAGATTCTGTATTTGAAAGATTAATGGGGGATGAAGTAGATCCTAGAAGAAAATTCATTGAAGAAAATGCTAGAAAGGTAACAAATCTTGATATTTAGGAGGTGAATTTATGGATAACAAAGATGATTTAAATGAGTTATTAAAAAGAGCTGAAATAGAAGAAGAAAACAATAATCAAAATGATGATACTTTTTTAGAAATAGAAACATCATTAGAAGATAATTCTAATAATGATGATGAAGGTGGTAATAATTTTAGTGGTTATTTTCATGAAAGAGATCGATTAGATCATAATAATATTGTTAACGAAGTAGAAACTTCATTTTTGGAATATTCCGTAAGTGTTATTACTTCTCGTGCTTTACCTGATTTGAGAGATGGTTTAAAACCTGTTCATAGACGTATTTTATGGTCAATGTATGAATCTGGATATACTCCTGATAAACCTCATAGAAAGAGTGCTAAAACAGTTGGTGAAGTTATGGGTAATTACCATCCTCATGGAGATAGTTCTATTTATGAGGCTATGGTTAGGTTAGCACAAGATTTTAACCAACGTTATATGTTAATTGATGGCCATGGAAATTTTGGTAATATTGAGGGTGATGGAGCAGCAGCAATGCGTTATACTGAATCGCGACTTTCTAAAATTTCTTTGGAATTATTACGTGATATTGGTAAAGATACTGTTGATATGGATGACAACTTTGATGTGACTAGAAAAGAACCAAAGGTTTTACCTTCTAGATTTCCTAATTTATTAGTAAATGGTTCTATGGGAATAGCAGTAGGTATGGCAACTAATATACCACCTCATAATTTAGGGGAAGTAATTGATGGTTGTGTTGCATATATTGATAATCCTGATATTGATACTCTTGGTTTAATGGAATATATTAAAGGTCCTGATTTTCCGACTGGCGGAATTATTTTAGGAAATTCTGGTATTCGTAAAGCTTATGAAACAGGTAGAGGATCTATTACAATTCGTAGTAAAGCAACTATAGAAGATGTTGGTAGTCATAGTAATATTATTATTGATGAAGTTCCTTATGGCGTAAATACTATGGAATTAAAAAATAAAGTTGCCGAACTTGTTCATAATAAAATTATTGATGGTATTTCTGATTATCATACAGATTTAAAAGATGGCGTTAAAATTACGATTACTTTAAAGAAAGATGCTAATCCTCAAGTAGTATTGAATAATTTATATAAACATACTAATTTTCAAGTTAATTATGGAATTATCTTTTTAGTATTGGATGGTCAAACACCTAAGACTTTAGGATTAAAAGATATGATTGCTAAGTATATTGATCATCAAAAAGAAGTTATTATTAGAAGAACTAGATATGATTTAGGAAAAGCTGAAGAGAGAGTTCACATTTTAGAAGGTCTAAGAATTGCTTTAGATAATATTGATGAGGTTGTACGGATTATTAGAGCTGCTGATAGTGATGAAGATGCTAGGGCAAATTTAATGGCTAGATTTGAACTGGATGAAATTCAAGCAAATAGTATTTTAGAAATGAGATTACGCAGATTAACTGGATTAGAACGTAGTAAAGTAGAAGATGAATTAAATGATTTATTGGTTAAAATTGCTGATTATAAAGATATTTTAGCTAATTCTCAAAGAGTTCTAGATATTATTAAAGAAGAAATGTTAGAAATTAAGAAAAAATATGCAGATGATAGACGTACTAAAATTGATATGACTGCTATTGATTATATTGAAGATGAATCTTTAATACCTGTGGAAAAAATATTAATTACTTTAACAAATAAAGGCTATATTAAGAGAGTTGGTATTGATGAATATAGAACACAAAATCGTGGAGGCGTTGGTATCAAAGGAATGGCAACAAATGAAGAGGATTTTGTGGAAAAAATGATTAATATGGAAACTCATGATTATATTTTATTCTTTAGTAATAAAGGAAAAATTTATCGTATGAAAGGTTATGAAATTCCACAATTTAGTAGACAAAGTAAAGGTTTACCAATAATTAATTTATTACCTGTGGATAAAGATGAAAAAATTAATTCTATTGTTTCCTTGGATGCAAAAGAGAATAACTATAAATATTTATTCTTTATCACTAAGAATGGTATTGTTAAACGTACTGATTTATCTGAATTTGAAAATATCAGAAGTGGTGGTAAAATAGCGATTACATTAAAAGATGATGATGAATTGATTTCTGTTAGTAAGACAATTGGTACAAATGAAATTATTATTGGTGCTTCTAATGGTCGAATGGTTAGATTTGTTGAAGATGAAGTTCGTATTATGGGCCGTACTGCTGCTGGTGTTAGAGGTATTGATCTAAGCGGAGCAAAAGTAGTTGGTGGAGAAGTAATTAATGATGATGAACAAGTATTGATTGTTACTGAAAAAGGTTACGGAAAGAAAACTCCAATTGGCGAATATAGATTAACTCATAGGGGAAGTAAAGGTGTAAAAGCATTAAATGTTACTGAAAAAAATGGTATGTTAGTATCTTTAAAAGCAGTATCTGGTGAAGAAGATTTAGTTATTATTACAGATAGTGGTATTATTATGAGAATGTCTATGGATCAAATTTCAACTTTGGGTAGGGCAACGCAAGGTGTTCGATTAATTAAATTAAAAGATGAACAAAAAGTTGCTACTGTTTCTACCATTTTGAAAGAAGAAACTGATGAAACTTCTAATGAGGTAACTGATTCTGAAACTGAAGAGAGTGTTGAGAGTGTATCTGAATAGTTACACTCTTTTTATGTTTCACGTGAAACATAAAATTATTTCCCGGGAAATAATTGTTTGAATTTTTTATTATTAAATTAATGTTTCACGTGAAACATTAATTTAATATTTAACTATTTCTAAAATATTTATGAATATTGATTTGATAAATATATAATTGACAATGTTTCACGTGAAACATTGAAAAAAAGTTGTTTTTTTTAAATTTTTATATTAGTATATTATACGTGCAATAAATATGAATGGAAACAGGTCAGGATTGGAAAATAGCAGCCTTAACATTTTATATTTATGTGCACTTTTTTTGTAGGTGATATTATTCTATGAACAATGATCTATTTTTTATGAATGAAGCATTAAAAGAAGCAAATAAAGCATATGATAAAGGAGAAATTCCAATTGGAGCTATAATTGTTAAAAATAATAAGATTATTTCGAAGGCTCACAATTTGAAAGAGTCAAAAAACAATGCTTGTAAGCATGCAGAATTAATAGCTATTGAAAAAGCTAGTAGAAAATTAAAAAATTGGCGTTTATTAGATTGTACTATTTATGTTACAATGTTTCCTTGTCCAATGTGTGCTAGTGCTATTAATCAATCTAGAATTTCTAAATTGGTATATGGAACTATTCCAAAATATGCTAATAAAGAACTGATTTCTTCCATTCTAAATGATAAAAATTATGGAAATCCTGTTAAAATTGTTGATAAAATTTTAGAAAAAGATTGTACACAATTGTTAAAAAAATTTTTTCTAAAAAAAAGGTAATAATTGATTATAATTATTACTTTTTTAATGTTATAATATAGATATATTTTGGAGGTGTATTTATGTCTTATCAAGCTTTGTATAGAAAATATAGACCATCTACATTAGCAGATGTAATGGGTCAAGATATTGTTACTAAAATATTAAAAAATGCCGTTCAAAATAATAAAGTATGCCATGCTTATATGTTTTCAGGACCTCGTGGTATTGGCAAAACAACAATTGCTAAATTATTAGCAAAAGCTGTTAATTGTTTAGATCCTCACGATGGAGATGCCTGTGAAAAATGTGAAAATTGTATTTCTATTAATAGCGGTTTTAATTCTGATATTATTGAAATTGATGCTGCTTCTAATAATGGTGTTGATGAAATCAGAGAAATAAAAAGTAAAATTAATTTAGTACCAAATCAATTAAAATATAAAGTATATATTATTGATGAAGTTCATATGTTATCAATTGGTGCTTTTAATGCCTTATTGAAAACTTTAGAAGAACCTCCTGAACATATCATTTTTATTCTTGCTACTACTGATTTGCATAAAGTTCCAAGTACTATTGTTTCTAGATGTCAATGCTTTGAATTTCATAGAATTCAAAATAAGGATATTGTAAAAAGATTGGAATTTATCTGCCAAAAAGAAAATATTACTGTGGATAAAAAAGTTTTAGAAAAAATTGCTCAATTATCTGATGGTGGTTTAAGAGATGCTATTGGAATGTTAGATAAATTGAATGCATATTCCAATTCTAATATTAGCCTAGAGGATTTTGAAAAAGTAAATGGTATTGTTTCTTATGATGAACAAAAACAATTTTTAAATGATGTATATCATAAAAATATTATAAATGTTCTTCAATTTCTTGATGACATATATGATAAAGGAAAAGATTTAATTATATTTACTCAAAATTTAATTGAATTATGTAAAGAAATGTGTGTTACTTATTATGTAGAAAAAAAGTGCGATTATCCTATTCAATTTCTGTTAGATTTTTCTTCTAATGTTAGTAATTTAGTTAGAAATACTAGTTTTTCATTTAATACAAAAACATTATTGGAAATCATGATCCTTTCTTTTATTAATAGTCATTCAACTGATTCTACAGAAAATATTGATGAATCTACAAAAATATTAACTTCAACTGATAAAAAATTAGAGAAAAAAACTGAAAAAGAATCTACATCAATAAATAAAGATGATAAAATTATTTCCCAGGAAATAAATTCAGAAAAGAATTTAACTTTAGATGATTCTAAATTTATTATTGAAAATAAACAAATTGTTAATAATTGCTTTGCTCGTGCTGATAAAAATGAAAAAAAAGTTTTTGAGAGTAAGTGGAATCAATTAAATGATTATGCATTAGATAGTGAATATGGTGCTACAGCATGTTATATTTCTGATGGTAAAATTTGTGCTGTAGGAACTGGTGAAATTATTATATCTTTTGATTATGAATCTATGGTTAACCGAGGAATTCATTTAATTAATAAGATGGAACAATTATTAGAAAAAATATATAATAAGCATTACGATATTGCTTTGCTTACTAATGATGAATGGAAACAGGCAAGAGAAGAATTTATTTCTAATAAAAATAATAATATCAAGTATGAATATATTCCTGTACAAAAAGTTCATGCAGGTTATATAGATAAGAAAAAAGATGTTTCAAATAATACTGTTACTAGTGAAGCAATAGAATTATTTGGAGCAGATATGATAACAATTAATTAGAAAAGAGGAAAAAATTATGAATTTACAAGCATTAATGAAGCAAGCTCAAAGTTTACAAAAAGACATGATGAAAGCAAAAGAAGAGATTGATCATATGACTTTTATAGGAACTAGTTCTTTTATAAAAGTAGAAGTAAAAGGTACAAAGGAAATAGTTAAAGTTACTATTGATAATGATAATATTACCAATGATGATAAAGAAATGATTGAAGATATGTTAGTAGTAGCATTAAATGATGCCATGAGTCAAATTGATAAAGTTACTGAACAAAAAATGGGTAAGTTTAGCAGTATGATGCCTGGCGGATTATTTTAGGAGTTTTTATGTATCCTAGTAGTTTACAGAAATTAATTGATTGTTTTAAGTATCTTCCTGGTATTGGTGAAAAAACAGCAGAACGCTTAGCTTTTTCTATTATGAATATGGATGATGAGAGAGTAGTAGATTTTTCTGAAAGTCTTTCTAAAGTAAAGTCTTCTATTCATAGATGTCCCATTTGTAATGGATTAACAGATTTAGATATTTGTAAAATATGTAGTGATAAATCTCGTAGCTCTGATGTTTTATGTGTTGTAGAAGATCCAAAATCTGTATTTTTATTTGAAAATTTAGGATTATTTCAAGGAAAATATCATGTTTTGAAGGGATTAATATCACCATTAGATGGTGTAAATCCAGAAGATATTGAATTAGAAAAATTAATTGATCGTGTTAAAAAAGAAAATTATAAAGAAATTATTTTAGCATTTAAACCTAGTATTGAGGGAGAAACAACATCTTTATATATAAAACGAATTTTAGGAGATATGAAACTTTCTATTACCAAAATAGCTAGTGGTATTCCAATTGGTGCTGATATGGAATATATTGATGCCATGACTTTAGAACGTGCACTATTAGACAGAAAAGATGTAGAATAAAACTTTTCGATCTTCATATTTTTTAATAGGTGATATATATGAAGAAAGTATTAGAATTGTTAAAAAAAATTCTTTTGAGCTTCGTAATTTTATATGGATTTAATACAATTGGTAGTAATTTTAGTTTGGTAATTCCTATTAATGCTATTACCATTACATTAATTACCTTTTTAGGATTTCCAGCTTTACTTTCTTTAGTTCTATTATTGGTAATTGCATTTTGAGGTGAAAATATGTTAGAAGTATATAAGGACAAGCAGCCATTATTTTATGAAGAAATTATTCATAGTATTCAAAATCAAAAAATGAGTCATGCTTATTTAATTGAAACAAATAATTACCCAGAAAAGGATGATTTAATTCTTTCTTTTATCAAAATGTTATTATGTGAAAAGCATTTCTTTAGTTCTCAAAATTGTGAGGAATGTAATATTTGTCATCTCATTGATACAAATACTTTTTCTGATTTTATTATAGTAGAGCCTGATGGAATGTGGATAAAAAAAGAACAAATTTTGGATGTGAAAGAAAAGTTTAAAACGACTTCTTTACAAAATAATCCTAGGGTTTATTGGATTAAACAAGCTGATAAATTAAATAAACAATCAGCTAATTCTCTATTAAAATTTTTAGAAGAACCAGAAGGAAACATTATAGCAATTTTAGAAGTAGTAAATCGCTATCAAGTATTAGAGACGATTCGAAGCAGATGTCAAATTTATTCTTTTATCAATCATGAATTACAAAGAGAGTTTTTAGATTTTGAATTATTAATTAAGATTATTCAAGTATTGGAAGAAAAAGAAAATACGGCAATAGCATATCTACCAATTATTTTAGAAAATGATTATCGTAATAAAGATTTTTGGAATACTATTTTTACAGAAATGATAGATATTTATGAAGCAGCAATGCGCAAAATGGAAAATGTAGTGTATACTGATTATGGAGATATTATTCAAATTATTATTTCAAAAAATACAATTTCTAAGATAATTTCAAAATTACATGTACTATTTTCTACTATTCAAAATTTAAATTATAATTTGAATATGAATATGATGTTAGATCAGTTTATTATCGAATTTTCAGGAGGTGAGTGTAATGAATAAAGTAGTTGGTGTTGTTTTAAATGGTAAAAGTAAAACTTATCTTTTTTCTACTAATCATATTGAGTTAAAGAAAAATGATTTTGTGATTGTTGAAACTGATAAAGGTTTTCAGTATGGACAAGTTGTTATACCTCCTTATGAAGTAGCAGATGAAGATGTTGGTTTTACTTTAAAAAATGTTATTAGAACATCTACTAAAGAAGATGATAAACAATATGAGAAAAATAAAAAGGATGCTGAAATTGCTTTGGCTAAAGCAAGAACGATTGCTGAAGATTTAAAATTAAATATGCGCATTATAGATGCACAATATACATTTGATCGGAATCAGTTATTATTTAATTTTTTAGCAGATAGTCGTATTGATTTTAGAGAGTTAGCGAAAAAGTTAGCACAGATTTATCGTACTCGTATTGAACTTCGTCAGATTGGTGTTCGTGATAAAGCTAAAGAAATTGGTGGACTTGGACCTTGTGGTAGATTTTTATGCTGCAGTACTTTTTTAACAGATTTTAATAGCGTATCTATTAATATGGCTAAAAATCAAATGCTTGCATTAAATCCAACAAAAATTAATGGTATTTGTGGTAGACTTCTATGTTGTTTAAATTATGAAGATGAAATTTATACAGAGATGAAGAAGGATATGCCTTCTATCGGAGAAACTTATAAAAAGGATGATATAGAAGGCAAGGTTGTTTCTTTAAATTTATTAAAAAGGACGGTAACTTTAGAAACTAAAAATAAAACATTAATTGAGGTTGAAGTTTAAAATGGAAGTTTTAAATGATTTAGTAGGATATAAAAATTTAAAAATTTTTCAAAATAAAGAATGGTTTACTTTCTCTTTGGATTCTATCTTACTTCCTAATTTTGTAACTCTTAATAAAAATATTGAAACGATTATTGATTTAGGATGTGGTAATGCACCAATTCCTTTGATCTTATCTACAAAAACAAAAGCAAAAATTATAGGTGCCGAAATTCAAAAAGATAGTTATGATTTAGCAAAGAAAAGCGTTGAATACAATCATTTGGAAAATCAAATTACTTTACTTCATTTGGATATGAAACAATTGAAAAATTATTATTCCAGTGATAGTATCGATGTGATTACTTGTAATCCACCGTATTTTAAATATTTAGAAACTAGTCAATTAAATGATGATATTCATAAAATTATTGCTCGTCATGAAAAAATGATTACATTAGAAGAAATCGTTTCTTTATCAAGATATCTTTTAAAAAATAATGGTGTTCTTGCTATGGTACATCGTACAGATCGTTTAATAGAAATTATTCAATTATTTGAAAAATATGGATTGGAAATTAAAAAATTGCGATTCATTTATCCAAAAGTAGGGTCAGAATCTAATATGATTTTAATTGAGGGAAGAAAAAATGGTAATGTAGGATTAAAAGTATTATCACCACTTTATGTTCATTGTGAAGATGGAAATTATACGAAAGAAGTTTTAAAAATGTTTGAATAGGAGGATTTTAATATGAATATAAACATTGATCAAGTAAAAATATTTGTAACTGTTCCTTTAAAAAATGTGGATGAGGTTAGAAATGCTATGTGCAAAGCTGGTGCTGGAATCATTGGCAATTATTCTTTTTGTTCAACTTCTACAAAATCAATTGGTACTTTTTTACCTAATGATAATGCAAATCCCTATATCGGAACTAATAATCAATTAGAATTTGTGGAAGAAGAAAAATTAGAGGTTGTGTGTGATATTAAACTGGTAAAAAAAGTAATATCTGAACTCAGAAAAGTTCATCCATATGAAGAGCCTGCTATAGATATTATTCCGTTAATAGATGAAAAGACTTTTTATTAAATTCGTATATTATGAAAATGTAGAGGTGATAATATGAGCCAAAAAAGTTATGATAATAGTCCAAGTTTATATTTAATACCTACTCCAGTTGGAAATATGGAAGATATTACATTGCGTAGTATCAATACTTTAAAAATGGTAGATTTATTACTTTGTGAAGATACTAGGGTAACATCAGAATTGCTTCATAAGTTAGATATTAAAAAGAAATTAATTCATTCCGATGATCATAATGAAGATAGTTTGAAAGAAATGGTTCTTACTAAACTACAAGAAGGGCTTAATATTGGACTTGTTACAGATAGAGGAACTCCGATTATTAGTGATCCAGGTTATAAAATAGTAGAATTCATTAGTAAAAATGGATTTAATGTTATTAGCTTACCTGGACCAACTGCTTTTGTTCCGGCTCTAACAATGTCAGGAATTCGTCCAGCACCATTTTTATTTTATGGATTTCTAAATAGTAAAGAAGCAAAAAGAATAAAAGAACTTGAAACTTTAAAAAAATTACCTTATACTATCATTTTGTATGAAGCTCCTCATAGAATTTCAGAAATGTTAAATTCTTTACTACAAGTATTTGGCAATCGAAAGATAGCTTTATGTAGAGAAATTAGTAAAAAATATGAAGAAATCATTCGTGGTACTATTACCGAAGTATTGGAAGTTTTTGATACATTAAAAGGGGAAATGGTTGTTGTTGTAGAAGGTAATTTAGAACAGGAAGATTATTCAAATATGACGATTCTAGAACATGTTCAATTATATCTAGAAGATGGTATGAGTGAAAAAGAGGCAATTAAAAAAGTGGCAGTTGAAAGAGATATTCCTAAATCAATTGTTTATAAAGAATACCATATCAATCATTAAAATTATTTCCCGGGAAATAATTTTAGAATAGAGGTGAAGTTATGAAATTAATAGTTGGACTAGGAAATCCTGGTCGTGAGTACGAAAATACTAGACATAATATTGGATTTCGTATGATTGATCAGTTTGCTAGTAAATTAGGAGTAACTATTAACAAATCAAAATTTAATGGTCTTTATGCTGAGGCAGTAGTTAATCAGGAAAAAGTAATTTTATTAAAGCCACAATCTTATATCAATCTTAGTGGAGAAGTGATTCGTAAATTTGTGGATTTCTATAAAATATCTATTGATGATATATTAATTATTCATGATGATTTAGATTTACCTGTAGGGGTTTATAAAATTAAACAAAAGGGTTCTAGCGGTGGGCATAATGGATTAAAGAATATTGAACTTCATTTAGGTACTCAAGATTATAAAAGAATTAAAATTGGAATTTCTAATAATAAAAATATCGATACTAAAGATTATGTTTTAGGAAAACTATCTAAAGAGGAAGAAACTATTTTTCATAAAATAGAAGAAATGATTTTGGTAATATTAGATGATTATTTTCAAGTATCATTTTCAGAATTGATGTCAAAATATAATCATAGATAGATGGTGATTGAAATGGATTTATTTTTTAAAGATATTCCTATTCAAAAGATTAATAATATAGCTTTATCTGGTTTAACAGATGAGCTTTTTTGTCGTTATCTTCATACTGTTTATGAAAATAATTCTCAATCTATTTTGTTAGTTACTTCAAGTTTATTTGAAGCAAATCAATTATATGATAGTCTTTCTAATTATCAAGATCATGTTTTACTGTTTCCTATGGATGATTTTTTAACAAGTGAGGCTATTGCTACTAGTCCTGATTTAATGGTAACTCGTTTAGAAACAATTAATTCTATTTTAAAGGCTGAAAAAAATATTGTTGTTACTAATTTAATGGGATATCTAAGATTTTTACCAACCGTTACAGTTTATCAAAATAGTATTCAAACGATTACTTTAAATCAAGATTTTGATCAAACTAAATTTTCTAAATATTTAAATCAAGTTGGATATCATAGGGAATCTATGGTAACTAAAACTGGCGAATATGCTGTACGTGGTTTTATAGTAGATGTCTTTCCTTTAGGTGAAGAATATCCAGTTCGTTTTGAATTTTTTGGAGATACAATTGATTCTATTCGTTTTTTTGATGAAGATACTCAAAAATCAATTTCTCCTATTAATTCAATTACGATTCATCCTTATAGTGAATTTATATTGGATTCTGATGTCGAAGTAGAATCTAAACAAAAATATTTAAGTCAATATTCAAAAGTATCTTCTATACTTGATTATTTAAAAGATGCCATCGTCTTTTATAAAGACCAACCTCAACTCGAAATTACTTATCAAAATATTATGAAGGAAACTTTAGAATATCGTCTAGAAAAAGATAAAGATTTTTCTGGTAATTACATGTTTGATTTTTTTAGTTTAATTCCTAAATATTTAAATCATTATTTAACGATCGATAATATTTTAAAAGATAAAACTATTACTGTTTACTATTTTGATTGTAAAGAAATTCCTTCTTTTCATGAAAATATGAATGCTATTAATCATTTTTTATCTGAACAATTAGGTTTAAATAAAATGATTCTTATCTATTTAAAAGAAATCCAAATAAAAAACTTTGTGAAAGAGCTAACTTGTCCTTATATTATTACAGATGAAGAACATCTTCAAAAGGGAATTGTTAATATTATTAAAAAAACTATAAATAAAGGTTATTTATATCAAAATGTAGTTGTATTAACTGATAAAGAATTATTTCATTACACTAGTAATCATAAAAAATATAAAACAAAGTTTAAGTATGCTTCTAAAATTAAAGATATTCGAAAATTAGAAATAGGAGATTATGTTGTTCATGCTGTTAATGGAATTGGAATTTATCAGGGAATCAAAACACTTACTCATGGTGATTTAGTAAAAGACTATATTGAAGTTAGTTATGCTGGAAATGATAAGCTTTATATTCCTGTTGAAAAGATTGATCTCATTAGTAAATACTCTGGTAATGAAGGGGTCAGTCCTAAAATTAATAAATTAGGGGGATCTGATTGGAATAAAGTAAAAGCAAGAGTTAAAAGTAAAATTCATGATATTGCAGATAAGTTATTAAGACTTTATGCAGAACGAGAAATGAAACAAGGTTTTTCTTTTTCTAAAGATACAGAACTTCAAAAACAATTTGATCAAAGCTTTGAATATACAGAAACTAAGGATCAGTTACTTGCTATTGAACAAATCAAAGAAGATATGGAGTCTAGTCATCCAATGGATAGACTTTTATGTGGTGATGTAGGTTATGGAAAAACAGAAGTTGCATTTCGTGCCGTATTTAAGGCTGTGATGGATTCAAAACAAGTTTTATATTTATGCCCAACTACGATTCTTTCCAATCAACAATATCAAAATGCTTTAGAAAGATTTTGTGATTTTCCTATTAATATAGGACTTTTAAATCGTTTTACAACTCCAAAAGAAAAAAGAAGAATTCTAGAAGGTCTTAAAGATGGTACAATTGATTTTGTGATTGGAACTCATCGTTTACTTAGCAATGATATCAAACCTAAGAATTTAGGACTTTTAATTATAGATGAAGAACAGAGATTTGGAGTTACTCATAAAGAAAAAATTAAGGAATATAAAAGTAATATTGATGTTTTAACCTTAACAGCAACACCTATTCCTAGAACATTACAAATGTCTATGGTTGGTATTCGTAGTTTATCTTTAATTGAAACTCCGCCAGTAGATCGGTATCCTGTTCAAACTTATGTAATTGAAGAAAACCAACAGATTATTAAAGATGCAATTTATAAAGAAATGTCTAGAAGTGGACAAGTATTTTTACTTTATAATCGAATTGAAAGTATTGAAAAAAAAGTTTATGAAATTCAAAATCTTGTTCCAGAAGCTAGAATTGTGTTTGCACATGGAAGATTAACAAAAGAAGAATTAGAAGATAGAATGATGGCTTTTATCAATCATGAATATGATGTATTAATTTGTACTACTATTATTGAAACGGGAATTGATATTCCTAATGCCAATACTTTAATTATTTTAGATGCAGATCATTTTGGTCTTAGCCAGTTATACCAAATTCGTGGTAGAGTAGGAAGAAGTAATAAAATAGCTTATGCTTATTTGATGTATCATCCTTCTAAAATGTTAAATGAAGCAGCTGTTAAAAGATTAAATGCTATTAAAGATTTTACAGAACTTGGTAGTGGTTTTTCTATTGCAACAAGAGATTTATCTATTCGTGGAGCAGGGGATATTTTAGGTAGTGAACAGGCAGGGTTTATTGATACAGTAGGAATTGATTTGTATTTGAAAATGTTACAAGATGAAATTGATCGTTTAAAGGGAATTACTCCAAAAGAAGAAATTATTCAGAATGAAAAGCCTCTTTTAGATGTATCTACTCATATTTCTGATAATTATACTGATGATGATCAATTAAAAATTTCTATTCATAAAGAAATTAATACTATTGATTCTTTAGAAAAATTAAAAGAGGTACAACTAGATTTGGAAGATCGTTTTGGTAAACTTGATGAAACAATTATTATTTATATGTATCAAGAATGGTTTGAAAAAATGGCAAAAGATTTAGAAATAGAAAAGGTTAATTCTACTAGAAATTCTATAGAGTTAATATTTAGTCAGAATATGACTAAACAATTAGATGGGGAAGCTTTATTTATGGATGCTTTTCATATTACTCCTATGTTTCGTTTTAAAATGATGCATGATAGACTTATCGTTATTCTTGATACCATTAAATTAGAAAAACATTATATTTATTATTTAGTAGATTTATTAAGCAAGATTAAAAAGAAAAATAACTAGTATAAACAATTTGTACTAGTTATTTTTTTGGATACGGAGTTTTAGTATTTGTTCTTCCTATTATGTAATCTACCGAAGTATTATAAAAGCTTGCTAGTTTATCCAGTCTATCTATTGGCATTAGTCTAATTCCTAATTCATATTCACTATATGCCTGTTGGGTAGTATTTAATAATTTAGCTATGTCTTTTTGATATAGATCATGATCTTCTCTTAAATCTTTTAGTCTTTTAATGTTCATTTTATCACACTCTTATCTTTATTTTCACATACATAAAAAATAGTGTATTGATTATACATAATATTTGTGTATAATATATCTGAAAGTAAACTTTGAAGGAGTGATTTTATGATTAAAAATAAGAAAAAGGAACCGTCCTAGGTAAATTATGTTTATCTATTATGGCTGAAAAACAGCCAACGGTTCCTTAATTAATGCCAATATAACATAATCTAAAGATAAAGTCAAATTATCTACTATATATTCTATGAAAATATTGTAGTGTTACAATTGATGTGACACCAATTAATGTATACAAAAAGCGATTGATCCAGTAAAATGTTAATTGAAAC
>CANQKN010000004.1 GCA_947624515.1 uncultured Bacilli bacterium
TTTATAAATTTTAGAAAAAAAATTTATATATACGAAAACCCTTAGAAAAAACTAAGGGTTTGTCTACACTCTGAAAAGCTAAGATAAATACATTATCTTAGCTTTCCTTTCATACCTTTCATTCCTTTTAATCCACCAAGTTCTGTAAATCCTTTTAAGATGTTCGTATCAAACGAATGAGTTTTTGCTACTCTTTTCTTATAATCTCTTATTCCAATATTTATCATATCATCTAAAAGTTCAGTATATTCTTTTCCAGTTGGCTCCCATAAATAGAAAGATAAAGATCCTGGAATATTATTTACTTCATTAATATAAATTTTATTAGCTTTGGTATCTACTAAGAAATCAATTCGAACAACACCGCTAGATCCTAATGCTTTAAAAGCATTTACAGCAACTGTTTCTATTTCTTCTTTCATATCTTCTTTTAATGGTGCTGGAATCACACGATTCGCTGATACCATTCCTTTGGAAGTTTTAAACTTACCACCATATAATTTTCCTTTGGCTTTTCCACCACCTATATATTTATCTTCATAGGTTAAGAAATCTTTGGTTGGTATTACTTGTTCAATCGCACTAACCTGTTGATTTTCATAATTACCTAGTACACTAATATTTACTTCCATTAAATCTTCTACTAGTTTTTCTATTATAATTTTATGATCATATTTAATGGCATCATCGATAGCTATTTTTACTTCTTCTTGATCATGAGCTGTTTTGATACCAACACTACTACCTAAAGTTGCTGGTTTGACAATAACAGGATATCCTAATTTTTTAATACTTGCAAAAATAGAATTAGGGTCTTCTTCATATTCGGTATCATAGAACCATGTATATTTACAAATTGGTAATTTCTGAGATTCAAATATTTCCTTCATAAATACTTTATCTTGACCTACTACGGATGCATAAACATCTCCTCCTACAAAAGGAATTCCAATTGATTGAAGGTATCCCTGTAATACACCATCTTCTACATTCGTTCCATGTACAATTGGGAAGACAATATCTAATTCTTTGACAATACTTTTGAATCCTTTTTTATTTTGTAACACAAATCTTCCATTCTTTTCATATAAAACAACATTTTTTGCATATTTTTTAATTAACGATAAATCGCTATAAGTTTCAATATCCTTTAACATTTCACCAGTATACCACTGTCTATCTTTCGTAATATAGATAGGGATAATTTCATATTTTTCACTATCCATTTTATTCATTGCTTGAATAGCTGAAATAATACTAACCTCATGTTCTACACTTTCTCCACCAAAAATTACACCTAATTTAATTTTCATAACATTCACTCCTATTCATTATAAGTATCTGGTAAATCATTTTCAAATAAAGCATACATATCTTCTTTTTTCTTTAGTGTTTTTAATAAATCATATGCTTGATATACACTATTTACAATAAACAACTTATCCTTATCAAAACCACTTTCATTGATTCCTTCAAAGATAGGTCTGGTTTTCTTTTCTCCTACTAAAATCACATAATCAGCAACATTTGCTATCTGGGTACCAAAAATATGATTTAGTTCCTCTTCTTTTTCACCTAATTCTGTCATACCAGGAGTAACTACTACTTTCATACCAGGCATCATATCTAATACTTCTAACGCTGATTTTGCACCAACTGGATTAGAATTATAAGCATCATTGATTTGGTACATATAACCAAAGTCTTTTAATTCTAATCGACTTTCTACTGGTCTTACTTTTCTAACTCCATTTTGAAGTTCTTTCATACTAATACCTAATTCTTTTCCCAAAGCAATTCCTGCTAGTATATTATAAATATTATGGTTTCCTAATAATTTTGTTTCAAAAGGATATTTGGTTTTATCACCTTTAAACATGACATGAAATTTACTACCTTTATAATCACATTGAATATCACAAGCTATTACATCGGCATCTTGTTCTTCAATACCAATCCAAACTTTTTTACATTTACTTTGTATTTGATAAGAAACTTGTTTTGGATCATCTTTATTCAATATCGCAATTCCATCATCTGGTAAGCTTTCTATTAATTCAAATTTTGTTTTAATAATATTTTCTGGGCTACCAAAAGTTTCTAAATGCGCAAGACCAATTCTTGTTAAAATACCATATTTTGGATGAACCATATCACATAATTTTTTTATTTCGCCTTTTTTATATGCACCCATTTCCGCAATAAAAATATCATCGAACTTATCTAAATGATTATTGATAGTAATCATTAACCCATATTCCGTATTTAAATTTCTAGGAGTTGGGCGAGAGATAAATTTAATATTTAAGATATCATTTAAAATATTTTTACTACTCGTTTTCCCATAACTTCCGGTAATTCCTATTACTTTTAAATTTGTCATACTTTTTAATTTATTTTTAGCTTTGGTTTCATAATATTTATATACAAATTTTTCAGCAGGTGTATTTATGATTTTAGCAAAGAAAACAATAATATAACTAAAATAAGTAACAATAGATTCTATTAATAGTAACAATAAACCATGGTTACGATTAGCAAGATAAATGATAATTGGTAATACCATTAAGATAGTGATCGTAAAAATTAATCTTTTTACTCTTGAAGTAATTACTAAAGGCTTCTTTACTTGTTCTATTTTTCTTAAATTTAGAATTCTAGCCATTTCTAATAGATAAAAAATATCAGCAATGATGATTAATATCATCGATAAAGTATTATCTAACCAATAAGCAATTCCTAATATTATCAAAGAAATGAAATCTAGAGTTACAAAAACAGTTTTGATATTCTTTTTGATCCATTTTAGATAACGATTATTTTCGTTATATAGATTTTGCTGTAACATATGCAGACTTTTCTTATTCTTGATTACATTAAATACAAGAATTAGAATAAAACTAACTGTATAAATATTCATAATTACCTCCTATAAAAAATTGCGCAATATATTCACTACTTGTGGTAATGCTTCTAAATAAGCATAATGGGTATATCCTGGTAATTCTACTAACCCACCATCTACTAATAGTTGTTCTAATTTTTTAGCATCTTCAATAGGAGATTCGGTATCTAAAGTTCCCCAGATTAGTAAAGTTGGACACTGTATTTTTTTAGCCGCATTACTTAAATCTTCATTGATCACATTGACTAGAGTTTCTCGCATAATGGGAGAAGCATTGCGATAATCAGTAGATCCTATATATTTTTTCGCAAATTCACCGATTTTATTCATACCAGGCAATTTCTTTAGAGATTTTAAAATTTGTTCTTTGGTTGATTTTCGATTTTCCCTTACACAAGGACTAGCAAATAAAACTAATTTTAAAACTGGATTTCTAGATGCATAGAGAATAGCTATTCTTCCTCCAAAGGAATGCCCTATTAAAACTGGTTTATGGATGTTAAGGCTTTCTAATAATTCCTCTAATATTTCTACATAATCATAGATGGTTAGGCTAGTAGTTGGAGAACTACTTTCTCCAAAACCAGGAAAATCTAATATCGTAATATGATAATCCTGGAATTCATTTCCTAAAGGTACCATCATTTCTATATTTTGACCCCAACCATGTAATAGTACGATTTCCTTACCAGTTTCGCTACCATATTGTATGTAATGAACATCCATATTTCTAATGTTTTTTTTCATCATACCACCAAAATTAGTATATCATTAAATGCATTGCAGTACAAATAAAACAAGGTTTTTACTGTAAAAAAAAGTAAAAAAATTACTTTAATAATTCAAAAAATCTTTTTTCTTTTATTGAATTAGAAGAAGAATCGTAAAAAGAAAGATTTCCTAAAGTAGAATTCGTTAATAAATTCTTTTCTGCTAATAGATTTTTTAATCTTAAAGCTACTCCTTTTCCTCCATCATAAAAAAGAACTTTTCCTAATATTTTTTCAATTTGTTTCGTTATTAATGGATAGTGTGTACATCCTAAAACGACAACTTCAATTTTTTCTTTTGGTAATACCTCTTTTAAATATTTTTCTATTTTTTGATTTTCTCCTTGTTCAATGTAAGTAGCTAAATTAGGACATGGAAGTAAGATGGTATTACCATTATCATATTGATGAAAAAGGTGCATAAATTTTTCACTATGAATGGTTGCGGGAGTTGCCATAACTAATGTTTTTTTACAACTGGCATAATCGTAGACCATTTTATAAGCAGGTTCGATTCCTACAATCATTACTTGGGGATATTTTTTTCTTATATCTTGGATTGCTAAAGCTGTAGCAGTATTGCAAGCAAAAACAATTGCTTTACAGTTTTTTTCTAAAAAGAATTGGACAATAGCATCAACATATTTGAATATTTCATCTTTTCTTTTATCACCATAGGGATTATGAAGAGAATCACTGTAATAAATATAATTTTCATGAGGAAGTAATTTTAAAATTTCTTTTAAAACGGTTACTCCGCCAATTCCTGAATCTAAAATTCCAATAGGTCTATCCATCTTATCACCAACATTCTAATATCATTCTAACACAATTTATGCCAAAAAGAAAAAAGTGTTTCAAATACTTTTCGTTATCTCAATAGAGATTTTATACATTTTCTCTACTTTCTTCTGTTATTTCAACTGTAGTTTTAGAAGTAGAAGATTTTTAGAATCATAATTTTGATTTCATAAAGGATCTAAAACAATGTCATTTGACTAGATTCTGGTAAATCTTTTAAAATTCCCATCAGTCTCATTTTATCAATTAAAGTTTGTGATACTTTGGCACGCTTTTGTAAATCCTCAACACTTAAGAATGGTTTTATTTTTCTTTCAGATACAATGTTTTGGGCAACCGTATCGCCTAAACCATCTATGGCTCTAAATGGTGGAATTAATGTTTTTCCATCTTCAGCAATTAAGAAATTTTTACTATCACTTTTTTCAATATCAATAGGTGCAAAATTAATATTTCTAGCAGTAGACTCTAACGCAATTTTTAAAGTTTCTAAAACACTTGTTTCTTTATTGCTTGCTTCAAATCCTTTTTCTGTTAAATCATCTATTTTTTTACGAATGGCATTATATCCTTGAATCATAGTTTCAATATCAAAATCAGTAATACGAACAGAAAAATAAGAAGCATAATACCAAATAGGATGATACACTTTGAACCAAGCAATTCTAAGAGCTGACATAACATAAGCAACAGCATGAGCTTTCGGAAACATATATTTAATCTTACGGCAAGATTCAATATACCATTCGGGAACATTTACTTCTCTCATTTCCTCTGCCATACCCTTCCATGTTTCTGGATCTTTTGATGCTTTTCCTTTACGAACAAATTCCATAATTTTAAATGCTCGAATTGGTTTCATACCCCAGTTCATTAAGTTTACCATAATATCATCACGACAACCAATTACTTGTTTAAATGGACAAATATTATTTTTTATTAATTCACTAGCATTTCCAGCCCAGACATCAGTACCATGTGATAAACCAGATATTTTGACAATTTCTGAAAAAGTACTAGGTTTGGTTTCCACTAACATGTTAATAACAAATTTAGTTCCCATCTCGGGTACTCCTAAAGTACCTGTTGGACATAAAATTTGTTCTTCCGTTACTCCTAAAGCAGCAGGAGATGCTAATAAACTTAATACTTTTTGATCATCCATAGGAATCTTTGTTACATCAATTTTCGATAAGTCCTGTAACATTCTAAGTACCGTTGGATCATCGTGACCTAGAATATCTAGTTTTAATACATCTTGATCAATTGCATGGTAATCAAAATGAGTAGTTCGCCATTCACTTTCTGGATCATCTGCTGGATATTGGAAAGGGGTAAAATCAAAGACATCCATATATTGAGGAATTACAACAATACCTCCTGGATGTTGACCGGTTGTTCTTTTGACACCAGTACAACCTAAAGCAATTCTTTCAATTTCAGCATTACGCATATTTGTAATTCCTTTATCCTCTAAATATCCTTTTACAAATCCAAATGCTGTTTTATCAGCAACAGTACCAATGGTACCAGCACGATATACATTATCTTCTCCGAACAGTACTTTGGTATAAGCATGAGCACTTGCTTGATTATCTCCTGAAAAGTTAAGATCAATATCAGGAACTTTATCTGCATTAAATCCTAAGAAAGTAGCAAATGGCATATCCTGTCCTTCTTTTCCTAAAGGATTGCCACACTTTGGACATATTTTATCTGGTAAATCATAGCCACTAGAGTATTCTTTTCCATATGGTTCGTTTTCTTCGTTATTAAATTCTGAATATTTACATTTTGGATTTCGGCATAGATAGTGAGCAGGTAATGCATTTACTTCGGTAATTCCCATCATAGTAGCAACGAAACTAGAACCAACAGAACCACGGGATCCAACCAAATATCCTTCATCATTAGAGTGTTTTACCAATCTTTGAGCAATTAAGTAAATAGGATCGAATCCACCACCAATAATACCACCTAGTTCTTTTTTTACTTTTTTTTCTAAAGTATCGGGATTACATTCTCCTTCTTCTTCCTGATTCCATTTTTCTTGAAAGTGATTTCTTAATAATTCTTTAACAGCATCAAATCCTTGAATAATGGTATTGTGTAAGTGAGTAAATATATATTCATTTTGTTGAGAATCATTAAATTCAGGATGTTCTTCTTTAACTTTTTCACAATAGATTTTTCTTGCAATATCTCCATATAACTCAGTTGCAATTCTTTCTTCAATATTATAAGGAAGAGGATTTCCATACCAAGACTCTGCTTTTGTATATACTAAATTCGTAACAACACTTGGACAATCCAAATAACCACTACCATCATCACTTGCTACTTTTGGAGAGAATGGAATTCCACCCGTATCAATAATAACCTCAATATCTTCTACCATATCCACAATTTTATTAGGATTCGTGATTACGATTTCTTCTTTCAAATTCTTATCGAGAAAATTAAAATCTTCTAGCATTTCATCTGTTGTACGTAAATGTTGACTAGGAATACTTGTAATGTCATTTTTGGCAAGAGGATGTCTACCTCCGCCAGGTACTTTTTGATTCACAATGATTTCACGATAAATTTTATCTTCTCTTAATATATGATGAACATCTCCCGTTGCTACGATTAATTTACCACTTTCTTTTGTAACTCGAATAATTTTAGAAATACTATCTAGTAATTCTTCACGAGATGCAAAATCACCCATCTGTAATACATGATCATATACTTCTGGAGGTTGTACTTCCACATAATCATAGAAATTGATAATATTTGTTAACTCTTCATCACTTTTACTTCTTGCTTCTTTAAAGACTTCACTTTCGTAGCAACCACTACCTACTAATAATCCTTCTCTTAATTTACTAATTTCACTACGAAGGATTCTAGGTGTTTTATATAAGTATTTTGTATTGGCAAGACTAATTAATTTAAACATATTTTTAAGCCCTGTTTTATTTTTGGCAATTAAATTAACATGATAACTTCTACCATATTTATGAATTTCATCTTGACTAACTAAATTATTTAAATCATTAATCGTTTCAAAGTTTCTATCAGATAATTTCTTTAACATTTTATAAAATACTAAAGCAGTTCCTTCAGCATCATAATCACCTCTGTGATGCGATTCTTCATCCCAAGGAACATCATATCTTTTCACTAGGGCACTTAAACTATGTCTTGCATAATTAGTATCTAACGCACGGGATAATTCTAATGTATCAATGACTGGATTTTGAAAGGTTCCTAAGTTATATTTTTGATAAGCCATTTCTAGAAAGGAAGTATCAAATTTCGCATTATGAGCAACCATTGGTAAATCGCCAAACCATTCAATAAATCGTTTGACAGCATTTTCTTCATTATCTTTTCCTATTAACATAGCATCGGTAATCGCTGTTAATTCTGTAATTTTTGGATTTAATAATTTTCCAGGATTAATTAATTCATCATAACGATCAATAATTTCCCCGTTACAAATTTTAACAGCACCTATTTCAATAATAGAATCTTCTCCACCGGCATTGAATCCTGTTGTTTCAAAGTCAAAAACAACATAAGTACTATCCATGATTTTACTATCGGTTCCACGAACAACAATATTGATACTATCATCAATTAATGTTAATTCTGTACCAAATAGAGCATGAAACTGATCCTGTTTTTCTTTTCCTTTGTTATAGTCGCGTACAAAATTATAAACATGGGGAAAGGCTTGACAGCCATTATGATCAGTAATTGCGATTGCTCTATGGCCAAATTTTATAGCCTGTTTTACAAGGTTTATTTCATCTGCTACACCATCCATTTGACTCATCATGGTATGAGCATGTAATTCTACTCTTTTATTAGGTGCAGTATCTTTGATTTCACTATCTTCTTTTTCTAAAATATTGATATCCCTAGCATTTAAAACAAGTTCTTTAGAAAATTGATCATTTTTCGTATAGCCACGAATTAAAAACCATTTTCCCTCTTTTAAGATTTTTTTCTTTTCATTAAAATCGTCTTCTCCACGGCAAAAAATTTTACAGTAAATGCTATCGGAATAATCAGTAATTTTTAATGTAATAATTTTAAAATCAGTCTTACTAGATTCAAAATAGTCAACACCAAATACATATCCTTCTACAGTGATAGGATCCGTTTCACCAATAATATTTTTGATTTGAACGGGAACATCATGAATCATCTTTCCTACTATAACATTAGGATCATTTTCTTTTTTTTCTCGGTCATAATTATGATTTTGCTTATTATAAAAAGTTGGTTTATTTTCTTTGGGTTCTATTACTGGAGGAATTTCTTTGGTTACACTTTCTAAATCTTTCGAAATTCGTTCTTTGACAGAATTTTCTTTTTCTAGATTTAAAGATATTTCTAAAGGGGTATCAAATCCATATAAAGATAATAAATAATTCAATTTTGGAAGAATCTGCTTCACTTGTTTTTCTTCTTCTAAATTCGTAACTTCAATTTTTAATTCTTCTTCTATTAAATTATCCTGAAATATACTAGAAAACATAAGAATATCTTTTACATTTTCTAAAGCATAGCTATAGTATTCTTTTAATTTGGTCAATGATTTTATTGTTGGAAGAATTTGTAAATAAACTTTTTTTATATTTTTAAAAGCACAATTTGCAAGTTGTTCTAATCTTTGATAATCCTCTAATTCTAATATTTCAGGATTACTAAGTACAAAAGTCCAACTACCATTTTTCTCATTTACTTTTACCTTTTCCAATTGCATTTCACTTAAACGATTTCTAGTATCTATATCTAAATTAATTTGGTCAAATAATATTTTTATCTTGTTCTCTTGCATACTAACTCCTAATAAAAGAGATTTCAAAAATTGAAATCTACACTAGTTCTAATTCGCTAATACGAATAATCTTTTTTTGATTACGAATACAATATTCAATAAATTCATAAAGATTCATCTTTTTAAGTTCCTTATCAAGAATATAACGATCGATTTCAAAGACGATACCGTCTCGCATCATATATCTTGGAAAATCTTCTTTTTCACATCCTAAATACATTAACCAATAAGGATAAATCTGTCTTTTTAAAAGAGAAGATTTTTCATTTTTTTGTACATAATTACTACTTCCACTAATCTCTGTATATAGTTCATTTTTAATTGCCAGTTCTAATATCGTATCTACTATTTCCTGAAATTTTTTTTCAACGGGACCAATTTCGTTTTTTACTATGTAGTACATGATATTCACAATAGTAAGAACGGGGTTCTTTAAATCTTTACGATTTCCCCAACCAATACTAGTAGAATTCGGTGTGATTAAGACAGAATCCATGATTGGGTGTAGAGCTAATACTGTGTATTCTTCTTTTAATGGAAATTTTAAAATTTCTTTAATGGATTCATTGATTGGTTTTTTATATTGATCCCAGATTTTTAATAATGCCATACGATGTTTTTCCGTATCCTCTTTTAATTTTGAAAAAAGATTTGATTCGAATACTAGATTATATAAAGTATCATCATCTGGAATAAAGTTCTTAATATCTAACAGCATTTCATCTTTATCTTTAGCAAGGTTATTATATTGTTTGCGATGAGTTAGATATAATTTTTGTTTAAACTCGTGTACAACTTCTGAAAAAGAAGTACCATACAATAAGTTCCATGTAAGTAAATAATCATTAATTGAAAAATTGAGTCTCATCTTATCACTACCTTTGCTCCAATATAACTATATCATAAAACAAACTTCTAGGAAACCTTTTTTCTTTTGTTTCCAAGAATTTTCTTTCCAAAAAACTGTTTTTTTCTCATATTGGAAATGATTACCATTTTTATATTTTTTCAACTTTACTAACAATAATTTGAAAAGTATCGTATCTTCTTTCAACACGACCTTCTAATTTTAAAATATCCCCAACTTTAATAAACGGATATTTTTGATAAATTTTAGGAAATAATGTAAAATCGATTTTGTTGTATTCATCACTACCATCAAAAAACATCATTTCTTCTCCTTTTTTTGTCGCAATCACTTTTACTTTTTCCACTAACACAATGGTGGTAATGATTTGATTAAAATAATGAGAAATTCTATCTAGTGAAACTATTTTAGGAAACTTAGCTTTGTATGAAGTAACGGGATGATTACTTAAATAAAGTCCAAATAAATCTTTTTCCATTGCAATTAGTTCTTGATCTATGTATTCTTCCTTTATTTCTAGTTCTGGTTTTAATACAAATTCTTTTGCCAAGGTAGAAACTAATTCTGCATAGTTTAAAATGGCATCTAAATTTTCAATATAGGTTTTTCTCGTAATTCCAAATGAATCAAAGCATCCTGCTTGGATAAGAGATTCTAATACTTTTCGATTGATTCCTTTTACTTTGGCTAAAAAGTCAAAAATATCTACATAATATTCTTCACGACTTGCTACGATTTCATTACAAGTAATACTACCTACATTACGAATTCCAGAAAGTGGATAATAGATTCCTTCTTTGGTTACTTCATAACTACAACTACTATGATTAATATCTGGTTTTAATATTGAAATTCCTAATGCTTTTACTTCACGAATATATTCTTTTGTTTTGGCTTCACTACCAATTACGGAAGATAATAAACTAGCATAAAAATATTTCGGAAAATAACATTTTAAATAAGCCATTTTATAAGCGACTATTGAGTAAGCAACTGAATGACTGCGATTAAATCCAAAATTGGCAAAATTTAAAATTAAGTCAAATATCTTTTTACTAGTTTCATATGAATAACCGTTATCTACACTTTTATGGATAAATTTTTCTTCTTCAGATTTTAAAATATCCATTTTCTTCTTACTCATAGCACGTCTTAAAATATCTGCTTCTCCTAATGTATACCCTGCTAATACATGAGCAATTTGCATAATTTGTTCCTGATAAATAATAATTCCATATGTGCTTTTTAAAATTGGTTCTAAGCTAGGATCAAGATATTCTATTTTTTCTTCTTGGTGCTTTCTACGGATATATGAATCAATATTTTGACTAGGACCAGGTCTAAATAAAGCAATGGCAGCAAAGATATCTTCCAAAGAATTTGGTTTTAATTTATATAGAAAATTCTTCATACCTTCACTTTCAAATTGAAAAATACCAGTAGTATCTGCTTTAGCAAATAATTCTAATACTTTAGGATCATCTAAAGGAATCGTATTAAAATCAACTTTCTTATTTTCTTTTTGTTCAATATTAGCAATGATATTCATAATGGTAGTTAAAGTCTTGAGTCCTAAAAAGTCCATTTTTAATAGACCTAACTCTTCTAAATACTCCATTGTATAACCAGTTAAATACATCCCATCAGAGGATGTTAAAGGAATGACTTCATCTAAATCAATTTTACTCATCACGATACCAGCAGCATGACAAGAAATATGTCTTGGATAACCTTCTATAAAAGATGCAATCTGATACATTTTCATTAATTTTTGATCTTGTTCAATCATTTTTTTAAGTTCCAAGTCTTGCATAGATAGATCTTTTAATTTTAACTTGGTAACAGGTGGAATTTTTTTAGTAATTAAGTCAATTTGGTATGTTGGAATATTTAAAATACGACCAACATCTCTTAGGGCTTGTTTCGCTGCTAAAGTTCCAAATGTCACAATTCCACTTACTCTTTTTTTACCATATTTTTGAACTACATAATCAATTACTTGATCTCGATAGATATCAGGAAAGTCTGTATCGATATCAGGCATCGTTACTCTTTCTGGATTTAAAAATCTTTCAAATAACAAATTGTATTTTAAGGGATCAATATCGGTAATCCCCAACGAATAGCACACTAATGAGCCAGCCCCACTACCACGACCTGGTCCTACTAAAATTTGATTTTTTTTCGCATAACGAATAAAATCATAAACTACTAAAAAATAATTAGAAAATCCCATTTTGTCGATTATATCTAATTCATAGTTTAGTCGTTTTAAATAACTTTCTCTTACTTTTCCTTCACATCTTTTTTTTAGACCAAAGCTAGCTAATTCTTTTAAATATTCATGACTGGATAAGCCATTTGTCTCTTGATAAATAGGAAGTAATAATTCTGCTTTTGGAAATTCTAAATTGCATAAATCAGCAATTCTGTTTGTAGTAAATAAGTTTTCATTACTAGTATAATCATAAATATCAGGAGTCTCTAAGGCATTATTTTCTATTACATAATGGGTATCATCTAAAACTGTTTTCCCATCACGAATCATATATAAATATTTTAAATATTCTTTTTCTTTTTCATAAAGATATAAATTCTTTCTCACATAAACAACATTTTTCGTAATTAGAAGTGCTTTAAGTTCTTCTTGTTTCGTAGAATATCCAAGATATAAATCGCTAATTACTGGTTTTAATTTTGTGTAAGTATTTTCAAATTTTAAAGGTACAATGCCAATTACAGAATGATGAAATTTTTCTAAATCTTGCCATTCTATTTTTCTAGTGGATTGAATGGTAGATAACTTAACTAGTGTTTGATATCCTTGATAATCTTTGGCATATAATAAAACGATATCGTTATCTAATAAAATTTCTAATCCAATAATTGGTTTAATTCCTACTTTTTTACATTTTTTATAAAATTCCATCGTACCAAACATGTTATAGTCTGTTATGGCGGCAGAAGAAAAATGATTTTGTTGCAAGTAATCGATTAAGTGATCTATTGTGATGGTGCTAGATAGTAACGAATAAACTGTTTTAATATAAAGTGGCGTATACATAATCATTCCTCCTCTTAATAATATCTTACCACAAAACTTTTGACTTTACTTAAAGAAAATGTTAGAATGACTAGAGAAAGAGGAAATTTTATGTATCTAGATTTATCACAAAGTTTAACAAAACAAGTTCCTGTTGTCGATTTTGATCGCATCATGAGATATGATACGGAAAGAAATCTTTATTTTATATGGGATGGTACCATCTATTATGCAAAAAGACCTAATTTAAATGAATTACTCGGAGAAGAATTAGCAAAAGAGATTTATCTTGATACTGTTTCTTTTGAATTCTTTCAGAGTAAAAATGGAGAATTTTGGATGGCATCTAAATGTTTTAGAAAAGAAACTTGCAGTTATTATAGTCCAATTGAAATTAGTTCAGACTTTTCTGAAAATACTTTATATTTATGGAAAGATATTTGCTTAGATTCGAAAAATAAAGATTGTTTTTTAGAACATGTTTTTAAAATGTTTGCTATCGATATTTATATGAAACAACAAGATAGAGTCAGTAATGTAAAAATAGAAAAATTTGATACAGGTTATATTGATTTAGCCACTCTTTATGATTTTAGTAATAGTAGTTGGAATCAATTTATTGGATACTCTAATGGTTTTTATACTTTTTCTAGTTTAAGTGACTATCAGAAAATGTTTATTTGTTATCCACAGTTTTTAGATATTTTAAAACAAATTCAAGCTAAAAATATGAAATTTATTTTAGAAAAGATTGAAGAAAAAAAAGACATTGTTCTTTCCCCTACTATTAAAGATATTTATCTAAAAAGAGAAGAAATTTCTCAAAAAAAACTACAAAAAATTATAAATTAGGAAATATTTATTTGACTAAAAGGAAAATATATGATAAAGTTATAAAGCAAGTTAATTTATGTATCAAAAGGAGGAATTAGATATGGCAGTTAAAATTACCAGTAAAAAGCCTTTATTCGGAAATAAACGTTCTCATGCTTTAAATGCTACTCGTAAAAAACAAGGTGTAAATCTTCAAGTAGTTAGATTAGAAGATGGAACTAGAGTGAGAGTGAGTGCTAGAGAATTAAGAACAGCAAGAAAAGATGAAAAAGTTGAAGAAGTAAATGAGTAAAATTACTTCTTTTTTGTTGATAAATACTATTATCATTTATTTTATTTCAAGTCTAGAAAAAAGAAAAAGTAATCTAAAATCCAGATCGTTAGATTACTTTTTTTATCTTAAACTATTAATACTTTCCTGAAAGTTATTGCTTGTTGTAATATAGGATCCTGATACAACCATATCTATATATGGTTTTACTTTTTTGATGGTTTCTTGATTCATTCCCCCATCGATACTAATGACAATAGCATTTTCTCTTTTGGTAATATATTCATGTAAGGACTTTACTTTCTTTACCGTTTCTTTGATAAATTCCTGGCCTCCATAACCTGGTTCTACTGCCATTACTAATACCATATCAATCATATCTAAGTATGGTTCTAATTTTTTAAAATCCGTATTAGGATTAATTGCTAACCCACATTTAATTCCATAGCTATGAATCAAGTCGATATATTTTTCAATATTTTTATCAATTTCTAAATGGAATGTTATATATTCGCAATCTAATTGTGAGAACTTTTTAATATATTTTTTTAATCGTTTTGTCATCAGATGAACATCTAATCTTTTTCTACTATATTTTCCAATTTGTTTTAATTTACGAAAAGGTATCTTTTTTCCTTTTACAAAACTTCCATCAATAAAATCAACATGGATATAATCAATATCAGTTGCGGATAATTTGCTAACAACAGGAATCATTGTTTTACAAGATAAAAATGATGCAGATACTTTCATAGTAACACCTACTTTCTGTTATGATCAGAAATTATCTTTTGATAGTTTTCATATCGGCTATTTAAAATTTTATGGTTATTTACAGCAGCTAATACTTTACATTCTTTTTCCTTTAAATGCATACAATCTTGATAAGGACAATGATAATTTTTAAATTCAATAAAGCCATTACGAATATCTTCTTTTTCTAAAGCATCAAAATCAATGGAAGAAAATCCTGGAGTATCTAAAACTTTTCCCTTCCATAATTCTATTAATTCTACATGACGAGTGGTATGTTTTCCCCTACCTAATGCTTTTGAAATTTCTCCTGTTTCTAGATGTAAGTCTTTATTTAAATGATTTAATAATGTACTTTTACCGGCACCTGTTTGTCCTGTAAATACAGTAGTTTTTCCTTTCAATAAGTGTTTTATCTTCCATAAATTGGTATTCCATAATACCAAATAACCTATACTTTGGTAATATTTTTTTATTTTTTTAATTTCATTTTTTTCCGTTTTTGTTAATAAGTCTTGTTTGGTAAGACATATAATTGGCTTAATGTGATGGAATTCTAATAATACTAATAATTTATCTAATAAATTCGTAGAAAAATCAGGGCTTTTACAACTAGTTACAATCAAAGCCTGATCGATATTACTAACAAGAGGGCGAATTAAAGTATTTTTGCGTGGTAAAATTTCTAGAATATACTGATTTTTTTCATCGAATTTTACATAATCACCAACCGTTGGAGTAATATTATCATTTCGAAATTTTCCTCTAGAATGGCATTCATAAACCTTACCATTACTATTTACAAAATATAAATTACTGAGTATCTTAACAATTTGTCCTTTCATTTTTTCACCTTTAGTATCATTTATTCTGTTTTGGAATTCTCTTCTTTATTTTCATTTTCCTGTTCAGCATTTGGATCATTTGGAGTTGGTTGAGGCTCAATTTCTGGTTTTTTAGCTAATACGATTCTCAAATCAGAATGTGATATAATTGGTGTTTTTGGAGAACGCGATTGACTAATTAAAGTTCCTTCATCAAATTGAGATGTTTCTTCATAATCGATTTTTAGATCAATTTCATACTTTTGACAAAAAGCTTCTATATCTTCTAAAGTCCAGCCTTCTTCTACCATGTCTGGATAAGATTCTACAATATTAGGAATATATAGCGTAATAGCATCTCCTTTTCCTAATTTCATACCTGCAGGAACACTTTGTTCAATGATTTCTTGTTCCTCATAGTCGCTATTCATATCCACATCTTTAGATTTAATGGTAACTTTCAGACCATAGACATCTTTTAATAAAGTTTCAATTCGAATATAATTTTCACCAGTATAATCTTCTACTGTGTAGATTTCTTCTCCTAAAGATTCATACAAAGTAATGGTGCTTCCTTTTTTAATCGTTCTACCTGCTTGAGGATCTGTTTTGATAACATTTCCCTTTTCTACTTTATCATTTTCTTCTTTTATAGTTTCTAAAGCAACTTCAAATCCTTGTTCCTTTAGCTTAGATTCAGCTTCTATAATAGATAATCCACTAACATCCGGTATTTTAATATCTGGTATTTTGGTAAAATAAGGTACTATAAAGAATAAAGTAAGTAAGATCACTACGATTACGATAAAAATAGAAGCCAAAATTAATATAATTTTATTCGTTCTTTTAATCGTTTTATTTTCTTTTAAGAAAGAATCATCTAAATCTTCTTCTTTATCTTCAGATGGATTATTTAATTTTTCATCCGTTTTCTTTTTTACTGTCGAAATAGCTTTGGTATTTTCATCTACTTCATGTTCCGGATATTTAAAAATTACTCTTTCTTCATTCATTCGTTCATCATTTAATACAGTTAATAAATCGGCATGCATTTCTTTGCTATCTGCATAGCGATTTTTAGGATTCTTAGCTGTTGCTTTTAAAATAACATTTTCTACACTTTGAGGAATCGCAGGATTCTTTTTACGGACACTAGGGATTTCTTCTCGCATTTGTTTTAATGCAATCTCAACTGCATTTTCCCCTTTAAATGGTAGACTTCCTGTTAAAATTTCATAGAATAAAATTCCCATAGAATATACATCACTACGAATTGTAGAACCTTTGCCACTTGCTTGTTCTGGTGGTAAATAATGTACACTTCCCATGACAGAATTTGTTTGGGTAAGTTGGGTAGAATTTAAAGCCATGGCAATTCCAAAATCAGTGATTTTGATTGCTCCATCTTCTTTAATCATAATATTTTGAGGCTTTAAATCTCTGTGAATAATATAACTATCATGAGCTTGGCTAATTCCATCTGTAATTTGAAGCATAATATCAATTGCTTCACTAAGGGTAAGAGCTCCTCTTTTTTTGATTAATTGTTTTAATGTTTTTCCCTCAATATATTCCATGACAATATAATAAATTCCATTGTCTTCCCCAACATCATACATTTCTACAATGTTAGGATGGGAAAGGCTTGAAGCAGATAAGGCTTCTCTTTGAAATCTTCTTACAAACTTTTCATCATTCGATAAATCGCCTCTTAATATTTTAATTGCTACTCTTCTATCTAAAATCGTATCATAGGCTAAATAAACATTAGCCATTCCACCTTCGCCAATACTTTTAATAATCTCATAACGATCATTAATTTTTTGCCCCTTTTCTACCATGATTCTTCACCTTCTTTTTTTTCTCTTGGTATTCTTTCTAAATAAGCAATACTAATATTATCTGTTCCTCCACGATTCATTGCTTTTTTCATTAAACGAATTACTTTATCTTCCACTTCAAAATCACTTAGTAACACTCGTTCAATATTTTCAATATCTAACATATTAGTAAGACCATCGCTGCAAAGAAGAATATCTGTTACTTCTTTATCACAATCAAAAATATCGACCTCAATAGGATTATTTGCTCCCAATGCTTTCATTAGCACATTTCTTTTTGGATGATCCTTTGCCTGTTCTTCTGTCAATTCTCCAGCTGTTACTAATAAATTCACTAAAGTATGATCATATGTTACTTTATATAGGTGATTTTCTTTCATGGCAAAGCCACTAGAATCACCAATATTTCCAAATAAAACATAATCTTTACTACTGATTGCTAATACTAGGGTAGTTCCCATACCTTTACTTTCTGAATGTTGATCTACATAATTAAAAATTAGATCATTAATTTCTTTTACAGCATCCCGAATCCATTCAATCGCATCTTCTTTTTTCATATTACGAAAAGTATCTTGGAAATGTTTTCCTAAATAACTAATTGCAATCGAAGAAGCTACTTCTCCAGCACGGTGTCCTCCCATTCCATCAGCAACAGCTAATAGATAATCATCTTCTTGGTTTCTGACAATAATTACACTATCTTCATTATGACTTCTAACTTTACCAGCATCGGTTAAATAAAATGATTTCATACTTATGCTAGTCCTCCTTCTTACTTCTAAGTTGTCCACAAGCAGCACTGATTTTACTACCATATTCTCTTCTTATGGTAACATTGATTCTATTCTTTTTAAGTATATCATAAAATTTAGAAATGTTTAATGGTTTTGTTCGTTTATAAGAAATATTATTTGTTTCATTATAAGGAATTAAATTAATGTAACAGTTCATTTCTTTTACTAAATTAGCTAACTCTATGGCACATTCACTTGTATCATTTATCCCATCTAATAAAATGTATTCAAAAGTTACCCGACGATTAGTCTTTTTTATATATTCTTTGAGAGTAGTCATTAGTATTTCGATAGGATAAACTTTATTGATTGGCATAATTTGATTTCTAATTTCATTATTTGGTGCATGTAAGCTAACTGCTAGATTTACTTGGTATGGTAGATTCATAAACTCTTTTATTTTTGGAACAACACCACAAGTAGAGACTGTAATATGACGACTACCTAATTCTATTCCTTTGGGATGATTAATAATCTCAATAAATTTTATTAAATTATCATAATTATCAAAAGGTTCCCCAATTCCCATGACAACTACATGGCTAATTCTTTTTCCACATTCTTCCTCTACTAATAAAATCTGTTCAATCATTTCATGAGTTTCTAAGTTTCTTACTTTTTTAAGTCGACCACTCTCACAGAATTTACATCCCATGTTACATCCTACTTGAGTTGAAATACATAAGCTGTTTCCATATAAATGATCCATTAAAACTGCTTCTACTTTTTCATGATCCGATAACGCAAATAAATATTTATTGACATCAATATCTCTTTCTACTTTTGTAATGGAAAGAGTTCTCATGGTAAATTCTTTTTTTAAAGAATCAATTACTTCTTTTTTTAGATTCGTCATCTCATCAAAAGAAACAACTCTTTTTCGATATAACCAATCAAATACTTGCTGTCCTTTATATTTTTTTTCATTTTGACCTACAAAATAATTTTCTAAATCTGTTAATGTAAGATTATAAATATTATCCATAGTCTCACCCACTTATACATAATAAATTATATCATGAAAAAAGATTTCTAATGGAAATATTCTTATAAAATGTAAAATAATGTAAAAAATCTGTCAAATTATTTTTTGTTTCTTATTGTAAAAAGACCCATTGAGGAATCACTTTATCTTAAATTTATTAAAAAAAAGATAGAAATTCTATCTTTCCTGTAATGGAATCTCAAAATCTTCGGTTGTACCTATATCTACAAATTCCATATGAATGGTTACGGTAGTGGATTCACCTTTGATTGCCGAAATATAATTACTGATATCTAAATCGATATATTTTAGATTTTGATCTACTAAAGATAATTGAATACTATTATTTTGTTCATTATCAACTAGAAGAGTATCATGAAATATTACAGATAATTCTTTATTAGAAACTTGATATTTTATAGTTTCTTGGTTTTGAGTAGGGATAGCATTTTCTATTGCTAATAAGATTGCTTCCACATCACAATATTTAAAAAATTCACTTGGATTATTGGTAATATGATAACTATTATTTTCTAAAATCAAATAATTATCATCCAAAATAGCATAGTTAGTAGTACCACCATCTTTTATTAAAGTAAATTTTTCTTTGTTATCTACTTTTTTACCAAGATAAACTTCACTTGTTCCATTATATAAAATAGTATAAGAATAGCTATAGTTGATATCATTTCCCACGATATCTTGAGAGGATGAACTTGGCTCTTGTTGCTCGTTAGGTAAAGATGGACTTGTTAATTTGGAATCATTTGCATCTGGAGTATTGGTACTATCATTATTCGAAGGGGTACCTGCTACTCGAATCATAATTATAATAACAAGAATAAAAATGCCATAAAGGATTAGCATTGCGATAGCATGGTAACGGTCATCCTTTTGTTTTCCAAAACATTTTTTTAATAATTCCATTTTTTCATTCTTTTTCATAGATACTCCTATTCAAATACTTTTCCAATTAAATCTTCTTTTTGTACTCCGTTTAAATATTCTCTAGCACTCATTTTCCTTTTACCAGCAAATTGAAGCTTTGTAATAATAATTTCACCATCTTTGGTACTAACACCAATTCCATCATCATAAATTTTTCCAATCTCACCATTTTTTCTAGTAGTAAAAAAACTATCACTAATTCTAGCAGCATAAATTTTTACTATATTTTGATCTAAAATAGCATAGGCACCTGGCCAAGGACTTAATCCTCGAATTCGGTTATAGATATCAATCGTTGACTGATTAAAATCAATTTTTTCTTCTTCACGGGTAATATTCCAAGCATAAGTTACTTCTTCTTCTTTTTGTCTAATAGGATGGATATTTCCAGAAATAATGTTTGGTATGGTTTCCAATAATAATTTTGTTCCCATAATACTTAAGCGATCATGTAAAGTACCAACATTATCTTCCGGTAAAATTGGAGTATCTACTTGAGAAATGATATCTCCAGCATCCATTTTTTCAACCATGTACATAATAGTAACTCCAGTTCTAGAATAGTTATCAATAATCGCCTTATGAATAGGAGCCCCTCCTCTTAATTTAGGTAATAAAGAGGCATGTACATTGATGCAGCCATATTTTGGAAAATCCAATAATTCTTTCGGAATGATTTGTCCGTATGCACAAGTAACAATTAAATCTACTGGATGTCTTAATAATTCTTCATATTCTTTTTTAATATGTTCCGGTTGATAAACTCTAATTTCATGTTCGATTGCTAATTCTTTTACTGGGGAAAATTTAATTTCGTGTTTTCTTCCTACTTCTTTATCAGGTTGCGTAACTACCCCTACTACATGATAATTTTCAATCAATCCTTGTAAGACATTGACACTAAACTCTGGAGTTCCCATAAATAAAATTTTAATGCTATCCATTATCTCATCTCCTCTATGAAATTTTGATAAATACCAGTTAGTTCTTGTTTTTCTAATTCATTCATTCCTAAATAAGGATTATGATAACTATCTACAGTACCTAAGTGATGACCAATGATTTTACCATCTTTGATAAAATAAACATCTGGTACTGCCAATCCTTTTTTGCCTTCTTCATCGGTTTCTAAATAATCGTCTAATAAAGTAAATAATTCTTCTCTGATCGAAGATAAATCTGTTTTATGAATGTCTACATAATAAAGAGTATCGATATGATTATCTTTTATGGTATCAATTAAAATTGGTACGATATTTCGGCACCATGGGCAAGTATTATATCCAAAATATACGATTCCTGTTTTTTCTTTCAAGAATGGTATAATTTCTTCTTTCTTTAAATATTTCACACCATTTTTCCAAGGAATATTTACTTTGATTTTTTTACCATTATTATATTCTACTTGGTTAATATATTCATACGATAATTTAAAACGAATAGAATCGTTTGAATAAAGAAAAATACCAAGTAAAATACATATCATTCCAATGATTACTATCATCATTATTTTCTTTTTCATTTTCATCATCCTATATCAGTATAACACAGAAATAGTTCATTTTATATATGAATTGGATTTTTATCAATATCTATTTTTACTTTTGAATTCGTTTTATAGTGTTCTATTAATTGATTTAAAATAGGATCTATTTCTTCTTCCTTTTTATATTTTAAAACTATTTGAAAGCGATAGATATTGTTGATACGAAATATATTTGCAACGCTTGGTCCTAAAATAGTTGCATTAGGTAAAGTTTTATGAAAATATTCTCCTATTTTATTGCTGGTTATTTTTGCATCATCATAAGATTTACTTAACACTCTTACTACTGTCAAATAATAGTAAGGTGGATATCCTAACTTATGTCTAATTGACATTTCCATTGTAAAGAAACCTAAATAATCATGTGTTTGTGCATAATGAATTGCATAATGATCAGGATTAAAGGTCTGAATTATAACTTTTCCTTTTTTCTCACCTCTACCGCTTCTACCTGCCACTTGGCATAATAATTGGAAGGTTGTTTCACTACTGCGAAAATCCGGAATATTTAAACTAGTATCAGCATTAATCACTCCTACTAAAGTAACATTAGGAAAATCTAATCCTTTAGCGATCATTTGGGTACCGAGTAAAATATCATACTCTTCTTGTGCAAAGCTTTTGATAATTCGGTCATGACTTCCCTTTTTACTAGTAGTATCAAAATCCATACGAATTACTCTTTTATTAGGAAAAAGTTTATGAAGTTCCTCTTCTATTTTTTCGGTACCTGTTCCTAATGTAGAAAGAGCTTTTTCTCCACATTCGGGACAATATTCATTTAATTTTGTTCCATAGCCACAATAATGACAACGGAGAGTATTACTACTCTTATGATAAGTAAGGCTAATATCACAGTTGGGACATTTTTCTGTATATCCACAATTCTTACAAGATACAAAGGAAGAATAACCACGACGATTTAATAGTAATATGATCTGCTCATTTTTATCTAAAGTCTCCTGCATGGCATCTATTAATGGCTGGGAAAAACTTCCAACCGTTTTTTTTCTTTCCTGGTTCATATCAATTATTTTAATTTCTGGTAAGGCTTGTTGATTTACTCTTTGATTTAATTCAATCAGTTGATATCGATTTTTTTTGGCTCTTGCATAAGTTTCTAAAGTAGGTGTAGCACTACCAAGCACTACAGGACAATGATGATATTTTCCTCGCCATTTGGCGATATCTAAAGCATGATATTTGGGATTACAACTATCTTGTTTATAACTATCCGTATGCTCTTCGTCAATAATAATTACTCCAATATTTTTTAAAGGGGCAAAAATAGCACTTCTAGCACCTATTACAATTTTGACTTCTCCCCTAGCTATCTTTCGCCATTCATCATATTTTTCACCATCGCTTAAGCGACTATGTAAAATAGCGATACTATCTGTAAAACGCGTTTGAAACCGAGCAACAATTTGTTCTGTTAAAGAAATTTCTGGTACTAAAACAATGCTTTCTTTTCCAAGTTGTAACAGTTTTTCAATAATTTCCATATAGATTTCTGTTTTTCCACTACCTGTTACTCCATGAATGAGAAAAACAGTATCGGTATCTTTCTGATCTAAAATAGTATTCACAGCATTCTGTTGTAGTTTGGTTAAAGGATATTTTTCTTTTAAATTCGATTCGTGATGAAGTCGATAAACTTCCTCTTCTATTTCGGTAATGAATCCTTTTCTTAACAGTGTTTTTACACTACTGGAAGAAATTAAATTGGCTTCCTTTTTCAGTAATTTTCCTTTATCTTTTATTTGATCTAATATTTCTTTTTGCGAATTTGTCAATTTACCTGCAAGTTCATTTTTTAAAATCAAATAATGTTCCATTTTTTTAGGTACCATTATTCCTTGTTTTGCTTTTAAAGCTTTAGGAAGCATAGTTTGATAAGCAGAAATGAGCGTAGATAATGTCGTAGCTGCAATGTATTTACCCAACTCCAATAATTCTTCATTTAAAACAATATCAGCATCTACAATATTTATAATTTCCTTTAATTCAAATTCACTATTTTTATCATTATCATTTATGATTTCCAATAGGAATCCTTCTAGTATTTGATGAGCAAATGGTACTGTTACACGAATTCCAACTTGAATCTTATTTTCTAATTCTTTCGGAACTAAATAATCAAATGTTTTATCAATATTTTTATTTGATAGTTCTACTAATACTTTGGCAATCAACCTAATTCCTCCTTTCTTTTTGATTCCTTTTTTACTTATATTCATTATATCAAAAGAAAAATCATGTGAAAATAGCTTATTTTAGATATCAAAATAAAAAGAAACAGACAAAATCTTTTTTTCTTCATTTGAAAAATTGATTTTCCTGTTTCCTATTATTTAAAAATATTATTTTAATTATTTTTGTTTTTTTCTACATCAAATTGAATATCAATTCCATTTAAATTAGTCGTTTCAACCTTTAATTCTTTCTTGACTAATTCTAAAGCAAGAGTTTCTTTTTTGATAAGTTCAATATAATTAGAAATAGCATTTTCAAATTCATTGTTTTCAGAATAATAAATTGTAATTCGATCTGTAATTTCAAAATCTTTAGCTTTTCTTAAATTTTGTACTTTACTAATAAATTCACGTACTATTCCTTCATGAATTAGTTCTTCGGTTAAAGTAGTATTTAAAACCATAAAATGATTTCCCTCATGACTTGCATTAAATCCTTCTTTAGAAGAGACCCTAATTTCAACCATTTCAGCAACTACTTCTACTTCTTCATTATCAATTTCTAATTTAATTGTTCCATTATTTTCTAAAGTAGCAATATCATCTTCTGATAATTGTGTTAACTTATCTTGGAATTCTTTCATATGTGGTCCAAACATCTTACCACAAATCTTAAAGTTAGGTTTTACTTCAAAATTCATATATTCAGATAAATTAGAAGCAAAGATTACTTTTTTTACATTTAGCTCTTCTTTTATTAAATCTACTAAATCAGAAATAAGTTCTTCATTTTTACCATCAATAATAGCTTCGCTAATTGGTTGTCTAACTTTAATTTTAGCTTCTTCTCTAGCATTTCTTCCTAATGAAATTAAATCTCTAACCAAATCCATACGGCGTTCAATTTTTTCATTAATTTTATCTTCCTCATAAGTAGGATATGATGCTAAGTGAACTGATTCTTCATTGGTTAAGTTCGTATAAATCTCATCTGAAATAAATGGCACAATAGGAGCAATTAATCGACATACACCTTCCAATACTTGATAAGTCGTCTGATAAACAGCTTTTTTACTAGTATCTAAGGTACTACCCCAGAATCTTCTACGGTTTCTTCTAATATACCAATTTGATAAATCTTCATTGACAAAATTATTTACTAGTTTTACAGCTTTATTTAAGTCATATTCTTCCATAGCGGCAGTCATATATTTTACTAATTTATTATATTTAGAAAGTAACCATTTATCAATTTCTTCTAATTCTGGATAAGATACTTCAAATGTTTTAGGATCAATATTATCGGTATTTGCATACATTTGGAAGAAAGTATAAGTATTCTTTAAAGTGTTAAAGAATTTAGATTGTACTTCTTTGATTCCTTCTTCATCAAACTTAAGTGGTGTCCAAACTGGAGAAGTATATAGCATATAAAATCTAGTAGGATCTGCACCATATGTATCTAAAATACTAAATGGTTCAACAGCATTTCCCTTTGATTTATGCATTTTTTGTCCAAACTTATCTAAAAGTAAGTCGTTAACAAGTACATTTTTGTAAGGACTACATCCCATCACAAAAGTAGAAATAACAAGTAAGGAATAGAACCAACCACGAGTCTGATCAATTCCTTCACTAATAAAATCAGCTGGGAATTGTTTCTCAAATAATTCTTTATTTTCAAATGGATAATGATATTGAGCAAAAGGCATAGCTCCACTATCAAACCAACAATCCATTACTTCTTTTACACGAGTCATTTCTTTGCCACACTCTGGACACTTAATATGAATTTCATCTACATATGGTCGATGAAGTTCAATGGTCTCATCGATATCTTCGATTGCTTTTTCAACTAATTCTTTACGAGAACCAATCATCTCATCATGACCACAACTACATCTCCATAAAGGAATAGGAGTACCCCAATAACGATTTCTAGAAATAGCCCAATCATTCATATTTTCAAGCCAGTTTCCGAAACGTTTTTCTCCTACATAATCTGGATACCAATGAACGGTATTATTTGCTTCTATAATTTTATCTTTAAAAGCAGTGGTTTTAATATATAAACTAGGTTTAGAGTAATAAACAAGTGGATAATTATGTTCCATTTTCTGTTTTTTAAATAATTTATCTTCACTAGCTAGATATTTAATGATTTCTAATTCCAATTCTGAATCTACAACAAGTCTACCTTTCCAAGGTCCTTCTGTATAGCATCCATTTTCATCGACTGGATTTAACATTGGTAAATCATATTTTAATCCTACTTCATAATCATCTTGTCCAAAAGCAGGGGCAATATGAACAATACCAGTTCCATCTTCCATCGTTACATAATCTGCACAAGTAATATAGAAAGCTTTTTTATTAACCTTTAAGAATGGTAAAAATTGTTCATACTCTCGATATTCTAAATCTTTACCAAGATATTCTGAAACAACTTCAAAGTCATCTCCTAATACTTTATGAGCAAGTTTTTCAGCAACAATAAAGTTGTAGCCTTTTGATAGACATTTTACATATTTTTCATTGGGATTGACACAAGCAGCAACATTTGACATTAAAGTCCAAGGAGTAGTTGTCCAAATCAAAAGATAAGTATTCTCTTCATCTTTTAATTTAAAAGGAACTGTTACAGTATTTACACTAATTTCTTTATATCCTTGAGCAACCTCATGACTAGCAAGACCTGTTCCACATCTAGGACAATATGGTAAAATCTTTAATCCATCATAAATTAATCCTTCTTCAAAGAACTTCTTTAAAATCCACCATTCGGTTTCAATATAGTTGTTATCGTAAGTAATATAAGGATGTTCTAGATCAATAAATTGACCCATTTTATTCGTAAAATCACGAAAAGCTTTTTCATTTTTCCATACACTTTCACGACATTTTTCATTGAACTCTTTAATCCCATATTTTTCGATATCATTTTTTCCTGAAAATCCAAGTTCTTTTTCTACTTGTACTTCAACTGGTAATCCATGAGTATCCCAACCTACTTTACGAATAACTTTATATCCTTGCATCGTTTTATATTTACAAAAACAATCTTTTAATAATTTAGCAAGCATATGATGAATTCCAGGCATACCATTAGCAGTAGCTGGACCATCAAAAAATACAAAGTAATCCTTTCCTTTTTCAATTGATTTATTTAGAATATCATCTTTTAAAAAATGATTCATTCTTTTTTCTTCTAAAACACTATTTTTTTCTTTTTCTAATTCTTTAAACATTGTTAACATCCTCTCTTCTTATTTTCTATTTTTATGAATTTAAATTAAAATCATTGTGTAATAAATTAGAAACATTAGTAGTAGACATATTCCTTCATATTTTCTAATTTTATAATCATTTGCTGAAAAAGCAAATAGTACAAATGCTGATGCAAATAAAAATCCTAAATCAATAACACTAAAAGTGCCTACTGGTATCTTTCCAAATAAAGCTATGGGAATTCCTAAAACAATTCCTATATTAAAGATATTACTTCCTACAACATTTCCTATCGCAATATCATATTCTCCTTTTTTGGTTGCAACTACACTAGTTACTAATTCCGGTAAAGAAGTACCTAAAGCAATAATCGTTAAACCGATAATTCTTTCACTTACTCCTATTTTTGAAGCAATTGAAGTAGCACTATTAACTACTAAATTACTACTAACTATAATCGCAATAATTCCGCCTATCGTATAAAGAATCGATTTCCATAAGGGATAAATTGTTTCATCTTCTTCAATTTCATTTGTTTTATTTCGCATCATGGAAATTAGATAATAGATAAATACTAGGAAAAATAGTAGTAAGGTAATCCCATCACCGCGTGTTAAAATATTTTCTTGATGATTAATAAATTGGTCACTCATTAAAACAATTAATAAACTAGTCAGCAATAAAGTAATAGGTAGTTCTTTTTTTACTGTATTATTTTTTACTTTTAAATCGTGAACCAAACTAGCACAGCCTAGAATCAATAAAATATTTAAAATATTGCTTCCTACAACATTTCCAACCACTATTTCGCCACTACCAGCTAAAATTGATTGAATACTAACAGCAAATTCAGGAGCACTGGTACCAAAGGAAACAATAGTGAGCCCTATTAACATTTTAGAAATTTTAAAATTTCTGGCTAAATGACTAGCACCATCTACAAAGACATCAGCACCTTTTATTAATACCACAAAGCCAATGATTAATAACAGTATTTGTATAATCATATTCCCATCCTTTCATAAAAAAAAGACCATTCGTATAAGGACGAATGATCGCGGTACCACCTTAATTGATAGAAAATCTATCCACTCATAATTGATAACGGAATTTTCCGACTTTATCTTATCCATAAAGCACAAACTTGAAAGTGATCTAAATAATTTCCAATGGATTCTTTTTTCACCAAATTAAGAACTCTCTAACCATTTTTCCTTATTCCGTCTTTCGCACTTGTTTTTACTAGATATTACTATATCATAGAAAAATTAGAATTTCAACAAATAAATTTATAGTTCATTAAAATATTTCTGATAAGATTCATTTTTTAAAAGCATCACTTCATGCTTACCTGATATGGTAACACTACCTTTTTCCATAAAAATAACTTGATCTGCCTCTTCGATTACATGTTTTTCTTTTGAAATGATAATAACATTATGTTTACCTTTCGTTTTTCTAAAATAATCCATCAGTTTTAAATCCACTTCTTTTGGAAAAGCATTTAAGGTCTCATCAAATAATAAAATTTTAGGGTTTTTTAAGATAACTCGAACAATGGATAATAAATATTTAATATCGTTCGTAATATTAGAAGCACTTTCTGAAATGATCGTATCATAACCATTTATTAGTTTCATAATATCATCATGCACTCCTATTTCTTGACACACAGAAACAATTTTTTCAAAATCTGGTTCCAATATTTCTAAATTATCACGAATTGACATATGAAAAAAACTAGGATTTTTTCGAACAGCAGCTACATTAGCAAAATAGATATCATCAGCATACTCATTGATATCGACTTTATCAATCGTAATAGTTCCTTCATGTTGTTTATTTAATTTAAGTAGCAAATCGATAACACCTGTCTTGCCTGCACCAGTAGGTCCTGTAATCACCGTAATACTATGGCTATTGATATGAGCAGTAAAATCATTTAAAATAGGGTCTTCACGATTTCCATATAAAATATGATCAAAGTCTATAATTCCTCTACCAATTACTTTAAGGTTTTCTTTCATTTCGTCTTCGTGAGAAAATTCTTTTAACTTAGAAAATCTTATCGTTGCTACTACTGAATTTTGATATTGATTATTGAAGTCTAACAGTCCTGTAAAACAAGTAGTTAATTTTTCAAAATAGCTATATACCATTAAAATCACAGCTAATGACATTTTATTTTGATAAGCTAAAGTAAATCCATAAAATAAAAATAACACTTTTGAAAGGTCTACAATAGCTAATGCACCATATTTTACAATTACTTTAAATAAACCATACCTAGTATACCAATTTAAATAAGTTTCATAACTTTTATGGATACGTTGATTAATAGAATGAAATAAACGAAATCCTTTAACTTCCTTCATTCCTAAAAAATATTCCTGCAAAATTCCTAATCTTTGATCATGACTAGCTTTATTTTGAACATTAATATCATTTACTTTTCGATTTCCAAAGTAAAGAGTGATTAATACTACTAATGATATGATGAAAGAAAGAATTCCTACAATTGTATTAACAGAAAAGAAATAGTAAAAAATAAAACTTAATTCTATAACTCTAGCTATTGCCATAGGAATGGATGCATAACAGTCAGCAATTACATTAATATCATCAGTCAGCATACTATTATATTGACCAAGTGGAATTCTTGATAAACTATGAATAGAGTTATTTTCTGTAATTTTTAATCCAATTTTAGTAAGTCCCATATATATTTTATAATATAATTTTTCGTAGGCATAATCATTTAACATTTCTGAAAGATAATAGATTGCTGTTACAATAAATAAAAAAAGGACTAATAGACAGGCTTGATTTAAGTTACCATTCGTGATTGCTTCTACTGCATAACTGTAGAAAAAAGGAATAATTAATAAAGAACCTCTTAATACAATAGAGATTAAAAACTTCATAGCAAATAAAAATTTACTGTTTTTAACAACCCTTCTAATTTCACCTTTCACACTACCACTCCTATTTCATAAAAAAGAAATGAGAATAAATCAAAAGTGATTTATTCTTCTACTTCTAATATTTCAATCTCCTCAACTACTTCTAATTGTTGTTCAACAATTGCACGAAGTTTCTTTTTAAAGATTCTTAAGTTTCGTTCCATTGTCTGATTTTTTAGTTCTATTTTTTCATTTCGAATTAAAGCATCGTTCACAATTCGATTTGCATTTCTAGTTGCTTCTTCTACAATCATTTTAGCTTCATTTTTGGCCATTTTACGAATATCTTCGCCAACTTCTTGAGCATGATTTAAAGCTAAGTTTAAGCTTCTTTCTATATCTTGATAATGGATAATTTGGGATTTTAAAGAAGTAATTTCTGCTTGTTGTTGTTCTAATCTCTGTAATACTTTTTCTGTTTGTGTAATTACATCATTTAGAAAATCATTTACTTCTTGTTTATTATAACCATTAAACTCCTTACTAAACTTTTTCATTATCCACCTCAATTAAATCATAATACTACCAGTTAAATTCTTCTTCTTCCTTATCTTCTCTTTTTCCTTTTACTGATTTATTAGTATCATCGGTAATTTTTCCTTCAATATTTACATTATTAGGAGCACATAAGAAAATTCCTCCTCCTAATTTTTGTAGATTTCCATTCATTGCATATAAACTTCCCGTTAAAAAATCAATAATTCTCTTTGCTTGATCTGGGGTTACTCTTTTTAAATTAACAACTACTGTATTTCTCTTTTTTAAATAATCTGTAATTTGTGTACTTTCGGAATAAGCACGAGGTTCAAATAAAATCATTTTATTGCTACCTAATTCTGCATTTTCTTTTGCTTCTTCTTTTGTTACACTATAAAATTCTTCCTCTTGATTTACGGATGGAGTACTTTCTTCTTCTACTCCAAAAAATTTTTTCATTCCATCAAATGCCATATTTTTCCTCCATATTCTTATACTATAGTTAATTGTATCACAGAAGTTAAAAAAATAAAATAGATTTTCCAATAAAAAAGGCAAGTTTTTAAACTCGCCTCAAAAATTTATGCTTCGATAATCAATTAATCATTAGTATCCATCGAGCTAATATAAAATTCTAAATGGATTTCATCGACTCCATCAGTAATCGTAAAATGATAATATCCATCTTCTGTAAGTACTGTATTATTTTCATATGTTTTACTATTTGTTTCATCATTTAGAGTATATGTAATATTTGCTTGACCTTCTACATAAACTTTAATCTCGCCATCATTTCGGTTCAAATTCCTACTTTGTGTTATTTCATTATTTTGTAAAATATAGGCATGAATAATATTTATTTGATCTACCGTTACCGATACTGTATTTTGATTTCCAGCTAAATCGATAAAGGTTACTTCTTCTTCCTGATTCTCTGAATAGATTTTTGTTAATACCTTTTGATCTTCAGAAAGTTCCCAACCTGGAATTGGTAAAATTGCTTCATTGAAAGTAATGGTTACTAAAACTGTATGATCTTGATTTTGTTGATAAGTAATTGTTTCTATCTCTGGATTTGTATAATCAATGGTTACTACAAATTCTGTATAATTACCACTTCTATCATAAGCACGAATATGATATTCTCCCTCTTCGCTAAGATTAAATTCAGTAAGATCTTCTATAATATTGACAGTTGGCATTGCCTCTTGTTCAATTGTATCTCCTTCAATAATATTTTCTAATTTAGCATTATAATATTCTGCATAAACTACTTCATCATTATCTGAAAAAGAAAGACTAATACTTTGATTAATGAAACTTCCACTACTTACAGAAATATATTTTGTTACATCTTCAATCTCATCGTAGCTTGTAATCATTCCATCAATCATTGGTGATACATCATCAACAATATCTACATAGATATCCATTTCACTGATATAGTGTTTTTCATTTTCTACATGATAAGTAATTTGATAAGTACCGATACGATCTGTTGAAAAATCTAAAGTAGGTACAAATTCAGTACTACCTAATGTTCGAAACTTATAAGTAATGGATACAGTCAATGGATTTCCATTTTGATCAAATTTAGAAATTTCTGGTAATTGAAATTCTTCTCCTAAGGAAACCATAAAGTAATTAATATCTAGATCAATTTCTGGATAGATATCTTCCTCTATTTCTTCTATTGTATCTTCGACAACTGGTGTACTCATTACATATTGATTTGTATTTTCTTCTGGTTCTACACTTTCTTCTGGTTGTGGTTCATCTGGTTCTACAATTGGTGTATCTGGTTCTGATGGATTATTTTCTTCTAATTGTTTCTGATCATATCCACGAATTAAAATGAAAATTCCTAATATTACAGCAATGCCAATGATGATCCATAGCATATTTTTTTTATCATTTTTATTTAGCACTTCTAAATCCCCCTATCTGTGTAATATTACCTTACATTTTTTATTTTAAGAGGGATTTAAAAAGGCGTCAATTTTTTTGACACAATTATACAATTTGTCTATTTAAAAAATAATCATTTAACACTTTCTTTTCACTGTAAAGATCCTGATGATATACAAAATAATGATAATAATCTCTTTTCATTTGTTTGAAAGAAGAAATAGTTTTTATCTTATGAAAAGGATAATTATTAAAATATCGTTCTATTAAAAATTTCTGAAAATAATAATCTGCTAATCCTATTTCTTTATATATTTTCGTTCCTAATAAAATTATAATGAAAAAGTAAAGTAAATTCCAATGAAATATCAAAATAGAAAAGGAAATTATACTATAACTTAAAATACTAAAATATAAAATGACTTTCAGACTTTGATAATATGAAAAGATAGAAGCTAATAATAAATTTACTAATCTACCACCATCTAATGGATAAATAGGTAACAGATTAAATATTAAAATAAACATATGATAGTGATAGAAATAAAGAGGAACATCTATCTTTTCTAACCATACTATAAGTGTAAATATACATTGTGTTAAAGGACCCATAATTAATACTAGCCATTCTTTCCAAAGAAAAATATTAATATCATATTTTAATTTGCTACATCCACCATATGGATAAATTTCTATTTTTTCTACTTGAAGATGAAGTATTTTGGCAGTAATAAAATGACCAAACTCATGAACTATAATTAATAAAGTAAAATAAAATAAATTTCTAAAATGACCCGTAAAAAAACTAAGAAAAGCTAAAACATAAAATAAAGGATGGATATAAACTTTAGCTAAGATATTCTTGATAATCTAAAAACTCTCCTGCTTTTTGATAGTATAAATACATTTCCCCACTAGTAGCTTCTCCTAACAAACTCCCCTTTTCTATATAATCATAAATTTTGATATTACTATTTTCTACACCTACATACCATAAATCAATACCATTTACTTGTTGAATAATAATCGTTTTGCCATAGTTATCTTTATCTCCGATAAATACTACAATGCCACTTTCTAACACAGGGACCAAGTAATTTGGTCCTACTGTTAGTTTTACTCCTTCTTTATAAGATTCTTTACTATCATAAATTAATTGTTCATCAAAAACAGGAATGGTATTTGTATTTAATTGCGAAAGAGGAAAAATACTACCAAAATATTTTTCATAGACATTGTTTATTTTTGCAAAAGAAAGATTGGTATGATATACATTTTTATGAATCCATTCTTTAAAACTAGGATTTATTTTCATAACACTTAAGCAACCTAATAATAAAACAATTGATAATAATAATTTATTTAGAATAGTAATTGCTGTTTTATGAATTGACGGTTTGTGCTTTGTCTTTGCTAAATATTTTTGTATTGACTTATATTCTTCCATTTTCATATCACCTAGTAATTTTTATTATGTTTTTCTGATCTTTATTCCTAAAAAAGAATAGAAAATAATACCATATAAAATATTTAGTGACAAATGATGTAAAATTTCTGTAATTAAGAAAGAAAAAGAAAGATTAGAATAATGAATTCCTGTAATAATTAAGTATTTTAGAAAAAGAAAAAGAAGAAGATTCAAAATAAATAAAAATAGATCGACGATCGCATATGTATTTACTTTCTTCTTAATCAAATAAATTTCTAAATAAAGGAAAAGAATGATAAATGTATTTAAGAAGGGAATGGTACCAAATAAAATGTCATAACAAATACTACTTCCTAATATCAAATAAAGTTTTTTCTTTTCTTTATAATAGTATAAAAGATAAATAATTATACTACTTATGAATAATAATGGTTGAAAGTATAAAAAAGAAGATGGCAGAAAAGGAAAATAGTATGCAATCATATGATCGAAATAGAATGTTATTAAAAAAACAATAATCAATTAGCTACCTCCTATCTACAACACTAACATATCTTAATTTCTCATAAGAAACATCAGCCTTTACTTTAGCAACTTTACTTAATCCTAAACTATCATAAGTAATTTCCGCTACAGTTCCAATATAAATTCCCGTTGGATAAATACCCCCAAGTCCATTCGTATATACAGAATCACCAACTTCAATATTATAATTTTTACTAATATTACTTACTTGAATGAAATTTTCATCAATCAGATAACCATCTATTATTCCATGAATCGTTTCCGTTTTATTTTTAATATCTACAGCTACTTTCATATTACTCTGATTTGCACTTAATAATTTCACAACACTTGAATGAGCTGTAGTCTTTATAACTTTTCCAATTAGACCATGATTAGAAATCACTGCCATATCTATCGCGATCCCATCTTTTTCTCCTTTATTAATAGTAATTTCCTGATACCAATCTATTTCTCTTTTTATTACTGTTGCATAAATTAACTGATATTCAGGAAATTTTATTTCTAACATCTCTGATAGTTCTTTGTTTTCTTCTTCTAATTCACGATTAATTCCTATCATTAATTCTTCATCATAAGGAGATAGTTTAGGAATCATAAAATTTTCGATTTCGTTTCCCAAATCTTTCCAATACTTTTCTATTTTTCCATAATTTTCTTTTTGGTTCAAAAATATAAAAATAACTATAAAAAAAAGAAAAAATAGAATGGTGAATAAAATATATTTTTTCTTTTTCTGTTTATGTCTTTTCAATATTATTCACCATCCTACTATAAATTAATAATTTTCCCTTCTTCATAAAAACTATAATAATTATGATCTCCTATAATAATATGGTCAATAATAGGAATTCCATTCATACTTCCTAATTCTACCAATGAATTAGTAAGTCGAATATCCTCTTTACTTGGTAATACATCTCCACTAGGATGATTATGAATACAAACGATTCCTGACGCACTACATAAATAAGCATGTTTGAATACTTCTCTTGGATGGACAACACTACGATTTACTGTTCCCATAAATAAAAGTTTCCTTTCTATTAATTCTTTTTTTGCATTTACATATAAGCAATAAAAATATTCTTGTTTTTTTCCAAGTAATTGGTATTTCATATACTGATAAATTGCATCAGATGTATTTAATATGATTTTTTCTTTGATCACTGAATCTACAAAAATTCTTTTTCCTAGTTCAATCACACTTAATATAGTAAGAGCTTGTGCTAAACCAATGCCCTTTATTTTTTGCAGTTGTTCTTTCGTAGCATCCTTAAAAGAATTCAATTCTTTAAATTCATTTAATAAGTCTAAACTAATTTCTTTTACAGATTTTTTACCATTTCCTGTCTTTAAAATAATTGATAATAATTCTTCATTTGATAAATTTTCTGCTCCATATTGTATTAATCTTTCTCTAGGTCTTTCTCTTGGTGGTATATCTTTTACTTTCATCTTATCACCCACCAATATTATCTGTAATATTATTTGAATTACTAGGAATTTAATACAATTTCATCATAAGTAGCTAGTACTGTTTTTAATACAGAATTGATTTCTTCTAATGTATCACTACTTTCCAATAAAACATCATATTGTGTTAATTCATTTAAAAAATCTTCATTTTCTAAATGAATTTCTTTAATATAAATATCAATTCCTTTTTTTTCATATAAAGATTTAATTGTTTCTGCAATTTTTAAATTGCTAGTCATACCAATATAGGAATAGTATTTATTTCCTTCTTTCATGGTTATCTTTTCTTCAATACCATCTATTGGTTGATTACTTGCATCCAATGTGCTATAAGCACCACATTGTAAAAAATAGATATCCCCTTTTTCTTGAAAGACTAGACTTGCTACTCCATACTGGTTAAAAATAAAGGAGGCACATAAGTATCCTAATAATACTGCACAAATAATAGGAATTAAGAGATTTATTTTCATATGATCACCAGTATTATCGTATAACTTGTTATCTGAAAAAAATGTCGAATAAAAGGTAACTTTCACTAAATTTACACATTTTTAACAAAAAAAAATTACTTAAGTCTTCTTAAGTAATTTTAATTTTCTTTTTTAACTTCTAAAAACCAAGCTTGACTAATATTACAGCTATTACTATTAGGTGCAGGATTTGGCATATCTAATTGAATCATAATAGGCATTTTAAATGCTGTTCCAAAAGCAATACAATGGCCAGGTGGTAAAATTTTAAAATTATTGACAATTTCATGAGTAATATTAGGAATCATTTTATAAATATACTCGATATCATCAGGATATATGATTTTAAAAATAATAAAATTACTACACTGTGATAAACAAGTATTCGATAATTCATTCGGTCTTTGACTAATTAATCCTAATAAAACACCATATTTTCTACCTTCCTTAGTAATACGCTCAAAAATATTATATCCTAATAGATAAGAATCATTATCATTTTGAACATAACGATGTGCTTCTTCCAAAATAATATGAAAAGAAATACTGGCACGATTTATTAAGGATTTTGCATAATCAAACAATAATTTAGAATAAATTTTCGTAATTACTTTAGCAAAATTATCATCCACATAGTTAATGTTAAAATTAATAATTTGTGCTTTTCTTCCTGATGAAGTAGTCAATAATCGTTTTATATATTCTTCTTTCGATACATAATTTGGATATTTAAAGAATTCACCATTATCACTATGAATCAAGGTATGCAAGCGAACTTTTAATAAATTATTTTCGTCATAGATCTTATCACTTTTTAAAATTCCTTCGCTAATTAAAGCAAAATCAAGAGCTTTTTCTAAATCTTCTAATGTATAAGCAAAGTTTCCTTTTGGCATACTTAACTCTAAACTATCATCTAAAAATGTTTGAATTAAATTCATGATTACTTCCATTTCTCTAATTTTTCCTGTAGAATCAATCATTAAACATTGTTTTAAAGTTCTTGTATATCCTGGTTGGACAATTTCCGTTTCTAAATTTAATTGAGTTGTATGATAAGTAGATAAAATAGAAATAATTTGATCTCTGATTTGTGGAGAAGATCTACCACTACTTAAAATATCTAAGATAGCTCTAGCAATAATATCATTTTTATGTTTTATAACTTCTTCTTCTACTCTAGCAAATACATTTACAAGTTTCATTGCTTTTTCTAGAATGGGAAGTTGAGAATGTTTTTCTACTCCTAATAATAAAGCTAATTCATCTACTCCTAACAACCAAACTGGAATTCTAATGATTTCACTATTAGCTTGATTTAAATTAGTGGTATAAGCTTTAAAAGAAATATTAGGATTGATAGTCGAGATAGATTGAAAAGCATTATGATATTCTCCATAAGCATCAAAAAGAAAAATATTAGCATTGTATGCAACATAATTTCTGATACTAAAAAGATTTTGAATAATTCTAGCAAAGCCACTACTTTTTCCACTTCCACTAGAACCTAAAATACAGAAATGGTTACTAAAAAAATTATTGATATTAGTACCAATCTTAACATTTTTATAAATAGGACTTGTTCCAATATATAATTCTTTATTATTAGATTCTTGTTGCATTCCAACAATAATAGATGTTGCTTCTTCTGTCAATAAATAAACATTAGCAGCTAAAGAAGGTTTTGTGATTAAACCAAATACAAATTGCTGATTAACAATTTCTCCTAATAAATTAATAGATACCATATTTACTTTCATATTGACAATTTCACCAATGATTCTATGATTTTCATCATCAATCATTACATATTTATTAATAATATTACTTTTATTATCAAAATCACTGGATAGTTCAAGTAAAATTGAATTTTCTAAAATCTCTTTAATTTTTCCTAGCACAGGTACCCCTCCTATTTTATATTTATTATATCTTTTTTTTTATAGAAAAAAAAGACCTAATTTTAGATCTTTAATATTGTTTTCCCCAATATACTAGATGTTGTGCACTTTCTCCACAAACGCAACATTTTCCATCTTTGTTATCTTCTTGGAAAGGAATACAACGGGAAGTTATTCCTGTTTCTTGTTTAATTTTTTCTTCACATTCCTGTTTACCACACCAATAAGCTTTTATAAAGCCATTTTCTTTTTCTGATAAAGCTTTCATTTCCTCTAATGTCAAAACAGATTTTGTCATATCATCTCTTCGTATCTTTGCTTTTATATACATACTATTTTGAATTTCTAACAGTAATTTAATTACTCCTTCTACTACTTGATCTAAAGAAATTTCTATTTTTTCTAAGGTATCTCGTCTTACTAAAATACAGGTATTATTTTCTAAATCTCTTGGACCAAATTCAATACGAATAGGTATTCCTCTCATTTCACTTTCTGCAAATCGGTATCCAGGTGATTTATCACTATCATCAATGTTACAAGTAATACCTTCTAATTTTAAACTACGTGCTATATCATAACTTTTTTCAAGAACTTCAGTATTATTTTTACCAATTGGGATAATATTTACTTTTATTGGTGCAATGTTAGGAGGTAAAACTAATCCATGATCATCACTATGTGTCATAATTAAAGCTCCAATAATACGTGTTGACATTCCCCAAGAAGTTTGATACATATACTTTTCTTGATTATCTTTATCCACAAATGTCATATGAAAAGCTTTTGCAAAATTATTTCCAAAATAATGACTAGTTCCTGATTGAAGCGCAATTCCATTATACATTAACGCTTCAATTGTATAAGTATTTTCAGCTCCTGCAAATTTTTCTTTTGGAGTTTTTTCGCCTTTAATTACAGGAATTGCTAGTACTTCTTCACAAAAATCAGCATAGATATTTAACATTTTTAGAGTTTCTTCTTTTGCTTCTTCACTTGTTGCATGAACGGTATGACCTTCCTGCCATAAAAATTCTCGACTCCTTAAAAAAGGACGAGTTGTTTTTTCCCAACGTACTACACTACACCATTGATTATATAATTTTGGCAAATCACGATAACTCTTTACAATATTTGCATAATGCTCACAAAATAAAGTTTCACTAGTAGGACGAACACATAACCTTTCTGGTAATTCTTCTTCTCCACCATGAGTAACCCAAGCTACTTCTGGAGCAAAGCCTTGTACATGATCTTTTTCTTTTTGTAGTAATGATTCAGAAATAAATAAAGGCATAGCAACATTTTGATGTCCAGTTTCTTTAAATCTTTTATCTAATTCCTTTTGAATATTTTCCCAAATTGCATATCCATAAGGCCTAATAATCATACATCCTTTAATACTTGAGTAATCAATTAATTCTGCTTTTTTACAGATATCTGTATACCACTGTGCAAAATCTACATCCCGTGAAGTTATCTCTCTTAATTCTTTTCCGTCCATAATATCACTTCCTAGTAAGATTATACAGTAAAACGATTAAAATTAAAACAAAAAAAGATAATTTTATTTTATCTTCATAACTAATTTACTTATATAAAAACTCGTTTCATTTTTATCCAAGAAACGGGGTTCATAACAGTTGAATATATTTTTTATTCTAATCTATAAATTTTTAATTTTTTCCATAGATAAACCAGTACATTCCGATATCGTTTTATAATCCATATTCTTTTTTAACATAATTCTCGCTATTTCTATTTGTTTCTTTTTCTCTCCTTGTATCATTCCTTTTTCTATTCCATTTTTCTCACCTTCATCATATCCGGTTTCTCTCATATCTTCTAAATCCCATTTATGAGCTTCTTCTCTATCATAGTATCCTATAAAGTTTGGATCTTTTGATAAATCCTCTACTTTTCTAATTGCTGCCATATATCTCTCATCTCCTTTAAACTCTCTTTTCATTTCTTCTATCGTTCTCATTTTTAATAATCGAATAAACTTCTCAATTTCATTATCTATATTATACTTTTTGTTAACTATATTTTCAAGTATTAAATGTATCGATTGATAGATATCTGTTTCGATATTTCCTTCCTCATCTCTTAATTTAAAGGTTATTACTTCTTCTTTTGTTTGAAATCTATTAAAATTATCAAAATTTATTAAGATAATATGAGGATATCTTTTGACACTAATTGGTATACTTTCTGATATTACTGAAAAGGCATAACTTGTATTCTTTTCAAAAAGATTCTTACTTCGATATTGATTCATCTCTAATATTAATTGATTATGATTTCCTATCTTAATGATTAAATCCGATTCTTTTTTCTTTTCTTTTAGATTTTTCTTTACTAATTCTCCTCCTTGATAATCTGCATTTTTTAATAATTCTTCATCGATATTTGTTAATTGATGTAAGAAAGACACTATGATTTCTCTAACTTCAATACTTCGACATAATGATTTAAACATAGCATCGTTTAACATATTAATTTCTTTTTGTTTAGTTTTTTCTTCCATTATATTCCTCCAGTTTCTAAAAAAATCCATTAAATTGCACTTACTTTAACAAAAAGAAATCAATCTGTAAAATGAAAGATTTCTTAAATTCAACCACTAAAAAAAGAGGAATTTTTTATTTTCCCTTATAAAAATATTAAATTCATCTTTTATCAACTATTCAATTATTTAATTTATATATTTTTATTTTGTAATTATTAGAAGATAAGAAAAAATCTATTGTAAAGGAAGCCATAATTAATAGTCAAATATACAAATAAACCATACTTAGGATTATTGTATTGGTAAATTTAAAGTAGACAATGAGAGAGGATACGAAAAACGAACATAACAAAAGAGATATGTTCTTGTATCATATCTCTTACATAATTCTATAAATTCTTAATTTTTCTATATAATTTATCAATTATTATTTGGTGCTAGAACGATGCGGAAAGAAGTATTGATATCTATTCCACCATTCATATCATTGAAAGCAAAGGTACCAGCAGCTGTACCCTGTGCCCAACGACCACCACGACAAAACCAAGGCCAAGAAGGTAGACTCATGAAGTTTGAATAATCATTATACCAACTACCAATATCTTCTAATTTATTTGCAAAAGGGCCCATTTCTCCTGTTGCATCTCCTAAAATACGATTATTATAATCTGTATAAGTCCCTGACGAATAGGTATCATAATATCTTTTCCACTGACTATCTGTAAAAAATTTTGGATATAAGGTAGTAATACCACTTTCTCCTCCTTCTTTTGAAGTATTGGTGGTATATCCCATTACAAATTCCCATGCCCCACCACTCATATCATAAACTCCTGTCTTATTTCCTGTCGTGGATGCTACATCTGCAGCACTATTTTTATAATTTACTGTATAGGTTCCATCTGCTCCTAATACAGTTGGTTCATGTAGATTTCCTTCTATACTAGTAGCACTAGACCCTTTTGTTGGTGCTACTATTGCTGCATATCCAGTGATAAAAGCTTCATTATTATTGATTCTTATCTCACTACAATTTCCATTAGTACAGGTTCCATACTTGGAATGACTTAAATATGCTACTGCTCCCCATTCGGTATT
>CANQKN010000005.1 GCA_947624515.1 uncultured Bacilli bacterium
CTGTGATCATAAGTCTACTCCCATCTAAGGGAAATATTTTTTATTTCCCTTACTAGTAATATCTGTTCTTTTTTCGAAATGACTAACTTTTTTTCATAAAAAAAAGAAATCTAGCAATTAGATTTCTTAATTATGCTTATGATATTCATCATACCCACCAATTAAATCCACTACATGATATCCTAATTGTGTTAAATGTAGACAAAGTTTTCTACTTTTACTTCCACTATTACAGTAAAGATAGTAGGTTGAATTAAAATTTAGATAATTTTCTGGCATAAGTGCTAAATAATTATAGGGAATATTAACAGAATTTTTAATACTACCTAAAATATATTCATATTTATCTCTAATATCTATTAAAATTCTTTGATTTGCTTCTGTAGTATTTGTGGTAGTTAGGTTAATTTGATCTATCTCATTAATATCAATAGAATCATACATATAATCCACTCCACTATATTATATGTAAGCAAAAAAAATAAATGCGCATTTCTACGCATTTATTGAAGATATTTTAATCATCAAAAAAGTCATCGAAAAATTGATCATCACTAATACTTTCTTGTTTAGGAGGTATTTTTTCCTCATGAATAACTGCTTTTTCTTCATGAGAAAGATTTTTCTTTTCTTCTTCTACAGTAGCATCAATAGGTGTTTCATGAGATTTCAATAAATCATCTGTTGTAAAGTTCTTCTGATTTTCTGTACTAACTGGACTAGTTTGATTTTTTTCTTCTCTAGCTGTTTCTTCAACCTGTTTCTTTTCTTCAGCTTCAATCTCTGCAATTTTTGCATCGATTTTCTTAATGATATCATCAACATTTAATCCACCATTCATATTCATTGAATCACGATTAGAAGAAGAACCAGCATTCATCATTTCGCCACCAACAGGATTTCTACTAGGCATATTTCCCATCATTGGATTAGGCATTCCACCAAACATACCACCAGGCATACCCATACCAGGCATCATATTAGGCATACCTCCATTAGCACTACTAGTAGGATCATTCATCATTTGCATTAGTTTTTCTTTTTTCTTTTCTTTCACAAATTCTCTTAAATCAAAAGTATGAACCTCTTCCTTCTCACGATGTGGATATTCCGCCTTTGCATATTTCTTACCAAATTCCATCTGATAATAAGGTACAAACTTAGTCTTAAATGGATTTTTTCTCATACGCATAATAATAACTTCAAATTGTTTCATACGCTGCAAATCACTAATTGTAACCAAAGGAGTAGAAGCTGTTTTATCATCTTTTTTAGATTTAACTTCTCCACACATTTTTGAAATTTCTTCTAGAGCTTTTAATTCTGTAGTAATTAAATAAATTGTATTTCCACAGTTACCTTTAATAGTTTCTGCATTTTCTTTTCCATAAACTTGATCCAATTGAGCAAAGTTTTGAATAATCATAGTAAAACGAATTAAACGACTACGAGCAGCAGTAATCATTGTTGTGATATCTTTTAAAGGTGGCATATTAGCAAACTCATCTAGTAAGAAATTAGTTCTAACAGGAAGTTTGCCACCATGCTTTTGAGCTGTTGAAATTAAAGTTTCATAACATTGTTTTAATAAAATTGTAACAAGGGGATGTAGAGTTTTCTTTTCATCTTGAATAACGATATATAAAGCTGTAGGTTTTTCACCAATAGTTTCTAAATCAAAATCACTATGACTTAGCATTTCAGAAAGATTTTCACGAGATGCAAATAATTTAATTTTTTGTTTAAATACAGAAATAATACTACCTTTGGTTTCACTTGGAGCCATGATCGTACCACTAGCATTAGTATAAGCAGCTCCTCCAGGATCTTTCATATTAAAATATTCTTTGATATAAGTAGATCCTCCAAATTTTTCTTCCCCAACAGTAGTCATTAAACTAATACTATTAATATTAATCTTATCTTCTGTTGTATCTTCAAACATACCTAAAGCAAGACCAGCAAAATAATCAGCAGATGTTTTTTCCCAGAAAGGATCAGCATTTCCTGATTTTTCTTCATAAAGAATATTGGCAGCCAAATCATCTAATAATTCGATTGCTTTATCCTGTTTTCCTTCTTTATACATACGATAAGGTAAAGCAAGCGGATTCCAAGCACTACCTTCTTGTGGATCACGGAAATTTAAAACTAAAACATCATAACCTCTAGCACGAAGCATATTAGAAGTCTGTTCATAAATTTCACCCTTAGGGTCTGTAATAATCATAGATTCTTTATTTTTAGCTAACATTTCAACAGTGGGAAAAATAACAGTTTGTGTTTTACCACTACCAGTTGCTCCTATTACTAAAGAGTGATATTCACCATTATCTACCCATACTTCATCTTTTTTAATAATTAATGGTACCCCTGCAACATTAGAATTTTCTTGTCCAGGTTTTACCATTTCTACCCCTTTATCTTCTTTAATTTCTTTTTCCTTTGCCCAATGGCTATAACCTTTTGAAGATTTCTCTGTTGAAAAACCAAAGCCACTTTCTCTTTCAAAAAAGTAACTAGAAACAGATGCAAATATAGCACCTAAAAATATAAAATAAAAAACTAAAGTAGGTAAAATTTTACCCGGAGCTAAAGCAGGAAGAGGATTTAATCCATAAAAATGCCCATTTACAGCAAGTTCTGGAAAATTAAGTACTCCTAAACAAACAATATAAAATAAAAATATCGCAAACAATATAAATATTAATACATCTTGTGCATCTGCTTTAAATTTTAATTTCATCTTCCTCACTCCCATTAAATTTCATTAATCTTTTTTCTTTTATTTTTAGCATATAAATATACAATGCCACTAACACATAGTATTATACCAATAATTAAGCCAATGTACATTATTTTTTTTAAAAATTCATTTTCATAATTAAAAATATAATCATCTTTTTTTATAGTAAGTAGAATTGCAGCATCATCCTGCTCTTCTCTACGAATATTCCATGTATAATGATATCCATCTACGAAATCTGCATTACTACTGACTACTTTATGATTTGTTTTTAATCTTACTGTAATTTGATCCAACATTGGATAAGCATCAAAACATAAATTTTTTAAAGAAGTAGACAAAATAATATTATCATCTTGTTGAATAACATTAAAATATTGATAGCATTTTCTAACAATAGAAGAATTAGAAAAATTAGAAAAATTAAATTTTTGATAATCCAAACGCTGACCTAAAGAAGTAGCATTAGAAATTAAAGTATTTTGATAATAATCTACTCCCTCTAATTTAATAGTATCATTTTCATCTAATACTGTATTATAAAAAATAGGATAAGGATATTCATAAGAAGCAAGTACTAAATCACGATAGCTAAGTCCATATTGTACAGTATCATCCCAAGTCGCGATATCGTTACTAACATATTCCATTTGTTCTTTAATCTGATCATTGTAGATTTCTATTTCATAATCAGCAGTACATCCAGTTAAGAAAAATAGAACCATAAATAATAAAATAATTTTTTTCATTCTATCCCTCCTAACTTGGATAATCACTAACAACCGATGCATTTGCATAATAATTAGTCATATCTACTAAAGAATATGGTCCAGTACTAGTAAAAGAAACATTTGTAATTCTAATACCATTATTTCTGCTACTTGCCTCTGCTACAACATATCCATCACTAGTAACAGCAACTATCATTTTAATATGACCTGTAGTTCCATTAGCACTTTGTGGTGCATTAAAGATTAAATCACCTGGTTGTGCTGCATCATCATATTTACCTTTACTCCATGATCTACTATTACTAGCTTTTCCCCAACCTTGTGCACTTCTAGTATCATAGGTAAATCCTCCATTATGAATAGCCCAAGAAATAAAACCACTACAATCGAGACCATTCATTGGGTAATCACTTCTACCGGTATTTGTACCCCAAGTACTATCTATACCATAACCGTTATATTTACCACTTGGATACAATTCATAAGGTAATTTATAGCCAGTTTCTTGATAAAAACCAGAAACTAAAGATACTGCAGCAGCAACAACACCCTCACGAGTACCTACACCTGCTTTTCGAACCTGTGAAAAAATATATTGATTCATATCTGAAACCGAAGAACTAACATTACTTAAATAAGTTTCAACAGCACCTTGAATAATAGAAGCACCATCAGTAGTAGTTGCTGATTGAACTAAACTAATAGTCACTCCATCAGAATAAAAGTAAGATAAAATTTCTTGATAAGTCTTTCCCTCTTTTGCCATTTGATAAGATACTAACTGACTCATACCATGAGCATGACCCTGTCCAGAAAGAATTCTACCATACTGCTTTGAATCACTTAAAGTAATAGTATGTTTCTCACCATTAGGAAGTTTTGTATAAGTAACACTATAGGTACCATCACTATTTCTTTTAGCATCAGGACAATCTTTATCTTCATAACAGAAAGAGTCATATTGGCTAGCAAATATATTTCCATCTTTATCAATTAAAATTTCTCCACTAGTTTCATTTACAGCTTGTCTAGCATAATCATTAATGTTTTTTGTAAATGTTTGAGCATTTGTACTGTTTTGAATAGGATTTTTACAGTAATCAGTATTTTTTAATGCATAGGTTCTAGCAGCAACGGCTTGTGCTTTTAAAGCTTCCATTCCTTCAGAAGTATAAGCTTCATTAGATACAACACCAGCAACATATTCTTCAAAATCTAATGTACCAACATTTTCTACAACAATTCCATTAGGACATAAACTAGAAGGACCAATATAACTAGCACCACAAGTTTGTGAAGGACCTAAATCTTCATATAAAAGATAAATTTCATCTGCCATCTTTTTAACCTTATCTATATAAGTAGGGTCATCTTTATCAGGCAAATATTCTTCATAATAATCGGGAATAAAAGAATTTACTAAATTCCAGTAATAAACAGATTCCGTTCTAGTAGCAGAATCCCCTATACTAATTTTCGGAACATCTTCAGGTAATAGATTTTCTGCATAACTGTCACTACAAGTACCATCGCTAGCAAAAGAAGGATAATATAAATAATAAGCATAGTTTCTTTCATCATTTTCCTTTCTCGTAAAAAAGGCTCTAGTAGCAAATAATTCTAAACCATCAATATCATGGCTAGCAATTAATTCATAAGTAGAACTATCTATATTAGAACCTTCACTCATCCAAGAAAAAAGTTGTCTTTTAAAAGCACTTTGATTATTTGCCGTGACAAGTTCTGATGCAGTTTCATTACGACAGTAGCTACCAGTTTCTGATTTCAAATTTTGATCTAAACTATACTTTTGATTCATAATCTGCATATTAGCAAGTAATTTAACTTGTTTTTCCATTTTTTTATAAGGAACTTCTGAAGTAGAACCATCGTCATTGGTAACAGTTTCTGGATCAAGAGATTCATTTCCTTCTTCTACAAAATCATCTGGACTAGTATTAATTGTCAAAGTAGCAGTGATTAGATTAACATCAATACAAATACTATATTTACGATTGATATCTGTTTGAACTTTACTTAATGTTTTATAATAATCATCCATTAACTCTTGTTGGTCTTTGGTAAAAAAGTCTATAATCCCATTAACAACACCAGAGAAAAAATCAATAACAGTACCGCTAACAGCACCAATAATAAGGAAAATTAAAACAATGAAAAATAATAGAAAGAAAATAGAGCCACAAATAGCTATAAATAAAAATATATGTTTATGAATAAAAGAAAAAAATTTACTGGAAAAACTTCCATCAGAAAATGTACTATCATTTACTGCATCATGATTTGAATCTACTGAAGAATTTCCAATAGAATTATTTTTTCCCTTTTTGGCATTTGAATTTGTTTTTTCTTGATGATTGGTATTAGAATTAGCTAAATTTCCATTAGAAACATTCACCGCTTTATCAGCAACATCTAAAGCACCTACTTTGTCAGCTGTATTTGTTAGCTTTCCAACACCAGGAACAAAATTAGCTGCTTGGGATCCTTTGGTTAATAAAGTATCCCCTACTTTTGTTTTACTAGCAACATCTACTAATTTTCCACCAGCAGGACCCAATGGGGAAGCAGTAGCAGCTGCTTTAGCCGCTGTAGTTAATGTCTTTTTTGTAGATTGTTCTTCTGATTTTTTTTGTAAATCATTATTTTCTTCACCCATATATGTCACCTGCCTTTACTTCAACTTATTCTATAGACCTCCACCAGAACCAAAAGATTCTAATTCTTCTGGAGTTACTACTATATTAATTCTCATACGTCGATTTCCACAAACAAATAATGCTTCACCCTGTGAATAACGTTTAATACTTTCTTTTTCATTTTCATTTAAATCGATTAAGGTACCTAAATCATCAACAGCTTGTTTTTTAAGTCCCATAATTAAATAATAAGACGCATTATCAAAAATAGCTTTACCATGAATAATAACCCCTGGCGCAGCAAAATCACTAGGTTGCTGTGTAATGATAATAGATCCTGTGTTATATTTACGAGCACGTCTTTGAACTTGTGCTAAGAATTCAGCACCAAGTGCATTATTACCAGATAATAATACATGTGCTTCATCTACAATAAGACAAGTATTAATACTACTATCTAGACATAATCCCCAAGCATATTTCAAGATATTAAAGAATAAAGCATTTCGAATATTATCTGCAGAATTCATTAATTCCTTAATATTAAATACAATAAAATCTGTATTAGGATTGACTGTAGTATGACCATCAAAATAATATTTTAACTCTTGTGTTAATGGTCTAATCTTTAACTCCAATTTTTCCATAATTGCTCTTTCTTGTGTTTGTTCTGTCATAGATAATAATCTACCTTTAATAGTTGCATAAACATCAGAAAAAGTTGGATAATCATTAGCAGTGTAATGATAAAAATCACTATTAAAATCAATTCCAAATCTACGATAAGTATCTTGTACAATTTCACTAAACATCGTAAGAACATCTTCTTCGATTGATGGATCATAATACCTCATAAAACCTTTTAAGAATTGTAAAGTACGAGTTAGAACAGTATATCCTAAACCTTGTTTAATTTCTTCCTCATCAGCATCAATAACGATTTGTAATGGATTAACCATTCCATATTCTCCACCTTTACCAAGGTCAATTGATTCTCCACCAAAGTTGGTTGCCATTTCATGAAATTCATCTTCGGGATCAATAGCTACAATTTGATATCCGTTACGAATATGACTTCTAAGCATTAATTTTGCAGCGGTAGATTTACCACTACCTGATGTACCTAAAATAATTAAATTTGCATTATTACGGTTATTTTCTTTTTTAATTTGATATAAGAATTGATTAAAAAGAATAACTCCTCCAGAAAAATCTACTCCAAGTAAAGTAGAAAGCCCTGGATCTTTGATGCTATCAAAAATAAATGGATACATAGCAGCAATTGTTGGTGAAGGAATAGGTATACCAATTCTGTTTTCTATATCTTGTTTTGGAAAAATAGGAACGATAGACTTTAATATCTTTTCCTGTTCAAATCGAAGAGAAATTCCTCTCATTTCCATAGCATCTAAATAGTTTTTAACATTTACTTTCTTTAATTCTAATTCTTCTTTCGTATTAGCAGTAATCATAATATGCATCTGATAATCAAAAATTTTAGATTGACTACTAGCTAACATCGTAATAAATTGTTCCAAAGATTCATAATCTAGACGAATACGTTCACGAACTGTATTATCCTTCTCATCTTGATATCTAGTTCTTAAATCAGCAATCTGCTTATTAATCATTTTAGACATAGTTGAAAAAGGAACAGGAATATGTTTTGCTACTACTTTAATTCCAGACATACTAGTTAAAGAAGCTAAATAACCAGGATAAATATATTTAGGATAAGATACTACTGTAATGATCGTTGCATACTTATCACTAACTACAAAATCACTTGGATTAAATTGTAACCCCTTAGGAGCCACTTCAGATTTAAATAAACTCATAACATCACCGTCCCAAATGTAGTTGCAGCTCCACCATTTAAGAAATTATCTAAAATGATTCTTAAGTCCTCATTACTCGTCTGACTAGCAACTAAGCCTGCTGTAGAAAGTCCACTAATAAGAGAACGAATTTTCTTCTGTAGAAGTTCTACATTTTTTTCTTTAAATAAAATAAAGTATTCTGTATCTACAACATTATTATTCATAAAGTAATTACCTTTTTGAAGATCCTGACTAAGTAATTTACGAATTTGTGGATTTAATTGATTTTGGTATTGAAGTTGAAGTTGAGATAAATATACAGAAATATCTACCGGTCTATCAGCAACAACTAACCAAAATTCATAATCGATAGTATTATAAAAATTTCTAAGAGCAAGTAAAACATTATTCTGACTATCCTCATCTAAAATAAAGATATTTCTAGGATTAATTTTAACACCCGAAACTTTATCTTGATTAGGAAGAATAATCATACCGTTCGTAATAGATTGGATATTAATCCAATCTTCTGTCCATTTACTTTGACTTTGATTCTGATTCATCTAGATAACACCAACCTTTCCATACATAACGATTCCTTTTTGTAAAATATTGATAAATCTCTATAAGTAGTTGCCTAACATTATGGTAATAAGCAACTGGAGCTACCAATAATGAACATACAATTCCCGGAGAAATTGCCAAAATAGCTACCCAAGTAATCTCCATTGGTAATATTGTAACTAATAGAAAAGTAACACCTAATCCAACTAAGAAAATAATTAAATCAATTGGATAAAATAATCCAAAAATAAGTTGACCTCTTTTCGTATTAGCAGGGATTAAATAATTATTATTCACTTATATCACACTTTCCTTTCTAAATCTTTTATTATTTTCCACCACTACCGCTAAATCTATCATTTTGTTCTTTTTTGGCATTTTCACGTTTAGCAGTAGCAATTTCAACAGATAAATTATCAATTGTACCATTAACAGAATCTCTATTAGTAACATGCAAGCCAAGTGCCTCAGCTTCACTAATATCAGCAGCTAAAATCTTATCTTGACTAGCTCCATGAGTTAAGTAGTAATCTTCATTTCCTTTTAAGATTAATCCTTGATATCTTTCTGCATCCGTCATAGTAATTTTTTGTATACCGTTAGAAGTCATAATCTCGAATTCACGTTCACCTGCTGCAGCTGCTGCATTTTTACGTGCCATAAAGTCTTTATAATTAATAGATCCTGTAACATCCGCACCAGAAACATCTTTCATTAAAGCATTACCATTCTTATCCAATAGGAAAGCTTGAGTCCAATCTTGCTTTACCATTTCTCCACTTACACGTGATTTAATAGTTTCAAGAGCACTCTTTTGAGCTTCTAATGCTGCAATATTTCTTTTTCCTGCTGATGCCGCAGTTTCACCACCAATTAATCCTGTTAAAGTAGATCCAACTCTTCCAAATAAAGTTGACCCTGCAGCACCTGCTGCCAATGCTCTAGAATTTCTTTTAGCATAGGCGTCCATAACAGCTCTTGCATTATGATCCTTTGCATTAATACCAGCACTAATACCTGCTCCTAATCCTGTTGCTCCACCTAAAAGACCAGCACCTACATTTTTTAATATATTAAGCCCACCATGTCCAGTTCTATTTTCCTCATCAGCCATGTAACTACCTCTTGCAGATGCAATCCCAGCACCAATTGCTCCAGCACCAATTGCTCCTGCCGCCATAATTTTACCTAATCCTCCAAATAACTTATTATTTTCACCTAATTTAATTCCTAAGGCATCTGTAATAAATTTTGGAGCATCTTTAGCAAAAAATAATAGCCCAATAATTAAAGCACACAAAATTAATCCTGAACGTTGAATACCAATACCAACCCCATTTTGAGCAATTTGTCCACCAACAATATTAATATATATATTGGTAATAACATCATTAGTAATTAATTGATTAATAACTAAAAGTACAAAATAGATAACTCCTAATTTAATAAATAAATCTAAATAAACGCTACCAACCATTTTCAACCATTTGGAAAAAGCACCATCTTTAGAAGATTTAGGATCAATATAACTTATAATGGGAATTGGAGCGATGATTTGTAGAATAATTAACTTAAATACACGAATAGCTACATCAATACAAAAACCAATCAAAATAATAGACATAATAATAGCTGTAACAAATCCGCAGATAGGAAAATAATCATATTTATATGTAGAATCATCACTCTCTATAGGATCATTAATATGTTCTAAAATGGCATTAAAAGTATTTCCATATAAAAAGCATTCATTTGTACCATTACTACTGATTACATTATAATCAACACAGTTACTATTAAACCATACACCATTGTAAGTATTAAAAGCCATTTCTTGTCCAATGTTATCCATACCAGAAATTCCGTTAAAGGAAGAAGCACCATTATCAGTAGTAGATACAGAAGAAGTACCTAATATAACTCTTGGTAATGCTTCCATAATATGTGGTTGTATGCGATTTAAAAATTGAAATGCGTTTGGAAAAGCAATTAGCATAATCAGTGAAACAATAACCCTAGTTGCCATCTTTCCCATTCCGCGTTCTTTATCATTAATAGTATCTGGATTAACCAAATATGTTAACATAGAGATGGTAATTTTAAATAGCATAAAAATTGCTAATACTGCATAAATTCTTGAATGAATTTGATCATAAAAACTATTGAAAGCTGGATCTGAAGTTATTGCAGCAATATCAAAGATTAATTGCATCATCCAAGAAAAAACACTATATGCCACAGAATCAAGCCAAGCAAAGAAAGATCGAATGATATTCCATACCCAACCTCGAGAAACAGCTGAGATTAAAACTAAATTATTCATATTATCACCATAACCTTATATCGCAGGATACATCATTAATTTTATCAATAAAACTAAGTAAATACATAATAATACTTGGAATAAAGAAAATTGCAATAGCTACAATACATCTTTTTACAAAACGACTTCCTGCTTTTTTCAATTCTTGCTGATCATCTGATAATACTGCTCTAGAAAAGTCTACACTACCGAGGATTATTACCATAATAGGAACAACTATTCTAATCCAAGTTAAAACCAAAGAAATATCATCTAATAAATTAGGTCCCAACAAACCTTCGCATGTTTTTTCAGCACCAGTAATTGACGTACCAAAATCAATAGTTCCAACATATGTTACCCATTCTTCAAAAGTATTATCAAGTTCACTTAATGATTGATCAATGTTATTTAAAATTTCTTTTCCGGCAACCATTTCTGAATCAGTATCATCAAGATCATTTTTATTTGCGTAATTCATCAATTGGATTTCCAATGCTGCATAATAACTTTTTAATGTTTTTTTTGCAGCATATAATAATCCGGAATCCTCATTCAACCATTTTTCATATTCATCATTTAAAGCCGGGCAATAATTTTTCTTAGAAATGTCTATTGCTTTTAATTCAGTAAAAGTATTATCAATAAGCTTTGCAAGACCATTATACAAACGTTCTGCCTCTTTAAGGTTTTTTTCAGAATACTCACTACCTGTTACTGTCATTCTAGCTAAAGGTCCATTATAAATGGGTAACATTTTTTGATAATTACCAATAATCTTGTTAAACTCAGCTAATTTTTCATCACATTGTAAAGGTGTACCATAATGAGTTCCAGAATAGGAAGCATTAGCAGATTTAAGAGCATTTAAGTCATATTCCACTGATTCTTTATCTTGTGGCATACTTAAGGAATTTATTTTATCCTGCCAATTTTTTTCTGAATCAATCATTAAAGTACTATTATCTGTAATAACATAAAAGAATAAATTATCACAATTCATTTTACCATTTTCATCAATTAGAAAATCATATAAATTTTTATCAAAATCAATAAATTTTTTACTAAACCACTTATCAAGCCATTTATATATAGTTACATTAGAATTATCAAGTAAGATAGCACCTTCATTTGGAGTTAAAAATCGTATTTTTCCTTCTGCTTCATCATGAATAAAAATATACTTTACATTACTATATAAATCATTATCTTCCATTTTATAAGAAGCAAAATTATAGATATTGTTAGGTTGATATACACAATATTCATATTTTTGAAAAGCTTGAGGAATATCATTTTCATTACCACCAGCAAAAGTAGCAGCATATGTCTTATCCTGAAATGCTAAAAATATAATAAACGCAACAATAAAATATTTAATAATTCCCATACTTTTTTTCATAATTACACTCCTTGTAGACACAATAATCCAAGTTTATTATAACACAAAAAAAATAATAGCAAAACCTATTTTGCTATTATTATTAAACTTTTTTTTATTATGCAGCTTCTTCCCAGCAATCTTGCCAACTTGTTGTATCTCCTTGTACTGTAGTTTTTGAGAATAATCCCATCAATAAAGTTACAATCGTTGTAACAAAGAATACAGCAACAGCAGCAATTGCACGTTTAATTAATTTACCAGTTGCTCCTTTAATTTCTTTATCATCACTTGATAATACAGCTTTTCCTAAATCAATCGTTCCCATTACAATTAAAATAATTGGAATTCCAATTTGAATAATTGGGAAAATACCTCTTCTTATAAATTGAATAACAGGCAATAAATTTTCGTCACAAGCCAAAATTTGTATTAAATTCATCTAAAACTTCCTCCTTAATTCATAGACTAATCATATAATAAATACTGATTTTAGTCAACATATTCTATTTTTATTTACAATTTTTTACATTAATATTCATTAATACCAAGTCTGTTTAATAAATCTGATAATACTTCATGATTATTATTTCTTTCTTCAAGAGGTGGCATAACAAAAAATACTTTAATATTTGCTTCATATTCAAATTGTTTAACATCACTATCAGATAAAAGACTCTGTGCTAATACGACCTTCTTACCAGCCAATTTTTCAAAGGCTTTGCGATCTCTTCTCATTAGTTTATTTAACTTAATCGTAGATGGTTCAATTAAATATAAAACCTCATTACATAACTCAGTACTACCATCTTTATTTAAATCAAGTAAAAGAATGTTAATATCTTTATGCTTTAAAATTTCAGTAGCCAAATTACTATGATCAACAGAAATCATTTCTTTATCATTAAAATAAATAAAATCATTCTTATCTACTTCCATTGCTAAAACATTTTTACCCATATTTTTAAGAACACTTTTTAACATATAAATTAACATAGTAGCGCCGGAATGATCAGTTACATCTTTTACTCCCAAAATATAAGTTCCTGTAGAAATTACTTGTTGTCCTCCATTATTATTAGTAACAATTGAAGAAGCAGTTCCTACATTAGAATTGATAGGTTCCTCAATTTGATGTAAATGAGCAACATCACGATAAGTATTTGGATTATTAATTAAATAATTTACGCCTTCTAAGTTAGTAGTAAAATTATAGATTCCCATAGAAATCAATCCAGATAGAAATTTAGGTGCTAAACATTCTGGAGTATCTGGAAGTAAAACAATAATTTTTTCAACATCAAGCGACATAGATAATTTTTGTAAATTACGCACATCTTTATAATCTTTTAATGCTGTTAAATCTAAAATCATTCTACCAAAAAAGAAATTTGAAAATGTTTGAACCAATTCATCAGCATCAAAAACACCATGAATAGATTTAATAATTTCAATATCTAAATTTGCTAATTCTGCTTGTCTTTCATTAGATACAATAACATTCATTCTTTTTCACCCTATTTCTACCCTTAATAAACACATCCACTAACTTCACTATTATTACCAGACGAATATATTTGTGCTGTTTCACCTTTTACCAAAAATAATCTACCAGCAAATGGTAAAACATTATTAATAAGTGGAATATCAACATTAACAAAAGTAGCTACTGTATAATAAGCTCCTTTATATAAATTATTTTGATTAGAAGTTCCAACAACATCTATTTTTTGATATTTATAGCAGAAACTACCTGCATTAGTAGTGGCAACAGTATAACCATTATTGTTACACCAAACTTCAAATTGATCATTCATTTTATAATTTGTCTTAAGCATTAAATCATTAATTTGACTCATAGCAGAACAAGTAAGTCCTTCATTTTTCTCAATGATACTACGAATCTCATTTTTAACACGAAATGCTTTTGTATAATTTACACTAAATGCAAGGTAACAATTAATAATAATCATAAAAATTACGATAATCTGTAATGTCATTGCTCCACTAATCGCATCTCTCATACTATCACCACTCTTTTAAATCTAATTATTCTATAATTCCATTATTATCTTCTGGAGTAGAAATGTCATCCCAGGTATTATTAATAGTTTCCTGAATTTTTGGCCACATAACCCAGAAAAAGGCAATAACAGCTCCAATTGCAATAATAGTTACTACAGTCATATTTAATTCTCCGGTTGCTTCTTTCATTTTCTCAATCCTCCTTATTATTCATTATACCATATTTTTATTGGTAAGCAACCTAGTTTTTATTACTTTACAACTAAAATTGACTTTTCAATAAAAAGATAGTCTATTCCAATTAATAGAATATCCAAAATTTTATTTTTAATACAAAAAGAAAAAAGAAAGAAATTCTTTCTTTCTACATATTCGCAAACATATAAATCATAGAAATTAAAATTAAGATCATTACACCACCACCAGTAGCAATTAACATAATCATAGTCTGTCCTTCCATATGATTTAATCTTTCTTTATATTTTTGTTCTCTTGCCTTACTCTGTAAGTTTGAAACAGTTCTAGAAAACATCAATAATCGTTCTTGTTTTCTTTCTTGACTACCAAGTCCTAAACGATATAATAAACGCATCATTCTCATAGAATCTCTAACAGGATATTGATTTGCAAATTCCATATAAGGATCAATACTAGAATCACCTGCATCAATTTTAGCAATTAATTCTCTTAATCCAGGTTTAAATATTTCTGGAGCATCATCAATAGATTTAGCAATTGCAACAGGAACTGTATAATGTTGAACTAATATTTCTAGTCCTTTTAAATAATATGGTAACATAACATCAATATCATGTAAGTGTTTTTTATAATATTTTTTTAAAGAAGAATAATTAGATTTAAATACTAAATATCCAACAAAAATAGAAAGTACAATATTAATAACATTCAATTCTGCTAAAAAGATAAATAGAAATACTACAATCGTAATAAATGCTGTTTGTAATCTTTTTTGAAAAAGAACATTGGGATCTACTTTTTCTCCATATTTTGCTGCAACTAGAAAATCATAATCACTTTCTCGTAATAAACGAAAAACTCCTTCATTATCTTTAATAAATTTCTTTCCATCTACTGTTTTATTATAAAGCAAAACTCCTAATATTAGAACACCACAAATAATAACTTCCATTATTCAGCACCTACATTCTCGTTATAATATTTTTCTCCCTTAAGAAGAAAATAACTATTGACGATCAACACAGCATGTAATATGACTAACATAAAAGGATTACCTAAAATCGCAATATAAGTTTCCCTACCTAATAAATACTGAACTAACATTACCATTAAATAAAGCATAACACCATATTTTAAGAAGGATTTATGGAAATTAGCACGATCTAATCGATCACGATAAACACTTTCTACTAACATATCGATATCCAATTGCATATTTTCTAAAGATTCTCCAGAATCCTTAGCACCTTCTTTTGTAATCTGTAAAAACAATTGATGCATATTTTTAACAATATAATAAGGATATTTAGCTGTCATAAACTCAATAGATTCATCAATTGAACCATTTTGATATGCCATAGAAATCATCATATTGACATCAGTCAAAACAGGATCCTCCAATACTCCACTTGCTACAACACCCTCTAAAGCTTTTACGAAACTTTGTGTAGTAGCAAATTCCATAATAGTATTGGTTGTATAAATTTGAACTTGTTCAAAGATAAATTCACTATATACTCTTTTACATCTTAAAAATGCTAAATAAGGAATACAGGCATTAGCAATTAGAATATAAATAAGAGAAATAAATAAATTATAGAAATATAAATAAGAAATAACACCAGCAAAAATAGTAAAAACTAATACTTGTGTAATATACTGTCTTGGTGTATATTCTTGACCTAATTCTTTGGTTTTTTCTCTTACTACTTTAAAGGAATAAGGAGCAAATTTATCATAAATCACACCCGCTTGTTCAGTAATAAATTTATATACATTTTGTCCCCGATATTGACGATATAATATCACAAATAATGCAATTGCTAATAATATAATTAATTCCATAGGTTACCTCCTTTATGAACTGATATTTTGATTGGAATTGATCGGAATATGAACAGTAGTGTTAGTACTTGCCTTAGGTATCGTAGATGGTGTATTAAATGTAGATGGCGATGGATTAGATATAGTTGATGATGAACTAGCTAGATTGGTAGGTGATTTTGGAGATATTGGAATAGCTGGAATGACAGTAGAATGAGATTGATGATTACCTAATACCTCTATTGTTGATGGATTCATAGTAGAAGGATTCGTTTGTTGTACTGATGTATCAGAATATTTTTGTTGCTCTTCTACTATCTTATCCAAATTAATTTCTCCATCAGAACTAGAATCATCTCCAAAAGCAGTTCCATTTAAATCAATATTTTGTCCTAATAAATAATCCATTAAATGACGACTCGGATTTTTCTTAATCACCTTTCCTGTCATTGTTTTTTGATAAATAACATTATAAATTGGTTTATTGGTTTCTTCATCAATATAAAATTCTGTAATTTCATCTATTTCTCGATGAAACTTTCCATATTTTGGACTATAGTAAGCTTTAATATGAACACCCAATTGAACATATCGATAAATGGTATTTAAAAACTGTTCTACATCAATATCTGTTTCCATTAAGGAATACATTCTATGTGGAATAGCACTAGCTTTATCAGAGTGGATCGTAGATAAAATATTATGTCCAGATGAGATAGAGTTACGTACAGCACTAACAGCTTCTGCACTACGAACTTCTGAAAGTAAAATCCATTTTGGATTTTGTCTCATACAAGTAACTAATACATCGGAGTAAGATGCAATATTATTGGTCTTCATTGCTACAATATCACGATGTGGATAAATACGATCCAAATGTAGTTCCAAAGTATCCTCAATCGTAATTAACTTTTCATCTTCTTTGGTATGACTAGCTAAATACTTTACAAACTCTGTTTTACCACTACCAGTTTCACCACAAACAATAATATTACAGTGTCCTAAAACACATTTAATCAAAAAGTCATGAATATCTTTTGTTACATAATCTTCCTGCAATAAAGTCTCTTCTTTTAAACGAATCTTAGCAGGAGTTTTACGAATAACTAAAGCAATTCCATTAGTAGCAATAGACTCATGCACAAAATTCATACGAAGTTCAGGACTTTCTGCATCTAAAAAGGGATTGGCATTATTAAAAGTAGTACCCATTACATTAGAACATTGAAATGCTAACTTTTCTACAACTGCATTATTAATGTTAGGATTTTCAACACGATAAGAACCTTTTTCCAAAGAACGAATCCATATTTGTCCATTATTTGTATAAGAAATATCTGTAATATCATCATTATCAATATATTCTTTAAAGGCACCAAAATCTAATTGTTCAAACATATTTTCTTTCATAATGATTTCCCCTTTTATTGATTACTACTTTTATTCTTTTTTATTGTACGGTATTTACATTTGTTCCTGGATCAGGAATAGATTCATCCCAAACAGTAACTTTATTAATAAAGTCTTTAATTGCTTCACTACTAACTCTTACTTCACCAGGATTTTCTTTTAAGCTTTCAGCTGTTGGTACTGGTATTAATGTAACTTCATAAGTTCTTAAATACATTGCTTTACGAAGTAAGATATGATATTCTTCTGGTACTGCAAAAATAATTTGTGCAGGTGTCTTTTTCTCTTCTAGATTTTCAAATACATAATCACCATTTGCATCTTGTACATCTAATACTTTGACATTTTCTAATAGCATTCCTACCATGATTTTATCTTCGGTTGCACTGGTAATATTTTCTTCATCAATTTTATTATTAGCCTTTAAATAAATATTAATATAATTTCCTGGGTAAATCTTATTACCATAAGAACTTTGTGTTGTAACAGGCATATTAACTAGTACATATCCATCTGGATAATTATAAATAATAGAATCTGGTAGATCACTAGCAGAAACAACAACATCATTATAGAATAAACTTCCCTGTGGAATAATCGTATCTGCACGTACATATTTTCCAACAATTTGTGATACTTCAGTAATAGCTTTTCCTGCTATCATTGCTGGTGGTACTTGAATACTACCAATCATATCACTTGTGATTTTTGTTTTTGGATTAATTGTCTGTCTTGCATATGGAACTGTAATTGGATTAATAGCCGCTTTAATACGATAATTATATCCAACATATAGAATCACTATAGCAAGAAGCACACCTACTATAGTAACAGTGTTCTTATTCGTAAAGAACTTTTTAATACTCATAGAAAAATTACCTTTCATTTTATTTCCTCCCTTTCAATTTCTCTATTCTACTTCTCCAAGTAAACGATCTTCATAATATTTTGTCTCTAAAATAGCATCTATTTTATGAACAATATCAAAATCATCACCTGCAAAAGTTGCTACTGTACTAGAACCCACCTGAATACTAACTTTTGGTGGTGTTTCGTTAAAATCTAAAATTCTAACTTTATAATTTCGATCTCTATTTACACTTTCAGCAAATCTTCTTACAAAACTTTCTAAAAATTTTTCACGATCTACTCTTAAAATTCCACCACTAATACGATAATAACCTAAATCAACTGCATCAATCATAGCAGCTTCAGTAGTTTCTTCTAAAAGATAATAATCTAATTCACTACCACTTTGATAATTCTGAATAATGTTGACAACCCCTAAGGTTAATACCCCTAATATAATAATTCCAACAATAACCATTCCTTTACTCATAATGACCTCCTACTTAACATCAACACAACTACCACTCTTACTATTGTTACATCCGGCAATATCTTTTCTAGCATCAATAGTAAATCCTGGAACACTATAAGTAATAAAATTAGAACTTGCTTCAGTACCAGAATTGCCATTAATATTATCCATAAATCTACTTGTACAAATTTCTTTTCCACTACTATTAGTGTAACAACTCATATTATAGTCTGCATAATTATGATAGCCATCACCATTATAATCATAGACATTTTTGTTATAGGCACGAATATTTCTTAAATTTTCCGTGGTAAGAACAAATTCATAATCTACTTCAGAAGCATCAGTTTTTACATTATAAATAGTATATCCCTTTGTTTCAATTTCATTAGTTAAAGCAATTGGATCGATATTATATTTTAGATAAGTATCTTTTGCAAATCTAGCAGCACCAGTATAAGTACTATTACTACGATTTAAGGTACCTGTCCAATTCCATCTTGGATTACGATCATTAGGAAAGACATCTTCCAAATCAATTACACGATAAATCCATTGAATTCCTGTAGGATCTAAATTAGAATTTCCTGAATTAGGGCCTCCTGAATTAGGACCACCTGAATTAGGTGTTTCTGGACAATCTTCTGGATCCTCACAATAAAAATTATTATATACACCATAGTAACAATCAATATCTGAACCAAAAGATCCAGCACCAACATTAGAACTTTTTACTTTGATATTATAATCAGAATTTCTAAGTAATTGAACTTTGCCATCTACGACAATGGTATTAATATTACTACTCCAAATACTAGTATAATACTTGCGTTCATTTTGATTATAATATTTAACAGCATCAAATTGATCTACTACTTCTAAACGGTTTTGAAGATGATTAGCACGATATGCTTGTTTAGAATCAGTTGATGTTTTATAAACAGCATCACCATTAACTCTATCAATATAAGAAAGTGGTAAATTTACTGTAATATTAGCTTTTACAGTTACAGAAGGATTATAACCAGCTTGCCTTCCTCCACTATTTCCAAGATTGGCAGTAGCATTAGAAGAACTAACTGTCGATTGAGAAGAAGAAACTTGGACTATAGGATTACTTTGACTATTTACCGTAAATACATAAGGTTGTCCACCTTCCGTTTTTAAATAAGAGTCTGTAATTTGATAAGTATAATTACCAGTTGGTATTACTTCAGTTTGTTTTGCTTTCAAACGATTTAGTTCAGCTTCTGAAGCGTTTAAAGCAGCTTGATATTCTGCTTCTGGATTATCACTACAACCAGCAGGACCTTTGTATACATTGAAAGTACACTGTCCACCATTATTACCACACCATGTACTAAAACATGCACTATCACAAACACCATTTTCACAATACTGGGTAATTCTACCTGGGCGGCCATGATCAGTAGTACAACCATATCCAGTATTAGGACCTGAAAAAGTAACAGAAGAAACAAATTTAGTTTTTGTTCCTCTAGTAGTCGTAACAAATTTATCTACGAAACTAATATCACGACTATTTTGATATACTTGAGAATAACATGAATTAATACAGCTTTGAGAATAGATACCACCATCACAAGAATAAATACAGTTATCAAATTCTTCGGTAGGACCTGCATCGTTTCCAGATTTAGTTCCACTTTTTTCAATCCAAGAACAATTATGAGAAATGCTAGTTACACATTGAGCTTTTTTAGTTGGCTTAGCAATTTGACTAATAGCACAAGTTCTAGTAACAGAATAATTAGTTTGGTAACTAAAACCATCCCCTGCTTTTACCAATTTTGGAGTATCTCCTTGAGCAGTATATGATTCCCAACAAGTCATAGCCCAATAGCTGCCAGCACTAGAATAGGTAATTTTACTGCCACTAGAATACTGGTCTGTACAAATTTTACTTCCCGTAGCCACAGATCCTGTATAACTAGAAAACATTTCTTGCAAATGAGTTAATTTCTGTTGAATTTGAGAAGCTAATTCTAATTTTTCACCATAGGTAATTTTGGCATTACTATAGCATTCATGAATATAAGTTTTTTTAACTGATTCCAACTGTTGTAAATCATCTGTTCTTGTCATTCCGGCAGGACGATAATTTTTTACTGCAGTACATCCATAAGAATCAGGATTAGTAAGAGCAGGATTATCTACTTCATAGTCGTAAGGATTTGGTGTTTCAAAAGAAATATATCCAATATAAGAACCACTACAACCGCCAGCTTTTTTAATATAAAATTCCAAAGTAATGGATGTTCTACCAGCAACACCAGAAATACTATAAGTTCCATTAGCATTTCTAGTTAAAAATTGACCAGCAAAATGAGAAGCATCTAAGCCTTCTTTTATATTGGATACTCGATTCCCATAAACATATCTCACATATAATTCATCATGAAACACATCTTTTATATTAATTGTAAAATTACCTGCTGCATCATTAAACTGAAAAGTAATCTTATCAGATATTCCACTATCACTATTAGAAAGATAAGTTTCTATAATATTGTATTTATCAAGATCAGCATTACTTGGACAAAAAGTAATCTCTTCACCACTTTGATAACATTTACTAGCTAGTCCAGAAACAGTAAATTCATATTGTTTTTTTTCAGAATTACTAATACCATCTGGATAAGGAATATGTCCATCTACTACTGCTTGATAATCAATTTTTTCTTTTGTTACCTCAGTTGCTACACTATCATCATAAGTAATACTATAAGCACCATTTTCTCCAAAGCATAGAGTAAACTGCACCGTTTGTGCATGAGCATAAATAGGAAAAATACCCATCAATAATATAAAAAATAACATATTACGCTTAATTTTTTTCATACGCACCTCTATATTCTAAATAAGTATATCACACTTTTTTCCTAATTTAAATCTTTTTTAATCGATTTCATAAGAAGATGAAATCAATTCATCAAAAAGTTCCGTTTTTAATACCGAATATTTTAAAATTTCTTCACCATCTCTTACTTTTCTAGCATCAATAATAAACTGTTGTTTTTCATTTACACCAAAATATCTAGTACAAGTTTTTACCGTTAATAAAGTATCTTGTTCTGATACATCAACATTATAACGATAAATACTATTATTGCGTACCTTTTGAATATATTGTTTAATCTGTTTAGAATCAGAAAAACTTTCTGAAGAATCAAAAGTATAATCATAAAACCCAATTGCATAAATCAAATAAAGTTCATCTTTTCCATCTTTTGTATATTGAATATATAAATTATCTTTTGCAAAATCATAATAACTATAAGACATTAATGCTTCAAAATCTCTTAAATTATCATTAGAAGACATTGGTGTAGAAGAAACATTTAAAACATTGTGTCCTAATAAAACTTCTCTATTCTCACCTGTTGTATAAGAAGGACTTCGCCATCCAAAAGAATAAGCTAAGCTATCATTACTAGCAGTAGCATCTAAAATAGGAACATCAATATTTGTACCCTGTACTTGTAGCCAACCTATTTTATAATAATTTTCACTATCAAAATTAGCTAATTGCTCTACTCTACTTTCAAAATCTAAAGTCATCTCTATAACTTTTTTAGGATGTAATATAGAATATAAAAAAATTCCGCCAATTATAATAATTCCTACTACAATGAAACAAAAATAATTAATTTGCTTTTTTTTCCACTTCATAACTTTCCCCTGCATTTACTATTTTACTAAATATGGTTTATTTACAGTTCCATTTCCTGATGTAATTTTTAAAGTTCCCTTTAAAGTTAATACAGCACGAATCGAATAAAGATTAAATTCATTTTTATTTAACTCAAACATCTTACCATTTACGCCATTAACCATATAAAGTAATTCTTCATTAGAAGATTGATCAAGATATAAGAAACTACTGGTACGATTAATACTTTGATTACCTGATGCAGAAAATAGTTCATAACTAACTGGTAACAAAATCTTAGCTGTAACTTTTTCTGTTTCATATTCATAGTATTTCTTACCAATAGTATTAGTAGGTATTTCATATTCTGTATCTACAATAGCATTCGTATTAATATAATCTAAATAATCATGATTTAAAAAATAAGCAATACTTTGAGAATCAGATACTTTAAATTTAGTATTTTCAAATTGAGAAACATCAACTTGAACCAATTGATTATTAGGCTGAACCGTCCAAGGATAAGCCATAATCACTTTTACATTTTGATTAGAGTCAACACCGATAATTCTAAAAGTTAATCCAGAATATGTTAAATATTCTCCAATCAATCTAGTATTAATTGTATCATTAGCATTTCCATATTGATAATCATCTAATTTATAGGGATTATTAAGACTACCATCACCAGTTAATAAATATAAATCACTTCGTAAAGTTATAACAGGACGAATAGGAGCTAATATTCCAGTAGGAACACCACTTCCAGTAGTATCTGCTCCAATTCCAGCGTCGGCATAATTATTTCCTATTTTATGAGAAAGTAGAAAACTTGTAGCAAAAATAGAACTATCTTCCCCTTGAAAAGTATTTACATAATCACTAATATTTAATAAACCAATTTTAGAAGTGATAGTTTCACTACACTCATCACCATAATCGGTCATAGATTGAATATTACCAACACAATAAGTACTGTTGATTAAATAATTATCTGGATTATGTAAAGCAGGATAAAATACATTTTGTAACCATTCATCAACATTAGAATTTTGATAATGATCATAGTCAGCTCTTAAATTCGTAATAGCTTCTTCACTAATCATTTTAATACTGCCATCTTCATTAACTTTCACAATTCTCCATAACATTCCTGAGAATAGTAAAAAATTATTTGCCGAACCTCCCTTATAATAATTAGTATCATCCGTTGCATTTCTAACAATCTCTGTTAAGTTATAAGCAACAATCACATTTCTAGTAACTACGGTTTTATTATACATTTGATCATAAACAGTATAAGTAACAGGGTAACTTCCTACCTTAGAAGTATCCACTTTACTAGAATCGATGATTACCTTTTCAGAATCTATTTTTCCATCTTCTTGATCTACTACACTCTTAACTCCTAATTCTTGATAAGTAGTGCCAATTGGTACAATAGACTGAATACTACCATTCAAAGTAATTTCAGGTCCTGTATGATCTACTTTAGATTCAAATTTTCCACATTTTAAATAAGTAGTATATTCATACTCACCATCTTCGTTTTGATAGACACGCACCCAACTATTACTATCACATAATTTTTTCGTTTTCGGAATATATAAATCAGTAATATGGTTTCCATCATATAAATCTTGTAGTGTCATTTCCCTAGTTTCTTTTAATTTAGGTAAATATTGAGGGTTTAAACTATAAAAACGAGTAACAGCTTCTAAAAAAGCTTTCTCCTGTTGATGAAAGATTTGATATTTAGAAAAATACAAATTCCAAGATAAAATTCCCCCAAATAATAGAAGAAAACCTACACCAACTAATATTATAATTTTTAAAAAATCTTTTTTCTTCATATTCTTTAAATAAACTTTCATGAGTTTCCTCCTTTTAATTGATAGATATATTGATAAGTACGAATCGTAAAAATAATAGAAATAGAATCTGCTTCTGCTATTTGCTTAGGAATCGTTAAATAAATATGATTTCCTTGATAAGAATCTTGAACTGCAAAATTCAAATCAGCTTCTAAAGTTTCTCCGTCTTTTTGATAACGAATCCGTCCATATTTTCTTAAAAAAGATAAGAACTGCTGGGTAGAATAATCACCATAATCACCCTTTAAATATAAGATTTGATATCCTTCTTTGGCAGTAATAGTGCTTTCGTAAATAGGACAAGAAGTAGGCGAACAACGTTGATATCGATAAGTGGTAGAATCTACAATTTCAGAAGTAGTAAATTGAAAAGTAACAGATTCATTTTCATTAATAGGAATCGTTGCTTGCTCTGAAAAAGCATATTCTCCTTTTGTTTTAAAAGTACTAATATCTAATACTTTTATTTTAACTCGAATTAGCTTACTATCACTACTAGTTAAATCTTGATATTTTAATAAAAAATTAGCTTGATCGCTCGGTTTATTGATCTCATATATCAAAAGATAGGAAACACTCTCTTTAGGAGCAATACTTCTACCATCATATAGATTTCCCATATCTAAAAAATATGAGTTAAATCTAGTTGTTGGAAAATAATAATCATTATCAACAAAAAGCATAACTTTACCAATATCAAAATTTCTAGAAACAGATAATAAATTATCAATTTTTAAATCCACTAACACGAAATATCTACCATTTTCAGAGACAACTTTACCAGCATAATCTTTATCTGTTAAATAAGTATTTCGAATCGTAATATGGTAATTATTACTACGAAGAGCTTCATTCATAGAATAAATTCTATGATCTACATAAAAATAATGATAAAAATTATAACTCAAAAGACCAAACATAATGATAAAAACAATAGATAGAGAAAATTTATGTTCCAAAAAGAAATATTTTAAATAACGAATACGATATTTAATTTTTCTAAGATAACGATCTTTATCAAAACCAACTTGAACTTCTACTTCTTCTCTATCTAATTCATTAATTTCAGCAAATTCTTTATCTTGTTGAAATCCAAAACTTTTTAAATCAATTCCCAAAGAACGAATTAAAAGAATAAAAAGAACAGGATAATAAGGAAGTGTAGAAATAAATAATAAATCTCTAACAATTCTAATAGCAACTAAATTATAACCCTCTAAAGCATTATAGGTAAAATAATGAGAGGTATATAAAAAGAAAAGAAAAGTAATAAGATTAGCTAATAAAATAAAAATATAACTAATATAAGGTTTTTCTTTATAGCGCAACAAATAAGCTAAAATAGCAGAAATCGCAAAAATACATAAAAAAGCAAAGTAAGTATAAAAACTAGCATAATTCGTAATAGGATCGATCGTAGCATTATAAATTCCTGTAGCTAAATAATCTTTTACAAACTGATATATTTGTAAATCTTTATAAAATACAAAGGCAACAAGAAGAAGTAATAATATATTTATTCTTTTGAAATATTTGATTAAAAAAGCATACGGTTTTCTAAGAATCATTATACTCCCTCCCTATTCTAGTTAAATTATAACATAAGTTCATAAAAAATAGAGAAAAAAAATAGAATTTTATGTTATACTGAAATAGTATGAGGTGAAAATATGAAAAAAATAATAAAATTAACTATTATTTTATTAACCATTTTAACAGTATCGGGTTGCCAAAAAAACTATATGCAAGAAATAAGTTATCAAGAATATAAACAATTATTAAAAGAAAAAGAAACCTTTATATTAGAAATTATGAGAACTGAGTGTAGTGCCTGTATTGATTTTAAGCCAAAAATTGAGCAAGTAGTCAAAGATTATCAAATAGAAATCAAGTATATCAATACTGATCATTTATCTGAAGATGAGTACCAAAGTCTTTATCAAGAAACAGGAATTACCGGAACTCCTACAGTGATCTTCTATCACGATGGAAATGAAGAAACAGTAGCATCTAGAATTAAAGGCAGTGTATCCGTAGATAAAATTATTTCCAAATTTAAAACAAATGGTTTTATTAAAACAGAAGAAAAAGATTGATAATTTCAATTATCAATCTTTTTTATATTAGAATAGCTTTAAAATATCATTAAATGTAATATAAATCATAAGAGCAAGCAACAATACAAATCCAATAGTATGAATTTTATTTTCTGTTTCTGGTTTTACAGGACTTCCTTTTATCTTTTCAATAATTAAAAATAAAATTCTACCACCGTCAAACGCAGGAAAAGGAATCAAATTAATAAATCCAACATTGATACTAAGTAAAGCAATCAAATATAAAATATTTTGAAAACCTGCTTTGGCCTGATCACCAACAATATTATAAATACCAACCGGTCCACTTAATTGATTTACAGAAAGTCCACCAGTAAATAATCCTTTAAAAGTAATCATCATTTGTCGAAATAAAGATCCCATTTTCGTAAATGCATAGCGAACAGATGCCATAAATCCTCTTTCTACTTCTCCCTGAGAAACAATACCGACACGATATATTTTGCTACCATCTACTTCCTCTTCTTTAGGAACTACATCAAAATCTAATGTTTTTCCATTACGTTCTACTGTAAAAATAATTGGTTTACTCTTATCTTCAACTTGCAAATAAATTGATACATCATCACTAGTTTTTACTTTATGACCATTAATTTCTAGAATGGTATCCCCTACTTGCAATCCTGCTTGTACAGCTGGATTATTTTCCACTAACTCAGAAATAATTGGTTTTGAAGAAACAGCACCCCATCCAAAAGCAATTACTAATAATAATAAAAAAGCTAAAATAAAATTGTTACCTGCTCCGAAGAACATTACTAAAAAGCGTTGCCAAACTGGTTTTGATTGTAAGCGTCTATTTTCAGGAATTTTTTCCTGATCATCACTATCTAAATCCTCTCCAGCAAGAGAACAAAATCCGCCAATGGGAATAGCTCGAATAGAATATACCGTTTCATCTTTTTTACTTTTCCAAGAAAATAATTTAGGTCCCATACCAATCGCAAATTCATATACATAGATACCAAATATCTTAGCAAAGATAAAATGTCCAAATTCATGAACTAACACAATAATACCTAAAACAATAACGAAGTAAATTAAATTTAACATAAGTCCTCCTATAAAATATTCATAAATAAAATAATGGTAATGACAGCAAATATCATACTATCAAATAAATCTAAAATTCCTCCATGACCAGGAATAAAATGAGAGAAATCTTTTTTATGATAATATCTTTTAATTTGAGAAAAAATAAGATCTCCAATTTGTCCTACCGTAGATAATGTAATTGTGATAATCAATAATTGAGTAAAAGGAATACTATTAGAAATCATAGTAACATAATAAACAATACCTATAAAAGTACCCATTACTAATCCACCAATAAACCCTTCCAGAGTTTTATTAGGAGATATGATTTCTGCCAATTTAATTTTTCCAATAAGTTTACCAGTCGCAAAAGCAAAAATATCAGTAAAACAAGTTATCAATAATAAATAAATAAAATGATGAATAGAAAAATTACGAATTAAAATGACTAAATTAAAAGATAATCCAATAAATAAAACACTTCCTAATAAATATAATGCATCCTGTAAATTATATTTATCATTATTACCAATTATCACAAGTGGAATCATAAAAATAAATAATAGAAAGGTTAAAATACGATAATCTAACACTAACATTAATTCCTTACTTTGATAATTATTTAAAATAAGAAAACCAACTGCTAAATAAGAAAGAACTTCTAGTAACAAACTTAATTTCTTTTCTTTTAATTTTAAATCAAATAATTCTTTAAAAGCAATTAAACCAACTATTAAAATCAATCCTGCAAAAAACAAGCCACCTTTTACTATAAAAGGAATAAAGATTAGTACTAATAAAAGAGAACTTAGTATTCTATTTTTCATTCTTTACTCCTCCAAACTTTCTATCTCTTTGATAATAGGCTTCCATAATCTGATCAAGCTCTTCCTCTTTAAAATCTGGAAACAAAGTATTTGTGAAATAGAACTCACTATAAGATATTTGCCATAGCATAAAATTACTAATACGATATTCACCACTAGTACGAATCAATAAATCGATGGGTGGAATTTCTTGATACAAATTCTTTTCAAAAATTTCTTCATTGATATCGTCAATATTGATTGTTCCTTCCAAAACTTTTTGACATAGTTTTTTAGTAGTATCAACAATTTCACTATGACCACCATAATTCAAACAAATATTAAGAACCAATCTAGTATTATTCTTTGTTTTTTCTGTAATGTCTACCATACTATCTAAAACATCTTGTCGTAATGGTTCTTGTCTACCTGAAAAAATGACCCTAACTCCTTTTTCATCAAGAACTTTAAATTCTTTTCGAAACATTTCAATAAACAAATCCATTAAATAGTCAACTTCTTCTTGACTTCTTTTAAAATTTTCAGTAGAAAAAGCAAATACAGATAAATAAGGAATTCCTACATCAGCAAGATGTAAGCAAAGTTTCTTTAAAGTCTTTGAACCTTCTTTATGACCGAAACTCCTTTTTAATCCTCTCTTTTTAGCCCATCTACCATTTCCATCCATGATAATTCCAATATGTTTTAATTCTTCCATTATTATTTCACTCCTAATATGTATTATAATACACTTTCAAAAATCACTCAATGAGAAATAAAAAAAGAAAGTAAAAATTCGTGAAATTGTATTGGCATTCATCCAATAATACTCTTATAAACGCTGAAATATTGGGTATTATAATATAGGGTGATTAGATGTACTATATCAATTATTTTTTCCTTTATTCGATTTTAGGACACCTTATAGAAACCATTTTTGTTCCTAATTTTAACAGTGGAATTCTTTATGGTTGGTGGACACCAGTCTATGGATTTGGAGTAGTATGTATTTTAATCATTGGTTCTATCATTGAACATATTCCACTAACCAAAAAGAAATTATTCAAGATCTTTATTACCTATTTCTCTTGTATGATCATTTTAACATTATTAGAATTATTAGGTGGTTATTTGATTGAATGGATTTTTCATCAAGAATTTTGGAATTATGAAAAGTATCGTTTTCACATTGGACCATACATTTCTTTAGAAATGGCTAATATTTGGGGAATAGCTGGAATTATAGTTTTATATATTTTAAAACCAATTACTGACTACTTAATTTCCTATATTCCCAAATGGCTTACTTACTTATTACTCTTTTTATTTTTTCTTGATGTTAGTAGCAAAATATTATCAAAATAAAAAATCAATTCGATCTTAAAAACTATCGATATTGATTCTTACTTTTTTATTATCTTTGATATAACTGCTTGCTTGTACTAAAGTTCTAACAGCATTGGCTAGTTTTCCACCTTTTCCAATAACTCTTCCCATATCCTCACTATTTACTAGAACTTGAATTAAAACAGTGTTCTCTTCATCACTTTCAAATTCCTTTACAGATACATCATCCTTATTTACAACAAGCGATTTTACGATAAATTCGGTTAACTCTACTAAACTCATAATTATTTACCCTTTTTCTCTTCAGCGAATTTCTTCATGATTCCAGCCTTTGAAAATAAGTTTCTAACAGTATCAGAAGGTTGTGCACCAGTTCTTAACCATTTTAAAGCAACTTCTTCATTAATTTTCGTTTCATCAGCAATAGGATTATAAGTTCCTACTAATTCTAGGTATTGTCCATCTCTTTTTTGTCTAGAATCACTAGCTACAATACGATAACTAGGTCTTTTTTTAGCACCCATTCTTGTAAGTCTTAATTTAACTGCCATAATATCCCTCCATTTCTAAATCTAAAACCATTATACATAAGTTTTTTATTACTGTCAACTCTTTTTTGTTAACAGATACTATTTTTTTCTGATTCTATTAATAATGTCTGAAAACATTGAATATGTATAACTTCATCTTCTATAATACGATTTAGTAAATTTCGAATATAAGGATCATCAATCATGGCTATATGTCGTTGATAATTTAAAATAGTATTTTGTTCCAATCGAATATTATATCTTAACATTTCTCTAATATTAGTATCATAGTTGATAAAACTACTATTCCAATTAATGAGCTGATTGTAAGAATCTACAAACTGATATTTAGGTTCTAGTCCTAATAAAGTAATCGTTTCACCTAGTAATGCTAGATGTTTCATTTCAACAATCGCTATTTTTAATAATACATCAGAAAATAACTGATTACTTTGAAATTTGACCATTTTTTGATAAACATACTGATAGACTGCAGTTGATTCACTAATCATACCAGCATAATCTTCTGATAATAATTGAGCATAAAAAAGATTTTTTGCTTTCACTTCTACCTTTGGATAAGGTTTATTTGCAGCATATTCCATATAATCACCTAATTCATTCTATGTAGAAATGAAAAAATCTATTAAAAAAAGCATCTAGCTAATCTAGATACTCTTCGTTCACTTCTTGTTCAATTTGTTGTTCTGCGTTTTGGATATCACTATCATCGACATCATCGGCAATAACTTCCCATGGATCTTCTTCTTCGTCATAAGCAATCTTTACTTTGACATCACCAACGATTTCAACGCCTAATTCCTTTTGAACAGTATATTCAATTTTACCATCTACAATTTCAGCTCTAGTACATGATGGTTGTTTCAAACTACGAATAATTACATCTTCATTCGTAATATCACTATCATTTACTGCAGATGTTGGTACATTTACCTCTTCATTATAATTTGTAGTTTCACGAACAACCTCTGTTTTCGTATCACCTGAACAAGAATACCAGATATTCACATCATAGCTACCTTCGATATTTATTTTATTACCTTTTCGATATCCTTTAAAGTTATGATTAATAACCCAACATCCTAATATCGTTGTTGGAACGCATTCAGGAGTTATTGCTTTGGTCGTAGTAAATGTCTTTTTTCCTTTTCCAACAACCGCCTTTGTTACAATTTCTCTCGTATTAGCCATAATATCCCTCCTCTAGTTTAATGTATGCTAACTAGGTAAAATGTTTACAAAAATAAAGTTTTAGATACAATATTACTATCAACTAAAAATTTACCTTTTTTACTAAACGAAGAGTTGATTGTTTTTTCAAGAAGCTAATGATAAATTGAGATGGAAAGGAGGGAAAAAAATGGATTATGAAAAAATAGGAAAATTTATTTATGAATTAAGAAAAGAAAAACAAATTACTCAAAAAGAATTAGCAGATATATTATCGGTAACTACTCAAGCTGTATCAAAATGGGAACGAGGATTAGGATGTCCTGATATTTCTTTACTACGTCCCATTGCTGACTATTTTCATATCAGTATCGGTGAATTACTAAATGGAGAAAAAATCAATCAAAAAGAAATGTTAGAAAAGGTGGATGATATTTTAATGAAAAATTTAGAAACGATGCAAGAAAAAAGAAAAAAAGATCGGATTTTATTGATTTCTATTGTTATAGGAATACTGTTACTATTTATGGTTTTTAGCAGTAACTTAATAATTTCTAATAAAGTCATCTTATTACTCTTAATTACTAGTATGATATGCTATTTACCAATGATAGTTGAGAAAAAGTTTAAAATAAGATATTTAAGTATTCTATTACTGTTATTAATAGGTATGTTTGGAGTTGATATCTTTTGTGTTTTAGATACTCATAAAGAACCTTTTTTCTATTTTCATAAATGGCAAGAACAGTCTGGAGAAGTAAGATATGATAGTATTCTTTATTCCATTTATACCTGCAACAATTATGATAATCTTATTAGTTTAAAGAAAGAAAAAGCAGATGAATATTGTCGTTATTATTATAGTCCTAATCGTAGTAAACAGGCTAGTATCGAAACTGAGGATGGAATTATTTATTTAGCGATGTCTTATAGTGATAATCCTAACTATAAGGGAAAAAATACTTATACGATTAATGGATTCAATCTTGATACTTTATATGAACAGGAAATGATAAAAAAGAGACAAAATATCGATTACAGTGGGATTATCAAAAATGAAGAAAGAACCAATGAGGAAATAGATGATTTTATGAATTCCGTACATCCTTTTTTGGAAGTTGGCTCTTATGTTCCAGAAATTGATAACGATTTAACAAACCTTTATCATTACCTATCTGATAAGCAATTCAAACAGAAAATTACAGTAGCAGACTTAAAAGATTTATCACTTGAAAAAATGAACAAGGAAACAATTGTAACCTTATTTAATCAAATGATAGATAGCACCAAAGATCAATTTGGATATACTATCCATAAAAAAGAAAACTCCGATTATGAAGTTATTTATGTTTATGAAGGTACAGAACTTGCTTATGTTAGGATTCATATCAAAAATCAAAATCTTTCTTTAGATTCTAATACTGTAAAGGAAATCGAAAATACCATTGTAGGAATACAAAGTTTTGATGTTACCCAAAAATTAACATTAGGAAAAGAGTATCAAGAATTAACTACTTTTTTAAAAAGCATAATGCAATAATAAAAAAAACGTTTATCGTTATCATTAAAAATATTTTTTAAGATATCATATTATCAATATGATGTCTTTTTTTAGTAAAATCTAATGCATTTTTGTATTCATCAGTAAGTTCTATTCTTGCAGGTATTCCTTGCATTCTAGTATTTTAACCACTTAGCATTTATTAAATTTAATATTTGATAAATAACTGCTATCCAATGATATAATTATTTTTATTTTGTATTTTCTTTACTATCTAAATACTTCATATTGCATTCTGATAAAATCTTCATTTGTGAAATAGCAATTTTATTTAATCTTTCGAGTCTTTCTGCTTGAGTTAATCCATCATTGATAAATACTGAATTTAAATTTTCTAAATTTGCTAAACATATAAGTTCATCTATAGAAGCATAATCTCTTATATTACCATTTAAGTTAGAATTTTCTTCTCTCCATTCTTTTGCTGTCATACCGAATAAAGCCATATTCAGCACATCTGCTTCTTCTGCGTAAATAAAGTTTATTTGTTCTTTACTTAATTCTTTTGGTATTAAATTATTTTTAATTGCATTCGTATGAATTTTATAATTAATTTTAGATAATTCTCTTTTAGCATTCCATCCTAATTGTTTTTGTTCTTCTTGTTTTAGTCTCTCAAATTCTTTAATTAACAGTAGTTTAAATTTGGGACTAATCCACATTCCAAATTCAAAAGCAATATCCTTATGAGCGTATGTTCCTCCATATCTTCCAGCCTTGGATATTATACCAATTGCATTTGTTTTACTCGTCCATTCTTTAACGCTAATTTTATAACTATTTAAACCAGCTTGACTTTTAATTATGGCGAATTCGCCATAATTAAAATTAGGATTATGAAGTTCTTCCCAAATTCCTAAAAATTCAATAGTATTTCTATTCCTGAGCCAATCTGATACAAAAAAATCCCCATCTTTTGATTTCAGCATATCAGTAATAGAAATGTAATCTTCATTATATATTTTAGTATAATTAATAATTTGATTATCTACTTTTAATTCTAACAACTTTAATCCCCCTTCTAATTTTGATAAGTTTAATTTATAAATTTTTTCTATATTTTTTATACAAAATACCTCAGCATTCTGATTTATTATTTTCAAATCATACTAAATAAGTTGCTCTTTTCTAGCTATATTGATTACTTTAGCATGTCTTTTAGAAAGACCTGTCATGTCTATAAAATCTAATTTTCTCTCTTGATCTGTATGAGGAACTCTTCGTAATTTTTTTCTCTTTGCTACATAACCATTAGAAATATAATAATTACTACTGACATAGATTAAATCATTTTCTAGTAAACATTGAAGAACTCTTAATAACTTTTCAAAATTTCTCGTAATATATTTAAAAGAATGAGTAACAAAAGGGCGATTATACTGTAGATAAGCTTGAAGCGCTTTTGTTAATTCCAAACCAATTTCTTTGCTATAACCATCTTCTGTTACTGTCATCTTTCTTTCACTAGTAGTATTCATACCTTGAATGCAAATATTACTACACTTCGTTACTTTTAGTTTTTCAAAATATTCCTCATTTTTCTTAGTATTTGCTAGTCTTTTTAATACTTGATAACTATCCGGATACTTGGTTAAAATATTTAGATAATAGTCTTCTTCTTTTTTTAAATGAATTTGTGTTGATAAAGAAGTAAAATCTAATTCTTTAAAATACTGTATTGCACGAGAAGTAATCATCTTCATCTCATTTTTGATATTCTTAGTTTCATCTTCATAATCAAAAATTTGTTTTTCAAATCCATATTGTTGATAAAAAATAGAACCAGCCGATTCAATATAACTATTGCGAATAGCTACAACCACAAAACTGCGAATAAGGTTATTAGCCTCTGGCAAATAATAACTACCTTCTTCTAATCCTGTTAATAAAATCGTATTTCTTATTTCTTCTTCATTCCAATGAGATAATAAAGAATAAATTTGATGACGAACATTTTCTAAAATTATTTGATTATGATGAATGCCAAAATCTAATAACTGTTTCTTTAAAATTTGATCGATATAATATTCTACTTCTTCTACCATCTTATACTCCTAATTAAAAACTTGATCAAAGTAATCATCAAATCGTTCTTTAATGGTTTGATAGATTTCATTTAAATTACTTTGTGTATGTTTAAAATCTACATATAAAGGAATTTGATTTAACATCTCTAAAAGATGAAAATATTCTGTTTCTAATTCACTAGTATCCATTTTACTGGCTTCTTTTTTAACTAATTCCTTCTGAATCTTTTTAATCTGTTCTATTAAAGTAGTGGCTTTCTTATTCTTTTTCATTTTTTCTTTTAACATAAGATATTGCTGATACTCTTCACTATTTTTGATTATAGAAACAATTTCTTCTACCTTTTCTATAACAGAATCATTCATATAGTTCTCCATCCAAACTCCAAGTTTTCGCATCCGTTACTTTGATAGAAACGATTTTTCCGGTTAAAGATGGATCCCCCATAAAATTAATCAATTTATTGGTATCTGTGTAGCCATATAGACCATCTTTCCCATTTGTATTGATTCCTTCTACTAAAACAGGAACTACTTTCCCTATCCATTTCTGATTATTGACTAAAAAATAGTGATTTACAATTTCATTTAAACGATATAATCTCTTTTCTTTTTCTTCTAAAGAAACATTATCTTCTAATTTACTAGCAGGTGTATTTTCACGAGGAGAATAAATAAAAGTAAAAGCATTATCAAACTGACATTCTTCTACTAAAGAAAGAGTTTCCATAAAATCTTCTTCAGTCTCTCCAGGAAAACCAACAATAATATCAGTTGAAATACTAACATTAGGAATTGTATCTTTAATCTTATGAAACAACTCTAAATAACTTTCTTTCGTATAACGCCTTCCCATTAACTTTAAAATACGACTAGATCCAGATTGTACAGGTAAATGAACACTTGGCATAACATTTGGATATTTGGCAATAACTTCAATCATCTGATCCGTAAAATCCCAAGGATGACTAGTCATGAAACGAACGCGTGGTATCCCTGTTTTGGCTACATCTTCTAATAAGTTTTCCATCCTATAATCATAATCAAAGTCTTTACCATAGGCATTTACATTCTGTCCAAGTAAAGTTACTTCCTGATATCCTTCTCTTACTAAAGTTTCTACTTCTTTTAAAATATCTTCTTTTTTTCTACTTCTTTGCTTTCCTCTAGTATAAGGAACGATACAGTAAGTACAAAATTTATCACAACCATAAATAATATTTACAAAAGCTTTATAAGAATTAGCTCGTTTTACAGGAAGTCCCTCTATTAAATTACCTTCCTTACTATATACTTCAATTTCCTGATGATTACTTTTTAAATTCTTACTTAATAAATTAGGAAGACTATGCAAATTATGAGTTCCAAACACAAAATTCACAAACTTGTATTTATGAAGGATATCTTCTATAACACCTTCTTCTTGAGCCATGCATCCACAAAGGCCAATAATTAAATCTTTATTTTCTTCCTTTAAATGTTTCAATCTCCCTAACATTCCAAAAGCTTTATTATGAGCATTTTCACGAATACTACAAGTGTTTAATAATACTAAATCTGCTTTTTCATAATCATTTTCTTCTTGAAAACCTAATTCTTCTAATAGAGCTTTTATATTTTCACTATCATGTTCATTCATTTGACAACCATAGGTTTTGACATGATAAGTTTTTCCTACACCAATATTTTTTAAACTAGAATCAAATTTATATTCTTCACGAATCACTTGTTCTTTGTTTCTTACCTTTGCTTCCTTATAATTTGGTAATTGCATCATACCACTTCCTTACATCCATATTATATAATAAACTTGCTACAATTCAAACAAAAACAATGCATTAAGCATTGCTTTCTTGTAAGACATCATTAATGATAAAATCTATTTTTGTTGATTTTTGACTATTCAATACTTCCTGTTTAATAAGTTCAAAATTATTTTTTATAAATTCAATTAATTTTTGCATTCTTGGAAGTAATTCTTTTTCTGTTAAATTGTTAATAATAATCTCTAGATTTGTTAATTTTGAATATTTCCCGTATTTATTACTTTTGATATAAGTATCATATAAATGTTTAAAGGATACTACATCAATATTATTAAATCTAGAATCTTCCAAAATTTTAACAGTTGTATAAATATAATTTTCGTTAATAGATTTATCTAAAATTGTCTCCCCATTATTATTTTTTATATTTGGTAAAAAATCTTTATTCTTTCTTAATTTTGAAATAATATCAATAACATTTACATAGTTCATAGATACTAGAATGTGAGCAAATGTGTTTCCATCTAAGTTTTGGTGGTTAACATCCCAATCTTTATTGCTCATATGATAAAGTACTGTATCATAAGCACCACATTTTAATAATCTTACTAGAATATTATTTCCTGCTTCATCGCAAATATTGATATCTACTTTTTTCTTTTTTAGTAACATATCAACAAATTCGATATGATCCTCTTTAATTAGTTCAAATACCAGGGACGGATCCTCTTCCACTAGTTCCATTGTCTTTGTCTCATTATAAAACATTTTAACACCTCTTATACACGGGACAATTCATTATTCTACCAAAAAAAGAGGTCCTTGTCAAATTATACATTTACTTTGATGTAGTAAACTAGATGTGGGAAAATAAAAAATTATATAAAAAAAGAGAAAACACTCAAAAACTAAAAACTGTTA
>CANQKN010000006.1 GCA_947624515.1 uncultured Bacilli bacterium
GGAAAAGTAGATTGGTATAATGGTGGTATGGAACATGCTACTAGACATTTACTTTATGCAAGATTTTGGAATCAGTTCCTATATAATAATCATCTAGTTCCTAATAAAGAACCATTTAAAGTTCGTGCTAGTCATGGCATGATTTTAGGTGAAGGTGGCGTCAAGATGAGTAAAAGTCTTGGTAATGTTATCAATCCAGACGATATTGTAGCAACCCTTGGTGCTGATGTATTGCGTACTTATGAAATGTTTATTGGTGATTATGAAAAAGAGGCTACTTGGAGTGAACAAGGATTAAATGGATGTAAGAGATTTATTGATAAAGTTATTCGTTTAGGAGAACACTTAAATCAATCTAATAGTTATTCTAAAGAATTGGAAAAGGATATTCATAAAACGATTAAGAAAGTTACAGAAGATATGGATGAACTTAAATTTAATACAGCAGTATCGGCATTAATGATTTTATTAAATAAAATGGAAAAGATGGATTCTATTTCTCGATTAGATTATCGTACCTATTTGATGCTTTTTAATCCAATTGCTCCACATATTACAGAAGAATTAAATGAAAGATATATGCTTGGTAATCCAATCTGTGAATCTAGTTGGCCAAGTTATGATGATGATAAATTAATAGACTCTGAAAAAGAGATTGCAGTTCAAGTAAATGGAAAGGTAAGAGCTACTATTCATGTTCATATGGATGATAGTGATGAAATGATTCAAGAACAAGCAATGAAAGAAGCTAATGTTATTAAACATTTAGAGGGAAAAGAAATTGTAAAAGTAATTGTAATTAAAGGAAAGATTGTTAATATTGTTGTAAAATAATATAAAATAAAAAAAACTTGTAAAAAAGTTTTTTGAATCGTATCAATAAAGGGATTTTTTAAATTTCGTTAGGGAAAATAAAAAATTCCTTTTTCTTTTATTATCAATATAAAAAATAGGTGATTTTACAGTTATTTATCTTTCTGTTATGGTATCCTTTGTAAGTTGAAAGATTCAATTTTGAAGGAGGGAAAAAATGCAGTTAGAAACGATTAATATGTTAAATGATGCTATGTTTAAATTCTTGTTTCGAAGTATTGAAGCAAGAAGTATGGTAGCATCTTTTTTACATGAAATCACAGGAATCGAAGAAAATTTACTAAAAAATGCCAACTATCAAGGAGGAGAATTAGTAAAGAAAAATCTAAAAGAAAAGAAAAAAGAAGCAGATATCATAATCAATTAATATTAGAAATGAATCAATATCCAAATAATCATATTTTTGAAAAGAATACAAGTTATGCCTTTTCAGTAATATCAGAAAGTATACCAATTAGTACTAAACGATATCCAACAGTAATCTTAATAAACTTAGATTATTTTAATAAATATCAAACTAAGAAATCAATATTACACTTTAAACTAAGAGATGAAGAAGGAACGATAGAAACAGAAATGTATGATTCATATCATTTAATACTTGAAAATATAGTTAACGAAAAGTATAATAAAGATAGTGAAATACAAAAAGTAGTAAAATTATTAATGAGCAAGAAAATAGAAGAAATGATAGATCAGTTTAAAGGGGATGAGAAGTATATGGCAGCAATTAGGAAAGTAGAGGATTTATCAAAAGATCCAAACTTTGTAGGATACTATGATAAGGAAGAAGCACATAAATGGGATTTAGAAGATATGAGAGAAACCGGATATGATGAAGGCGTGAGAAAAAGAAGTATTGAAATAGCACAAGCGATGTTAAAAAATAGGGAACCAATTGATAAAATTTTAAAATATACGAACTTAACTGTTGAAGAAATTATGACATTAAATTTATAAAATGTAGAAAAGTAGGATATGTGGAATTCTACTTTTTTCGATTTTTTTAGCTATTCTTTTCTTTTATATTTATTTTGGTGATATTATGAAAGTAAAACTTTTTGATTTTGAGGATGAAAAGGATTTGGAAAATGCAATCAATGATTTTTTAGATGATACTTTAGAAGTTATTGATATTAAATATCAAGTATCAGCTAGTGTTTTTAGTGAAGAACAGATTTACTGTTTTTCTGCTATGATTGTTTACTATAAAAAATAGTGATGTTCGATTGTTTCTCATTTTTTTCTGATTTATAATAAAGAAGGGTGGTACTATGAAAGAAAGATTAATATTTCATATTGATGTTAATAATGCTTTTTTATCATGGACTGCTGTTGACTTATTAAAGAAAGGTTATCCGATTGACATTCGTACTATTCCTTCTGTTATTGGTGGAGATGAAGAAGCTAGAAGAGGAATTGTAACTGCGAAAAGTCCTGTTGCTAAGAAAATGGGAGTTGTAACGGCAGAACCTTTATATATGGCTAGAAGAAAATGCCCTGGTTTAAAGATATTTAAAGGAGATTATGAATTATATCACAAAGAATCTAATAAATTATATGAATATTTTTGTTTATTTACGGATAAAATAGAAAGATTTTCGATTGATGAATGTTTTTTAGATATGACAGGTACTGAACTATTATATCCAGATCCTATCCAACTTGCTTATAAAATGAAAGATGAAATTTATCAAAAATTTGGTTATACTGTTAATATAGGAATTGCCAATAATAAACTTTGTGCTAAAATGGCTAGTGATTTTGAGAAGCCTAATAAAGTTCATACTTTATTTCAGTATGAAATAGAGGAAAAAATGTGGCCTCTTCCTGTTACAGATTTGTTTATGGTAGGTAAATCTTCTAGTAAAACTTTAATGGAAATGGGAATTCGAACTATTGGTGATCTTGCTCATATAGATGTACATTTTTTAAGAAAAAGATTTAAAAGTCAGGGAGATATGATGCATGAATATGCTAATGGTATTGATTATAGTGAAGTAATACCTAGAAATAGTAAGAGTAAAAGTATTAGTACGACCGAAACTCTTCCGAAAGATATCGATACTTTTTCTGAATTAAAAAAAGTATTAATGAAACAAGCTGAACGGGTAGGAAGGCAGGCTAGAAAGGAAAAACTTTATGCAAAAACGATTGCTTTAATCTTTAAAACGAATGATTTTGTTTCTTATTCTCATCAAATTAAATTGATCAATCCTACGAATGTTACTGCTGAAATTTATCAAACTTCTTTAGAAATTTTAGAAAAAGGATGGAAAAGGGAACCACTTCGTTTAATTGGTATTCGCTTATCTGATTTTACACAAAATAATCATAAGCAAATATCATTATTCGATGTAGAAAAAGATTATCATAGTGATAAGATTCAAGAAGTCATGGACCATATTTCTGATAAATATGGAGATGGTATTATCATTCCAGCTTCTTTAAAGAATAAGAGTGGAAAGTAGGAATATTTATGAAATATAGTAATGAATTTATTAATCAACTGATAGAAAGTGAAATAGAATTTAGTAATCATTTAGCTTCTATTTATCACTATCCTGATAATATTACACATCTTTTATATATTATGATTCCTGCATTTATTTTAAAATATGGAACGAATTTTAAACAATTATTAGAAAAATGTTTTGCAACCGTTCCTATTATTATTGATGATCAGCAAGATCAAATCTATCAAGCTTATTATTTTAGTAAATTGGAAAGAAAACAAGAAATTCGTGTAGTAAAAGGAATTGTTTTAAAAAATTATAAAAATATAGGGTTAATGCAATTACTAGACAATTTAGTTCATGAATTTAATCATGCAGTAAATTCTTTACAAAACGAAATGATTGAAAATCATCATTTTTTAGTTAGAACAGGTATTGTTTATCATTATTTTGATAAGACTACTTTGCAGTTAGTTAAAACTGGTGAAGAAGAAATTTTAGAAGAAGTAATTAATACTAAACAAACGGAAATGATTATTGATATTATTAAACAATTATCTAATTATTCTATTTCAAATTCTACTGTTCAAAGTACATTATATTCTATTGATTCTAATTATCATTCTAATAGTTATTTTTTAGAATCCTATGTTTGTAAAAAGTTAATGGAAAATAAGACTTTTTTATCTACCTTAGAAGTTTTACGATTTGAAGGACAAATTGAAGATATTTACCATTTTTTCGATTCTATTGTGGGTCAAGATGGTTCTTTCTTAAAATTATCTAATTATTTAAGACAGTCTTTAAAGTTACAGCGGGAACTTACTAATACAAAATGGTTTAAAAAAAGAAAAATAAATCGGATAAAAGAAATTAATCAAAAAGCTTTTGCTATTATACAGAAATTTGATTCTAATACCATTTATAAATAAAAAAGATCCTATTTCTTTAATATAGGATCTTTTTCAACAATATAAATATTTTTTAAAACTTTAATAATTTTACTTGGTATTTCATGAATTGGAATTTGTGGATTGGGAATGATTTCAGTGATAGTTATATTATTTTTCTTAATGGTAATAATTTGCTTTAGGTATTGTTGTTCTTGATCTGTTATCATATGGGTTTTATTCATTTCACCAAGAATATATATAATATTATAAATATACTGGATAAAAAAGTCGTATTTTTCTTTTTCTGTTGGAATTTGTGAATCTAGTTTTTGTGTGATTCCATCTAATGTCATCCATGATTCTATATCTTCTAACTTGATCTCTTCCTTTTTTCTCTTCTTCCAACCTATTATTTTTTCAAATGAGTATATTTCCATAGCTTTTTCTAATAGAAAAATATTTTCAATCGTAGAATTTTTATGAAAATCATGTTCTAGAACAAAACTACAGCAGTATCTTGTAATATCTGTTGATTCACTTTGATAATTAATAGTTGGGACATATGGCTTATAAATTGGTTCTTGTTTCATTATATTTTACTCCTTCTTCTTGATAGTATGTTATTATAACATATATTTTTAAAAAATGCTATTTAGATAGTAAAAAATAGTAAAATTGTTAAAAATATTATTGATCCTATTGACTTTTTCGTTTCTGTAAGGGTTTAATAATATAAGAGAGTATCTTTTTAAATAGGGTGATTATATGAAAGATAATTATGTATTTGAATATTTAAATGAGAATGATTTTAGAGTAAAAGAACGATCAGTTCGTAAATATAATATGCTTGCTTATAAAAAAATGACTTTTGAATATTACCCTAAAATGAAATCAGGAGAGTTTTTAGGAAAACAAGTTTCTAAAAATGAAGATGGAAGTATCATGTATGAATTACCATTACCAACAGATGATATGTTTGCAAAAGTTCATGGTGTTATTACTTTACATTATACTGTTTATAAGGATAAGAAAGTTATTTTATTAACCAATATTACACCAGAAGGTATTTTAGAAGAAGGACATCGTACAGAGCTTAGTGCTTATAAAGGTGTTATGGTATCAAAAACTAATAAAGAAAAAGATATGTTTAAAATCAATTTATTAAATATGATGAATAAAGGGTTTGGGACTACTTTTGCTCTTACTACAATAGTAGCTTCTCTAATTGTATTAATGATTGGTATTATTGGTTTTTTATTTTTAAAATAGGATAATTCATAAGGAGATTATATGAATAAGGGTAGGAAACTATATTTTATGATATTAATATTAACTGTAGTTTTAGTATCGGCAGTGTATTTTTCGTATGCTATTTTTACTAATAAAGTAGAAGAACATGGAAAGTTAAATATAGTAGCAGGAACACTAGATTATAAAATAGAGAGTGATAATTTAAAAAATAATCAAATAACTTTAAAATCAAAAATGACACAAGAAATAATTATCAAAGTGATTTCCTTAAATAAAATTGATTCTAATTACGAGTTATATTATGAGATTAAAGAAGGAACAGATGTAGAAGTAGGATATAGTGAGAATACTAAAGATAACCCAAGCGGAACTATTAAAGCTGATGAATCAAAAGAAATCACAGTAACTATTCAAAATAAAAGTAATGATAATGCTACTATAGAATTTAAAGTACTAGGTGGATTTACTCATAATGAGTTAGTGTTAGAACAAGGAAATAAAATAAATTTAACCAGTTTATATGTAGAGGAAATTTTAAATGGAGCGGATCCAGTATTAAAAGGAAATTTAATACCAGTAACAATAGATAAGGATGGGACTGTAAGAAAAGCAGATATCAGTAAAAAGTGGTATAGTTATGAAGAAAAAGAATGGGCCAATGCAGTTATCTTGAAAGATGAGTCAAAAACTTATACCAATGAACAAACTATTCCAGAAGATGAAATAGAAAGCTATTTTGTATGGATACCGAAATACAGTTATCAAATATGGGATTTAGGAACAAGTTATACAGGAGTAACCACATTAGATACTAAAAAAGTACATGCAATCAATATCCAATTTGGAACAGAGGATACAACAAATAGTAGTAATAGTTGTGCAACACCAAACAAAACTGGAGACAGTGGAAGTTGTCAAGTAGGATATTATATGACACATCCAGCATTTACATCCTTTGGAGTAAATGGAATATGGGTAGGAAAATTTGAAACAGGATATAATGGAGCAACCCAAACTAGTGGAGCAGAACAAGATAGTAGTGATCATACTAAAATAATAATCAAGCCCAATGTATATAGTTGGAGAAATATAACCATAGGGCATGCTTTTCAAGCAAGTTATAATTACCAAAGAGAAGAATTAGATAGTCATATGATGAAGAATACAGAATGGGGAGCAGTAGCATATTTAAGTCACTCCAAATATGGAACCTGTACTAATGGAAATTGTAGTGAGGTAAGAGTTAATAATAATGAAGCATATATTACTGGATATGCAGCAACAGTAGCACCAACAAAAGGATATAGTACTACTAGTATAGAAGGAAATCAATTTGAAACGACTTCATTAGGGGATGATGGAACCTATACAGTAAATTATAAAAATAGTAGTGCAGATGTAGCATCAACAACAGGAAATAAAACAGGAATCTATGATATGAGTGGAGGATCCTGGGAATATGTTGTAGGTTATACCACTTCAAATGGAAGTAATGATAAATCAGAACTTAATACAGTAACTTATCCTCTAAAATATTATGACATTTATTCATCAACCAAAGATAAAAATTATAATAATCGTATTTTGGGAGATGCAACCGGAGAGATGGGGCCATTTGGAAGTAAAGTTGATCCAGATAATATTGCACATAATCGCTCTAGCTGGTATGAGGATTATGCTTATTTCGCGGACTTGTCTTATCCATGGTTTGAACGTGGTGGTGGTTGGTATGATGGTACAATTGCTGGTGTTTTTGCATTCATACATGGGACTGGTAGATTGAATTTATCGAATTCTTTCCGTATCGTCCTAGCACCAAATAATGACTAAAATTAAAAACTTGTAAACAAATTTTTTGAATTGTATCAATAAAGGAATTTTTTAAAATCCGTTAGGGAAAATAAAAAATTCCTTTTTTTAGTAATTGGATTTAAGAAATTATGACATTAAATTTATAATAAACAAGAAAATATAGTGATGTGATGCTATTACAGAACTGATAAATGGTTAAAGATATCTTAGACAACACACATTGTTTAACATCTATCCTTAATAATAATTAGATTTTTAGTGTAACACTATTCTTGTTTTTCGTACTGATTTATCAGTACTTTTTTTGTTTTCTTAGAAATATATTAGGCTCTTTTGGTATTTGTGTGGTAAAATATGGTTAGGTGATAAAAGATGCGACGCAAGAAATTAAGAATCAACAATTATATGGAAGGTGCTTTTATTGCAACTCTAGGTATCGTTATTTCCAAAATTTTAGGAATGATTTATGTAATCCCTTTTTATTCTATTATTGGAGAGCAGGGGGGAGCATTATATGGTTATGCTTATAATATCTATTCTATTTTTTTAGGAATTTCTTCTGCCGGAATTCCGTTAGCAATTAGTAAGATTGTAAGTGAATATAATACTTTAGAATTGTATGAATCCAAAGAAAAGGTTTTTAAAATTGCTCGAATAGTATTAAGTACTTTAGGTATTATTTGTTTTCTTGTATTAGTGATTTTTGCTAGAAATATTGCGACTATGATTATTGGTAATATTCAAGGTGGTAATTCGATTGAAGATATTGTTTATGTTATTCGCGTAATTGCTGTTAGTATTTTAGTTGTTCCTATTTTAAGTGTTTATCGTGGATATTTACAGGGACATCGTTTTATGGAGCCTACTTCTGTTAGTCAAGTTTTGGAACAAATTATTCGTGTTACTATTATTATTGTTGGCAGTTTCTTAGCAATTAAAATTTTCCATTTAGAATTAAAACAAGCTGTTGGTATTGCGTTATTTGGTGCGACAGTTGGTGCAGTATTTTCTACTCTTTATTTAGTTAGGAAAGTTGCTAAAAATAAAGAAGTTTTAAAAAATCATCCTAAAGAAGCTGTTGTTAAAACAACTAAAGAAATTATTTGGCAAATTCTCATCTATGCTTTTCCTTTTATCTTTAGTGATGTTTGCAAATCACTATATAATTCTGTCGATACATTTTTTGTAGTTAAGACTTTAGTTAATGATTTAGGGTATCGTGTAACAGATGCTGAAGCTATCATGGGATTTATTTCTACATGGGGTAATAAATTAAATATGATCGTGATTGCGATTGGAACTGGATTTATGGCAAGTTTGATTCCTAACTTAACGATTAGTTTAGTCAAAAAAGATAAAAAAGATATTAATCATAAAATTAATAAAACTTTACAAATATTAGTTATGATTACTTTGCCAATGACAGTAGGATTAAGTTTTTTAGCAAAACCAGTTTGGAATATTTTCTATGGAGCAAGTTATTATGGACCTAGAGTATTTGCCTTTTCTATTTTTACAGCTTTTGTAACAGTTTTATTAAGTACAGCAACTACTACTTTATTAACTTTAAAAGAATATAAAGTGTTATTTATTAATTTAATTTTAGGATTATTGATCAATGCTATTTTTGATGTACCTCTTATGCGTTTATTAGCAGCAATTGGCTTACCTGGTTATTATGGTGCTACTTTATCTACCATTTTAGGAAATACTTTTTCTATATTAGCAACTTTCCTTTATTTAGGTAAAAAGTATGAAATTCATTTTAAAGAAACAATAAAAGTTATCTTAAAAGTAGTTTTATCTGTTATTTTAATGTATTTTGGTTTAATGCTAGTAAAAGTTGTGATTCCATTCCCAACAAGTAGAATTTTCTCTTTTATTATTATTTGTATCTATGCTCTCATTGGTGCTGGCATTTACTATTTATGTTTAAAGCAATTTCATTTACTCGATACCGTATTAGAAAAGGATTTTTTGTTAAAAATAAAAAAGAAATTGAAGAGGTGACGCTATGAAATTCGAAATATTAACAGAGGAACAATTTAATACTTTTGCAAAGAGCCATGAACAAGCTAGTTTTTTTCAAACAGCAGAGACTGCTAAATTAAGAAGTATTTATGGTAGTAAGATTCATTTTGTAGGAGTTACTAAAAATAAAAAAATTATTGCAGCTAGTATGTTAACAGAAACTACCACTTTTCGAGGAAAGAAAACTTTTTATGCACCTCGGGGTTTCTTATTAGACTATCATAATTATGAAGTACTAGAGTTCTTTGTTACCAATTTAAAAGCTTATTTAAAGGATAAGAATCCCTTACAAATCAAAATTGATCCCAATGTTATTTATCGTGTTCATGCCAATGATGGTAGTATTATAGAAGAAAATGGTTGTGATCATGAAACTCTTGAAAATTTAAAAAAAGTAGGATTTTATCATTATGGATTTAATACGGATTTTATCTATACTCAATCTAGGTGGAATGTAAGATTAGAATTAGATAAAGATTATGAAAAATTAAAAAAAGGCTTTTCGAAAAGTACGAGGAAAAACATAGAATCTACTTATAAAAAAGGTGTTAGAGTCAGAAAAGGTACTTTTGAAGATTTAGAGTCTATGGAAGAAATTTTAATTAAGACTGCTGAAAGAAAGCATTTTGAAGCAAGAAGTCTAGAATACTATCAAAATATGTATCAGTGTCTAGGTAGTTTAATGAATATTTATATTGCTTATTTGGATAGTGATATTTACTTAAACAGTACTATGGAATTATTAAAAGAAGAAAAACAGCATCATCAAGAAATTTTAGATAAAATGGAAAAAGATATGGTAGGTAGTAAATTAATTCATCAAAAAGAAACTTCCGAACATCTTTTGGAAAAATTAGAACTAGAGGTGAAAGAGGCTAAACAATTTCAGAAGGATTATCCACAAGGTAAAAATATCGGAGTTTTAATTTCTTTAGAATCTGGTTTAGAATATATTACATTATATAGTGGTATTTTAGTTGAGTATAAAAAGTTTACTCCTAAGTATTTAATGTATGATGCACATATTCGTGATGCTTATGAGAAAAAAATAAAGTATGTTAATTTTTATGGAATATCTGGTATTTTTGATCCTAAAGATAAGGATTATGGAATGTTTGAATTTAAAAGAGGATTTGGTGGAAATGTAGTTGAATTAATTGGAGAATTTTCTTATCCACTTAGTCCGTACTATCATATTTATATCTTTTTAAGAAATATAAAAAGAAAAATATATAATTTAAGAAATAAGTAGGTGATATCATGGAGATTTTAGAAAATATTGAGGAAAAAGAATATACAGATTTTGTATCTCATCACTCTATGAGTCATTTTTTAAAATCATATGAATGGGGACAAGTTTCTAAATCTCGTGGCTTGATTCCATATTATGTAGGAATTAGGAAAAAACAAAAGTTAGTAGCCTGTGCTCTTTTACTAAAAAAAGAATTACCGTTTGGATACTCTTATTTTTATATTCCTAGAGGGTATACCATTGATTATACTAATTATTCTTTATTAAAAGAATTTACGGAAGCAATCAAAGAATTTACCAAAAAACAGAAATCGCTATTTTTTCGGATTGATCCAGATATTTATTTGCATCATATTAATTCTGAAGCAGAGGTAATTGATGATCAAGATAATCATTATGAATTAGTAAAAGAACTTACTAATATTGGTTTTAAAAGAAGAAAACTAACTAAGTACTTTGAAACTATGCAACCACGGTTTACTTTTCGTGTTGATGTAACACCATCTATGGAAGAAATTAGAAAACGCTATAGTAAAAGTGTTATTCGTTGGATAAAATTAGCGGATAAGTACCAAGTAGAAGTTAATATTGGAAATCAGGAAGATGTGAAAGAATTCGTAAGACTCATGAAATTAACAGAAAAAAGACAGAATTTTTTCTCTCATGAATATTCTTTCTATCAAGAATTTTATGATTTATTTCATGAGAAAGGGTATGTTGATTTACTTTATGCAACAGTAGATAATCAAAAAGTGTTAGAAGTAGTTAATCAAGAACTTATCAGTATTGAAGATGAAAAAGAAGAAAATAAAGAACGCTATCAAAAATTACTCATGATGAAAACTCATTTTGAGTCCTTAGATTCTTCTAAAAGACAAGTAGTAAGTGCTTACTTTAATGTAAATTATGGGAATAAAAGCTGGTATCTATATGGTGCTAATGATATGGATTATAAACTTACTTATGCTAACTATAAATTATTTGATTTTCAAATAGAACATGCGCATCGTAAAAACAAGGAAATTTTTGATGAATTTGGTACAGTTGGAAATCCTCATACAACTAAAAGTATTGGTGGACTTCATGAATTTAAAAAGAAATTTGGAGGAGAATACACTGAATTTATTGGAGAATTTGATTACATTACCAATTCTTTGATGTATTTTGTATTTATGAAATTGATACCACTTTATCGAAAACCATTAAAATGGCTTCGCCATATCAAAGTTCATTTTCAGAAAGGAGCTTAGTATGAAACTAGAAAAAATAACAGAATCTGAATTTTCTAATTTTGCTTACCAACATCCTCTTTTTAGTTTTCATCAAACGAAAGAATGGGGAGAATTAAAAAAACAGAATGGTTGGGAATATGAATTTGTTGGATATAAAGAGAAACAAAAGATAATTGCAGGAGCTATTCTTTTATCTAAGAAAACACCAATTGGGAAAAAAATTTTTTATTCACCTAGGGGTTTTTTATTGGATTATGAAAATCAAAAATTATTGGAAACATTCACACGGGAGATGAAAGAATATATTAGAAAAGAAAATGGTTTCTTTATTAAAATTGATCCTTATCTAATTTATAAACAAAGAGATATGAATGGTGATATTGTAGAAGGAGGAATCGATCACTCCCAAGTGGTTGAAAATTTAAAGAAATTAGGGTACAAGCATTATGGATTTAATCTTACTTTTGGAAGTGAACTTCAGCCTAGATGGATTTATGTTTTAGATTTAAAGGGAAAAGATGAAGATACTGTTTTTCAAAACTTTTCTAGTGATACTAAAAGATATATTCATCGTGCTATTAAAAATGGTTTAGAAATAGAGGAGGTAACTTTAGAAAATTTAAAAGATTTTACAGGTATTATGGAACATACTTCTAAAAGAAGAGGCTTTATTAATAGACCTTATTCGTATTATCAAAATATGTTAGAAATACTAGGTAAAAATGTTAAAATATTAAGTTGCTTTTTAGATACTAATCAAGCTTTAGAAAAAGTAAGAGAAGAGAAAAAGGTCTTGGTGCAGGAAGTGAATGATGCCAAAATTCATATGGAGGAATCTGGTAGTAAGAAAAGTAAAGATCATTTTAAAACAAAACAAACAGAATTAGAAAAACTAGAAAAAAAGGAACAAGAATTTTTAGAATTAAAAGAAAACCATGGTGATAAAATTATTATGGCAAGTTCGATGTTCTTATTATTTGGACATGAGGTTTTGTATTTATATAGTGGATCTTATGAAGAATTTATGAAATATAATGCTCAATATTTGATTCAATGGGAAATCATACAATATGCCATCAAAAATGGTTATGATCGATATAATTTTTATGGAATCGAGGGTAATTTTCAGAAAGAAAATAATGATACTTATGGAATTTATGAATTTAAAAAAGGTTTTGATGGTAATGTAGAAGAGTTTATTGGGGAGTTTGACTTAGTAATTAGTAAATTCTATTATTATTTATATAAGCTTTTATTTAAAGTCTATCGTGGTATGAAACATTTATTATTTAAATTAAAAGGAGGAAAATAGAATGGAACTACAACAGTTAACAGAAGAAGAATTTAAAAAATTTGCCTATCATCATGAACAAGCTTCCTTTTTACAAACGATTGGTTGGGGAAAATTAAAGGAAGATAATGGTTGGAAATGTGAATTTGTTGGCTTAGAAAAAAATAAAAAAATCATTGCTGGTACGATGTTACTTTCTAAAATGACTCCTATTAAGAAAAAAATGTTTTATGCTCCTCATGGTTTTTTATTAGATTATACTAATTTTGAATTATTGGATGAATTTGTATCTCTTATGAAAGATTATGTAAAGAAAAATAATGGTATCTTCTTTAAGATTGATCCTTATGTTATGTTGGTAGAAAGAGATATTGATGGTAAAAAAGTAGAAAATGGTATTGACCATACTGAAGTTTATCAACATTTAAAAAAGTTAGGATTTGTGGAAATCAATGGTAAAGTAACAGAACAGACGCTACAAGGAAAATGGATCTATTGGATTGATATTAATGGAAAATCCTTAGAAGAAATTATGACTCCTAAAATCCGTCAAGTGATGAAAAAGAATGAAAAAAATGGTGTTTATGTGCGTGAAGGAAGTTATGATGAATTAGATAAATTTAAGAAGATTATGGATCATATTAGTAATCGTCGTGAATTCTTAAGTAGATCTTTAAAATATTATCAAGAAATGTATCAGGCTTTACACAAAGAGGGAATTTGTAAATTGTATTTTGCTGAATTAAATTTAAAAGAACAGTTAGAGGCTTGTAAGAAAGAATGGGAAGAATTAAATACTGAATATCAAGCTAAAGAACAGGATTTTAAAGATGGCAAAATTACCGTTAATGAGAAAAAATTTAGAGTAAGACAGAATGAATTAAAAAACGCTATTACTCGTTTAGAAAAGAGTATTAGCGAATATGAGCCTCTTTATCAAGAACATGGCGATGTTTTAACTTTAGCTGGTATTATGTATATGATTCATGGTAATGAAGTATTATCATTTATTGGTGGAGGCTATAGTGATTATTTAGAACTTCAACCTGCCTATTCTATTCACTATGAAATGATTAAATATGCAGTTGAAAATCATTATCGTTACTATAATTTCTATGGAATATCAGGTAATTTAGTAGAAAGTGATCCCATGTATGGCGTATATCAGTTTAAACGTGGATTTGGTGGTCAGGTGGTAGAATTAATGGGAGAATTTGATTATCCAGTTAGTCCATTTTATTATCGAATTTATCGTATTAGTTATGATATTATTCATAAATTAAAAAAGATAAAAACGAAATTACATTTATAAAGTAGAATTATTTAAAAAAAGAAAAATCAAATAACGGTTTTTCTTTTTTACATCATATTATAAGTGTTTGGTTGATAATTAGAAGTATAGTTATCATTATATGGATTAGAACTATTTTCGAGTTTTTCTACTTTTCTTTTTAAGCGGTTTACTTCTTTTTCGAGATTATATACTCGATTTTCCAAATTTCTAATATCTTGACTGTAATTATCATTTGGTATATTCATTCCATTTGGTAACATAAATGGTGGTATATTATTGTACATAAGACATCTCCTTTATTTATTTTATTATATGTTATATAATAGTTTTGGTGATATTATGCGACTTAGAAATGTCAAAAATAAGCAACAGATTATAGATTCTTCTTCTTATCTAATTTCTAATCCAGAAGATTTTTCTGGTAAATGGAAAGATGTATTTCAAAATTCTAATCCAATTCATATAGAAATTGGTACTGGAAAAGGTAAATTTATTATTGAAAAAGCTGTTCGATATCCACATATTAATTTTATTGGAATTGAACGCTATGATAGTGTTATTGCCAGATGCTTACAAAAAATACCGGAAGGTTTATCTAATTTGAAAATGATTCGTATGAATGCTTTAGAAATAGATCAAGTTTTTTGTCATGAAATTGATACTATTTATTTAAATTTTTCAGATCCATGGCCTAAAAAAAGATGGTACAAGAGAAGATTAACGAGTCCTGTTTTTCTAGAAAAATATGATTATCTGTTTCAAAATGAATGTAAAATTATTCAAAAAACGGATAATTCATCTTTATTTGAATATTCTATTTGTTCTCTTAGTCAATATGGTTACACTATCGAAGAAATCTCTTTTAATCTACATCATTCTGAAATTTTAGATAATATCACAACAGAATATGAGGAAAAATTTTCTAAGAAGGGAAATCCTATTTATTATTTAGTTGCAACTAAGAAAATTAAAATAAAGTAAAAAATATTTTTCTTTCTTTAATTATTTGGTATAATATTAATAGAGTAGGTGAAATATGAAGAAATTATTGCTTATAAGTTGTATGATTTTACTTTTAAGTGGGTGTTCTTTCGTATATGTTAATGAACAATCAATAGATGAAATTGTGAATTCTATTTTAGTTGATAACCATTCAAATTTAAAATCTGCATCTTTTGATGGATATTCCTACTTTTTGCCACAAGGAGTAAATCTACATACAAATGATTCTGGTAATTCTATTCTTTATTATAATCATCAAAAAATGTATTTATATGTGGATATTGTTTCTTACTATCATCATGTAGATAGCAATTACCAAGAAAATTCAGATAGTTATTATTCACTAGCCATTAACAAAAATGGAAATAAAGGTTATATTGAAATTACACAGATTTCTGACCGTTATTTTGTAGAATTTATGTATCATTATAGCAAAATTGAAGCTTATGTTAACAAAACAGATCTTAATAAAACTATTACTGTTATGGCTTATATTTTAAATAGTATCCAGTTTCATGATTCTGTTTTAGAGTCTTTAATTGGTAATAATTTATTAAACTATTCTGAAGAACAATTTAATATTTTTAAACCCAATAGTGGTAATAGTGATTTCTTAGATTATATTGAACAGTATGATGATGGAAGAACTGGTAGTAAAAATGAAGATATTTTTGAATTAGAAGATAATTTAGAGTGAGGAATGATATATATGAAACTATTAGATAAGCTAAAAAATACTTTTTTTGAAGAAGAATATGTTGAAGTAGATGAACCAGAAGTAAAACCTCAACCGGTTGCTAAAAAAGTAGAACCTAAAGAGACTAAAAAACCTCCTGTTGTGGAAGAAATAACAGAAACGAAAGAAGAATTACCTCCTGAACCTATTGAGAAAAAAGATAATAAAATTTCTTACTTTGAAGAAGAAGATTTTATTGAAATGGATTTAAATCAAGAAACAAAAGAAGAACCAAAAAAGATATATGGGGAAAGTAAAGATTCACTATATCAATCTATTAATTATAGTGATACAAATCATAAACCATATAGTAATCCTACTCGTGAAGGATTTAAGCCAACTCCTATTATTTCTCCTATTTATGGTATTTTAGATAAAAATTATAAGAAAGATGAAGTAATTGATAAAAAAGATAAAATGGCTACTCATAGTAGTTATGTATCCAAAAAAAATGCCGATTTAGATTCTATTCGTATGAAGGCTTTTGGTGGATTAGAACCATTAGAAGGAATCCATTCATCAACTGCTTCTTCTGAAGAGGATATAGCGGATGATAATGTACTTTATGACATGACAAATGATAATTCTACTCCTGTTGTTGATAAGGTAACCATTGCAGATGCAGAAGAATACTTTGAAGATTTAGGATTAGAATATAATATTGATTATAAAGATAATCGCTATGAAAAAGCTACTGGTAGAAGAACTAGTGTAGCACCATCTACTAATGATACTGATTCTAATGAAGAAACTGAAGAAGCTGATTTAAACAATAATTTATTTGATATTATTGATTCTATGTATGAGGATGGTGAAGAGTAATGGAAGAAATATTACATTATTTTCCTATTATTTTATACTTATTAGGTACTTTTTTGTTAGTCATTATGATTATTTTAGGATTTAAATTAATTCGTATGATTGATAAAACGAATGCTATTTTAGATAATGCATATAATAAAATAGAAAGTTTAAATGGAATATTTAAAGTTATTGATTCTTTTACAAATGTAATGTCTTCTATTAATGATCGTGTTATCCATAATATTACTAATATTATGAATAAATTTTTGAATAATAAAAAAAGAAAGAAGGAAATTGAAGAAGATGAGTAAAAAAGAAGAAACTGTAAAAAACAAAAAGAAAGGAACTGCAGGTAAATTTATACTTGGAGCTTTAATTGGTGCTGGTTTAGGAGTATTATTTGCTCCAAAATCTGGTAATGAAACTAGAAAAGAATTGAAAAATAAATTCTCTAATTTATTGGATAAAGCAAAATCTATTGATGTAGAAGAAGTTCGTAATCACATTTCCGATAAAGTAGAAGAGATTAAACAGGAATTAAGTGATTTAGATAAAGAAAAGGTATTAAAAATTGCGAAACAAAAAGGAAATGATATTAAGGATAAATGTGAAGATTTAGTAGAGTTTGCTAAGAAAAAGGGTACTCCTATCTTAGAAAATGCTGCTAATGAAGTAAGAGAAAAAGCTATTGAAGTGATTAAAGATATACTTAATCGCTTAGAAGAAACGGATAAAAAGTAGTACTAAAAAACTAATTCATAAGTGAATTAGTTTTTTAGTTTTCTTTTAAAATTTCTAAAGTTTCGATTTTTTCTTCTTTAAAGAATTCTTCCTTCTTATAATGAAAAAGGATAGCTACTAAATTGGAAGGAAAACACTTTACTATGTTATTATACATAACGATATTATCATTATAATATTTTTTAGCAGCATTTAAATCATTATCAATTTCTATTAAATCTTCATTTATATTTTTTAAAGAACTATTTTGTGCTAATTTTTTATCAAGATCTAAAAGTGCATAATATTCTCTTAAAGCAATAGTAAGTTCTCTATTTAAATCAAAACGATTAAATTTTTGATTTTTTATTTTAATTAAATTATCTAGTAATTCTTCTTCTTTATATTTTTTGTTACTATCTTTAATAATCGTAATACACCTATCTAATAGATTTAATTTTTTTTCAAATAAAATATCAATATTATTTAGTGCTTCACTTATTTTTATATGTAGTAATTGAAATTTATTATAATAATTTACTTCTAATATGATAAATAACATTACTAAAGTAACTATACCCACTATTATATAATACATATGATCACCTATCTTATCTACTATTTTAACATTCTTTTTTTTTTTAGTAAATAAAATATCTCAATTCATAAAAAAAAGAAAATTTCTAATAAGAAATTTCTTCATCGAATGTTGCAAAGTTAATATATACGAGCCATAATAAAATAATTTGTCCATTCTCATCTTTTAATAATAGGTAATCTCTACCACCTGCTAAGATTGTACCAGTAAAAGCACGATCTCTCCATTCTATAGAATCAGGATATGATAGATAGACGGTAACTTTTTTTCCATGATTTAAGGTAAATAAATTTTCTGCATATTGTGGATCTGCATTACTATTAGGATTGGTAGTTGTTCCTGTATTATTAGGACTTACATATCCAGGTATATTCATATAGGGAGGAAAAGTACTTTGATTAGGAATATAAGAAGGATTTCCTGTTCCTGTACTTGTGTAATTCTGATTCATAAATATCTCCTTTCTTCTAAGTAAATTTATGCAATAAGAAAAGAGATTATGAAAGTACTAATTATTTTCCATAAATTCATCAAAAACAGGATCTGTATCCATAGGTTCTGTACCTCTTACATAATACATAATTCTGCGATTATTATCTTTTTCAGTAACTGGTTTTCCAGTAATAGGATTTACAAGTACTCCTACAACATTACTAGGTTGTTTGTACCAACTATCTTCATGACCTTCTAAATATCCTTCAATGGCATCTACCCAAATATTTCGTGAATATTTATAATCACTGGATGATAGGAAAGTATTATCATCATATCCAACCCATACTGCTGTAACAATTTCACCATTATAACCAATGGACCAATGATCTGTATCGGTAGTTCCACTTTTTAATGCAATTTTATGTTTAATTTTCGGTGCAATTCCAATAGCAGTTGGATAATTATAATCAATAAAACTTGAGTCATAAGTAGCTGTTAATAAATCACTTAAAATAAAAGTTAAACTCTTATTTAAAATTACTTCTTCTTTATACTTTTTCTCATATAGAACATTTCCTCTTAAATCTTCTACTTTGGAAATTAAATGACCTTCTACTTTGTATCCTTCGTTTGCAAAAGAAGAGTATGCTTGTGCCATTTCAATAATGTTAATACTAGCAGTACCAAGTGGAAGAGAAGGAACTTCTTCTAATTTAGCTGTGATTCCTAATCTTCTTGAGATATCTACTAGTGCATCTTCTCCTAAAAACATATGTGTTTTAACAGCATAAATATTATCTGAATATGAGATAGCAGTAGCAAGGGAAATTGGTTTATTTCCATACTGACCTCCATAGTTTTGGGGAGAATAAGTTTTATGATTGGAAAAAGTAAAAGTAGTTTCTTGACTTGTAAATGTAGTACTGGCTGTAAAACCATTTTCTAAAGCAGCATAGTAGAGAAGTGGTTTCATTGTAGAACCAACTTGTCTTTCTGATTGATAAGCACGATTATATTGACTAACACTATAATCTCTTCCACCAACTAAAGCAATAATTTTTCCTGTTTTAGGATCCATCATTACACTAGCAACTTGGAGATTTTTTTCTGTATTTAAATTATTTTTCACACTATCTTCTAGTATCTTTTGAGCATTCATATCTAAATTTGTATAAATACGAATTCCTCCTGTTTCTAAATAAGAATCTGGTATTTGATCTAGTGATTTTAATTCCCTCATGACAGCATCTTGATAATACATAATTGTAGATAAATCCTGAAAATTTTTTTCTCCAACTAAATGTAGTTCTTCATTTACGGCTTGATTATATTCTTCTTCGGTAATCTTTTTATTTTGATAAAGACTATACAAAACATTAACTTGTCTTTTTTTGGCAAGATCAAAATTGACTAAGGGTGAATAATTAGCTGGAGATTTGGGTATTCCTACTAACATAGAAGCTTCTGCTAATGTTAAATCACTAGCATCTTTATCAAAATAAAATTGACTTGCATTTTGAACACCATACATTCCATGTCCATAATTAATCGTATTTAAGTATCCTTCTAAGATTTCATCTTTGTTGTAACCTACTTCTAGTTTTAAAGTAAGCCACATTTCATTTAATTTTCTCTCCCAAGTTTTATCAAAGTCTAAAAATAGATTTTTTGCATACTGCTGTGTGATCGTAGATGCACCTTCTTTGGTAGTACCAGAAGTAATGTTGACATACATTGCTTTCACAATTCTTAACAAATCAAATCCAAAATGTTTATAAAAATGTTGATCTTCAGTATTGATAGTAGCCATAATTAAATCATCAGACATATGATCCAAAGATACCCATTCTTGAGAACCACTTCCTTGAAAGAAAAGTTCGTTATTTCCATCATACATTAAAAAAGCATTAGCAGATTTAATTTCTAATTTAGGAGACATTTTAATGTATAAAATAGTACCTGCAACAACCACAACAGAAAGTGTTAGAAAAATCGTTATTATCTTTAAAATAAGTTTTAATTTTTTAGTAGTCTTTTTCTTCATCTTTTTCATGGTATCCTCCATACTTCTAATTTTAGTATGAAAAAAAATAGAAAAAGTATGTAAGCACAATAAAAAAATTGATTTTAAAAATAATTTTCTTTTTTAACTTAACAATAAATAAAAATTTTAAGTTGCATTTATACAATCTTATGTTATAATCTGTCTTAGAAATTCAAATGGGATGGGTAGGATGAAAAAACAAAAAATACATATTACTTTAAGGACCAATGATATGAATGAAGAATATAATCTATTAGGAGAATATGATCAAGAACATAAAATTCTTTGTTATCAGGAGAAAAGAAATTTGGTAACGATCGTAAAAATAGATTTACAGAATCAATGTTTATCACGAGAAAATAAAGATTATATACTTACTTATCAATTTCATGAAAAAAAAGTAACCTCTAATCTATTTCATTTAAAAGAATTTAATCAGAACATGATGATAAAAATTAAAACCGAAAAGTTTCAAGTAACTACCAATAAATTAGAAATTAGATATACTTTATTAGATAGTAAAGAGAATATTGATTATCAAATAGAATTTTAGGAGGAAATCATGAGTATTATCAAGAATGTAGAAAATAAAATCAAAAACCATATTATTGATGCCGGATATCAAGTAGATCACGTTATATTAGAACCTTCTAGTAGAAAAGATTTGGGTGAATATCAAATTAATAGTGCTTTTCAATTAGGAAAAGAGAATCACTGTAATCCAAGAGAAGTAGCTGAAAAAATAGTAATAGAATTAGAAAAAGATTCCATATTTCAAAATATCAATATTGCTGGTGCTGGTTTTATTAATTTAAGTTTCTGTAATCAATTTTACTTGGATTCTATGAATCAAATGTTAGAAAATATCGAAAATAATATTGATAAGCAGGAAAGTAAAAAGATCTTTATGGATTATGGTGGAGCTAATATTGCGAAAACATTACATGTAGGGCATCTTCGTAGTGCTGATATTGGAGAAGCTTTAAAAAGATTAACTAAATTATTAGGTCATGAAGTAATTAGTGATGTTCATTTTGGAGATATTGGTCGTCAATCAGGTATGGTTATTTATGAGATGAAAGAACGTTATCCTCATCTAAATTATTTCCATGATCCTGTAGTAGGGGAATATGATGAACTTCCTATCACTGTAGAAGACTTACAAGAGATTTATCCTATTGCTTCCGAAAAAGCCAAAAATAATGAAGAAGTTATGGAAGAAGTAAGAAATATTGCGATGGATATTGAAGAAGGATATCCGAATTATACGGTGTTGTGGAATAAGATAAAAGAACTTTCTATAAAAGATATTAGAAGTATCTATGATCGATTAAATACGACTTTTGATTTATATGAAGGAGAAAGCGATTGTTATCCATATATTCCAGAAGTAGTAAAAATCTTAAAAGAAAAGAATCTGATTCGTGAAAGTGAAGGCGCTATGGTTGTTGATGTAAAAGAAGAAACAGATACAGAACCAATGCCACCACTTGTTGTTTTGAAAGGAAATGGTGGGACTGTTTATCAAACCAGGGAACTAGCCACTATTCTTTCTAGAGAAAAAAGATTTTCTCCTGATGAAATTTGGTATTTTGCTGATAATCGACAAGAATTATATTTTAAACAAGTCTTTCGAGTAGCTAAGAAGGCAGAATTAGTTTCACCTCAAACAGAATTAAAATTCTTTGGCTTTGGAACCATGAATGGTAGTGATGGAAAGCCTTTTAAAACACGTGCTGGTGGAGTTATGAATTTAATAGATTTAATGGAAATGGTTAAAAACATTACAGCTAGTAAAATTAATATGGATTTAGTAAAAGAAACCGATAAAGATCAAACAGCTGAAAAAATCTCAATTGCTGCTTTAAAATATGCTGATTTTCTTCCTTATCGTAGTAAAGATTTTATTTTTGATATCAATAAATTTGCGGATTTAGAAGGAAAAACAGGACCTTATTTACTTTATTCTACAGTTCGTATAGGATCTTTACTAGAAAAAGCCAATCAAGACATCAGTAATTTAACTATGAAAAAAATATCAGAGGTAGAGAAAGAAACTGTTCGTACTTTATTAGAATTGCCAACTGTTTTAAATAATGCTTTTGAATCAAAATCACTAAATGAAATTGCAGACTATTTATATCGTTTAACTAGTAATTATAATAAATTTTATGCAGAAAATCATATTCTAACCTGTGAAGATGAAGATTTAAAAGAGTCTTGGTTAGCATTATCTAAACTAGTTCGTACTACCAATTTACTTCTTTTAGATACTTTAGCAATAGAAGTTCCAGAAAAAATGTAAAATATATTGCATTTTGTATAGAATAATGATATAAGTTTAAATGATAAAAGCGAAAAAATGAAATTTAAATATATAGGAGGAAATATCATGAGTATTAAAAGCATGAAGAAAGAAGATTTAGAGTTATTATCTAATAAAGATATAACGAATTTATTACTAGAGGAAAAGGGAAGACAAAAAACTCCTGATTTGTTTAAAAAAATTATTAAGTTATTAGATTTGCCAGAATCAACTTTTGATAATAAAATAGGAGATTATTATACATCACTTACTACTGATAAAAGATTTATTTTATTAGAAGATGGTACTTGGGATTTAAGAAATAGACATACTTCAGATAAAGTAATTAAAATTGATGAAGAAGATGAGGAAGAAGATTTAGAAGAAATGGAAGAAGAGGAAGAAGAGGAAGAAAACGACTATGATTCTATCGATAGTGACGATGATGATATTGACGATAGCGATGATGATTTAAAAGATTTAGTTGTTTTAGATGAAGATGAGATTGAAGAGACAGAGTAGTTCTCTTTTTCTTTGGGAAAAGAAAAAAGAATGGTATAATAATTTTGGTGAAGAAATATGAATTTGATAGAGATATTAAAAGTGAAAGCAAAAAAAGAGAAAAAGAGAATTGTTCTTCCGGAAACTATGGATGAAAGAGTATTAGAAGCAGCCGAACAAATTATAAAAGAAGATTTGGCAGAGATTATTCTAATTGGGGAAGAAGACATTTTCATCAATCATGAAACTTTAAAAAAGGCAACTGTAATCAATCCGAAAACCAGTAATCTAACTAATATTTATATAGATAAAATGGTAGAATTAAGAAAAGAAAAAGGATTAACGAAAGAAGAAGCTAGGAGACTATTATTAGAAGATTATATGTATTTTTCTTGTATGCTAGTTTTAGATCACAAAGCGGATGGAATTGTAAGTGGTGCATGTCATTCCAGTGCCGATACTTTAAGACCTGCCTTACAACTGATTAAAACTAAGTTAGATACAAAACTAGTATCCTCTTTTTTTCTGATGTTAGTTCCTAACTGCTCCTATGGAGAAGAGGGTACTTTCCTATTTGCAGATTGTGGCTTAATTCAAGACCCAACTAGTGAAGAATTAGCTGAAATTGCTTTAGCTAGTAATGAGACTTTCCGAGAATTAATCGAAAAAACACCATATATTGCGATGCTTTCACACTCTACTAAAGGAAGTGCTCATCATAAAGAAGTCGAAAAAGTAATCGAAGCTACTAAATTAGTAAAGGCAACTAATTCACAAGTTCATATTGATGGAGAGCTACAACTAGATGCTGCTATTATTCCCGAAATAGCCGCAATGAAAGCACCAAATAGTGAAGTAGCAGGAAAAGCTAATGTTTTAATTTTTCCTAATTTAGATAGTGGTAACATTGGTTATAAATTAGTAGAAAGATTGGCTCATGCAAAAGCATATGGACCTTTAACACAAGGAATGAAATATCCCGTTAACGATTTATCAAGGGGATGTAGTGTTGATGATATTGTTGGAGTTATCGTAATTACGGCTGTACAAGCGCAAAAATAAGTACAAATCAAAAAAACTATGTTATAATAAAAACCATCAAAAGAGGTGAAATAAATGCAGAATACTATTCAAAAAATAAAATATCATCAAGAATTAATCAAAAATAAAATTAGATTAGAAAAAGAATTAAAATTTGTCAACCATTTAATCGAGGAAGAACAGGATAGTTGTAACCATATTAGAGTGCTTTTAGGATGGGTTGGATCACATCCTTATCGTGATACTATAAAAGACATGTGCTTATTTTGTGGTGAAAAAGGTTTAGATCCCTATCTACCAACAATTGATGCTACTAATTATCAAAAATTCAAGTATAGTCATGGTGAAAGAGAAAGTAGTCGACTACAAAAACTGGATGATATTAGAAATTTATGGATACAGTATCAGACAGAAAATCAGCAATTAACAGATGAAGAACTGGTTGATAAAGTTAATAATACCATTCAAGAAAATATAGAAGAAATTAAACAATTGGAAAAGAAAATGAAAGGGTGATTTTATGATCGAGCGTTTAGAGGTAATTGAAAAGAAATATCAAGAACTGCAAACTGAACTTGCTAGTCCAGATATTTATAATGACATGAATAAAATGCGATCTTTATCCAAAGAAGCAAGTGATTTGGAAGAAACAGTAAATACTTATCATGAATATCAAAAAGTATTAACAGAAATCGAAGATACAAAAGAAATGGTAAAAGATCCAGAAATGGGAGAACTTGCAAAAGAAGAATTAGAATCTTTAGAAGAACAAAAATCTAAATTAGAAGAAAAACTAGAAATCTTATTAATTCCAAAAGATCCTAATGATAATAAAAATGTTATTGTGGAAATTCGTGGTGCAGCAGGTGGAGATGAAGCTAATATCTTTGCTGGAGATTTATACCGTATGTATTCTCGATATGCTGAAAAACAAGGTTTTAAAATAGAATTAATTGATGCCGAAGAAGGAGAAGCAGGAGGATTTTCTCAAATTGAATTTATGGTAAAAGGTGATGGTGCTTATTCCAAATTAAAATATGAAAGTGGGTCTCACCGAGTACAAAGAGTACCAGAAACTGAATCTCAAGGAAGAATTCAAACATCGACTGCTACTGTTTTAGTAATGCCAGAAGCCGAAGATGTTAATATTGAGATTAATCCAAGTGATTTAAGAATCGATATCTATCGTTCTTCTGGTTGTGGTGGTCAAGGAGTAAATACAACGGATTCTGCTGTTAGAATTACCCATTTACCTACAAATACTGTTGTTACTTGTCAAAATGAAAGAAGTCAAATTCAAAATAAGGAACAAGCTATGAAAGTACTAAAGGCTCGTCTTTATGAGCAAGAACTTCAAAAACAAGAAGAAGCTTTAGGAAATGAAAGAAGAAATAAAATCGGAACAGGAGATAGAGCTGAAAAGATCAGAACATATAATTATCCACAAAATAGAGTAACCGATCATAGAATTGGATATACAACTAATAATTTAGACAGAATTATGAATGGTTCTTTAGAAGAAATCATAGAAGCCTTAATTACAGAAGATCAAAAAAGAAAATTAATGGTAGATAGTAATGAATAAAATAAACATCATTTGTCTAAGATGTGGAACTGTTCAAATTAGATCAGATATTTTAGAAGTATGTAATGATAAGTATATCCTACTAAATCATAAACAACTTTGTCCAAAGTGTGGAATGAAAACTACACATATAGCTACCAATGATATCAAAAGTTTAAGAAAAAGTTTAGAAGAAAATCCAAATAGAAAACTTGATAGTTATCTCTTAAAATTAGTAAAAAGGTGAATCTATGACAGTAGAAGAATTAATTATCTATGGCAAACAATATATTCATTCAACTTATGCTAAAATGTTACTTGCTGACTTATTAGGAGTTAATCCATTAGAACTTTTAAATTGTTTAGATAGAGTAGTGGAAGAAGAAGTAGTAGAAAAATATAAACAAAAGGTAACTCTAGTAAAGGAACAAACACCAGTTCAATATGCTATAGGAAATACTAATTTCTATGGAAATTCCTTTTTGGTAAATGAAAAAGTTTTGATTCCTAGATTTGAAACAGAAGAATTGGTAGAAAATACTTTAAATTATATTGATAAACTATTTTCTAACAAAAATCTAACAGTAATCGATCTAGGATGCGGTTCTGGATGTATTGGAATTACCTTAAAAAAGAAAATTCCTTCTTTAAATGTTACTTTATTGGATATTAGTAAAGAAGCATTAGAAATCGCAAAACAAAATGCTAACCAACTAAATACAGAAGTAACCTTTATAGAAAATGATATGTTAGAAAATATAGATGGAAAATTTGATATTATTATATCAAATCCACCATATATTAAAGAAAATGAAGAAATCGAAGAAATCGTAAAAAATAATGAACCTCATATTGCTTTGTATGCAGGATTAGATGGTTTAGATTATTATCGAAAAATATTAAAAGAAGCACCTAATCATGTAAATGAAAAATTTTTGATTGCGTTTGAAATTGGAATGGATCAAAAAGATGCAGTAAAAAAAATAGCCCAAGAAGCTTTTCCTAATGCTTGTATTATTTCTAAAAAAGATATGCAAGAAAAAGATCGAATGATTTTTATATATCAAGAATAGAAGACTTTTATAAAGTCTTTTTTCATTATTTGTATAAAAAGGATCAAAACTTATCATTATGTAACTAGAAAAGGTGATTCTATGAAAAAAGTAATATTCGTAATGATTGCAGTTATGATTTTTTCTATATTAAATGCTAAAAGTGAAGAATTAATCATTCCTAAGGAGGCAATTCGTTTTCGTGTTATAGCAAATAGTAATGAACAACAAGATCAAGAAAATAAAATATTAGTTAGAGATCATATTCAAAAAGAAATGACGCAAGACTTAATTAAGTCAGAAAGTGTAGAAGGTGCGCGTAATACATTAAAGAATAATCTTTCCAAATATGAAAATTTAGTTTCTAATACTTTACAGGAAAATAATATTCATACTACCTTTCAAATGAATTATGGGATGAATTATTTCCCTGAAAAAGTTTATAAAGGAGTAAAATACGAAGAAGGATATTATGAATCCTTGGTTGTTACTTTAGGAAATGGTTTAGGAAATAATTGGTGGTGTGTATTATTTCCTCCATTATGTCTCTTAGAAGCAGAGGAAACAGAAGAAAAAACAGAAGTAGAATATAAATTCTTTATTACGGAATTAATAGACAAATATTTTAAATAAAGTTATAATAAATACCAAGAGGAGATAAATATGATAAAACAAAATATGCATATTCATTCAAATTATTCTTGGGATTCAAAAATGGATATTGATACCATTGCGAAAATTTTAGTTGAAAACAATATTTCCTATGGGGCACTTACTGATCATGTAGAATTAGATAGAGAACCACTTCCCTATGTAATCACAAAACTAAAAATAAGAAATGTAGATATTGATAGAATCAATCAACAATACCAAGGAAAATTAACATTGTTAAAAGCAGTAGAAATTTCTGAACCTCATTGGTATCCAGATCAAGTAGAAAAATTAAGTCAAGAAGTAGAATTAGATTTTATTATGGGGAGTGTTCATTCCATTCCCAAAGATATAGAATCAAAGTATGGAAGGGAAGATGCTACTTATCAATATTATAGAGAGATTCTAGAAATGATTAGAGCAGATCAAATCGATGTAGTTGGACATTTGGATTATATTAATCGCTATTATGAAAAAGATTATAGTTTCTTTAGACAAGTTACGGATGTTTTAGATGCTATCAAAGAACATAATATGATTATAGAAATCAATACTTCAGCGGAAAGAAGATGTCACTTAAATGTTTTTCCTAGTTTAGATAAAATCTGTAGATATCGATTCAGACAAAATGAAATCATCATAGGAACTGATGCTCATACACCTAATGAATTAACTGATCATTTAGAGCAAGCAGAAGTAATTACTAATGAATTAGGATTAAAACCAGTTATCTATCAGAAAAGAAAAAGAATAAATCTTTAAGCTTCCTACATATCTTTAAGTAGGAGGCTTTTTTATGTCACTATTCGTTATTTTGATGTTAGCAGTAGGACTTAGTATGGATGCATTTTCTCTTGCTATGATTTATGGAACACTAGATTTAAAAAATAGTATGCGCAAACTAATGAGTATCATGGTAGGAATTTTTCATTTTTTTATGCCTATTCTTGGGTATCAAATAGGGGAACTTATTTTAAAGTTAATTAAAATAGATCCAGAAATACTAGTAGGAACTATCTTTATTATTCTTGGAATTGAGATGATTTTATCTTTAAGACAAGAAGAAAAAGTTAAAATACTAACAGGTCTTTTATCGGTTATTTTCTTTGCATTTACAGTAAGTATTGATAGTTTTTCAATTGGAATTAGTTTTGGTATTGTCAATGCTCATATCATTTTACCATGTATTATTTTTTCACTTGTTAGTGCTATTTTTACTTATATAGGAGTCATGTTAGGTAAAAAGTTATCAGATAAATTTGGAAATATTACTACTTTAATAGGAGCTATTATTTTGTTAATATTGGGTATTAGTTATCTGTTGTAAAATGAAAAAGTCATCTATTTTCAGTTTCCCATCCGCTTATTTTATGATATAGTAATATTAGAAGTAAGAACGAAAGTTTGAAACTAAAATACAATATAGTAGGAGTTACTGGAGGGAAGTATGAAAATATTAGAAATTCATGGTGGAAAGAAATTATCAGGAACCATTCGTATTAGTGGTGCTAAAAATGCGTCTGTTGCATTAATTCCAGCTGCTATTTTAGCAGATAGCGAAGTAACTATTTGTAATGTTCCAGAAATTACAGATACGGATGCTCTAACAGAAATTTTACAGTATTTAGGTGCTGATGTTAAAAGAGCTAGTGAAAGTATTTTAATTAATCCACAAACTATTGAAAATAAAGAAATTCCAGAAGAATTGTCTGTTAAATTACGAGCTTCCTATTATTTTATGGCTGCTTTACTTGGAAAGTATAAATATGTAGAAATGTATTTTCCAGGAGGATGTTCTATTGGAGCAAGACCTATTGATCAGACTTTAAAGAGTTTTAGAGCCTTAGGTGCATCCATAGAAGAAAAGGATAATCATTATAAAATTTATGCAGAAGAATTAGTAGGTGCTCATATTTATTTGGATATGCCAAGTGTAGGGGCAACTATTAATGCTATGTTGGCATCAGTTAAAGCAAAAGGAGAAACGATTATCGAAAATGCTGCTAAAGAACCAGAAGTCGTTAGTGTAGCCACTTTTTTAAATGGAATGGGTGCTAAAATTACTGGTGCTGGAACTAGTGAAATTAAAATTAAGGGAGTAGAAAAACTACAAGGCTGTTATACAGAAGTAATACCTGATCGAATTGAAGCAGGTACTTATATCATTGCAGGAGCATTAGTAGGAGAAAATTTAAAAATAGATAATATTATTCCTGAACATGTGGAAATGTTAATATTAAAATTAAAAGAAATGGGTGTACACATGGAAGTTGGCCCTGACTATGTTGTTGTATCTAAGACAGAAGATTTAAAACCTGTGAAAATCAAAACGCAAGGATATCCTGGTTTTGCTACTGATTTACAGCAACCAATTACTCCATTATTAACTCAATGTTTAGGAATTTCTACTTTAGAAGAGACCATTTATGAAAATCGATTTAAGAATGTACCTTATTTAAATGAAATGGGTGCTAATATTGAAATCGATGATCGCACTATTAAAGTTTCAGGAAAAACAGAATTAGTTGGGAAAAGAGTAGAAGCAACTGATTTAAGAGCTGGAGCTTGTCTGGTACTTGCTGGATTATTAGCAAATGGGGTTACTACTATTACCAATATTGAGCATGTTCTAAGAGGATATGAAAATATTGTTCAAAAATTGGAAGATGTAGGGGCAGATATTACATTAAAAGAAGAAAATTAATTTCTTCTTTTCTTTTTCTTGAAAAAGTATTATAATAAGTCTTATTTAAAGGAGTGATTTTCATGAATTGGGATGAAATATTTGACCAAGCAGCTGAAATTATAAATTTACAATTTAAATTAGATGAAAAAATAAATCATTCCACTATCCAAAAAATCCTTTTTAGAAATCAAAAATATTGTGTTTCAGAGATGGATTACAAAAGTTTAAATAATGCAGTATTAGAACATCAAATCGATATTACACCATATCAAATTCTTATATTAAGAAAAATTAATGAATTATCTTTAAAATTAGATACTAATTCTATTTATGTGAATATGCCAAATGATTTAGAACAAGCTTATAACTATATAGCTCAATTAAAAGAGGATTATTTACTTGCTATTCATTGCTTTGATTTAGTAATTGATTTGGAAACGTTATCTACTATAGAATATCAAGATGATTTTCAAAATAATGAATATACTAGAAAAAGACAAATGGAAGATAAGTTGTTTTTGGGTGCTTTGGATAAAAAAATAGAATATAGTGTATTAGAAGAAGTAATCATTGGTGAACATAATAAGTATCTACAATCGTTATCTCAAGAACAGAAAAAAGAATTAATTTTACAGACTTTCTGTTTATCTTATTCTAGAAATGTTTTTTCTTACTTTGATATTCAAAAGGTAGCTTTAAATTCTGCCTCAACTAAGTATGATTTTGAATTTGTTTATAATGCACTTTTCACATTTCAAAAAGGTATTAAAGCTTGTGAACTTTTAAATATGACTAGAATGAATTTATCAAACTTATATGGTGAATTGAGAATTATTTATGATACAGATCTACTTCAACAAAAAATACATAAAATCTAATTGGCATTTTTTCTATTTTATGTTAATATAATAGTTGTATTTAATAGTGATTAATTATCAGTAGTTATCTTATGTATATTTAGAGAGTTCATGGCTGGTGTAAATGAACATAGTATGATAATGAAATACAAAATTATGAATTAAATCGGAGTAGTCCGTTATGGCTAAAAAGATAGAAGAGTTTCTATGAATTAAGGTGGTACCACGGTAATTCCGTCCTTATTTTGTAGGGCTTTTTATTGTTTAGGAGGAAAAAATGAAATTATATGAAGATTTAGTATGGCGTGGCTTAATAAAAGATGTTGCAGGAGACGATTTAGAAAAAAAATTAAATGATGAGAAAATTACTTTTTATTGGGGAACTGATCCTACCGCTGATAGTTTGCATCTTGGACATTATTCCTCTTTAGTAACTGCTAAAAGATTAGCTCTTGCTGGGCATCATCCTATTTTATTAGTAGGAGGAGCAACAGGATTAATTGGAGATCCCCGTCCAACTAGTGAGAGGGAAATTATTCAAAAAGAAGTATTACAGAAGAATTTGGAAGGAATTCAGAGGCAAGTTTCTAAAATCTTTAATGGAAAAGCTACGGTTGTTAATAATTATGATTGGATGAAAGAATATAATTATCTTGAATTTTTAAGAGATATTGGAAAATATATTAATGTTAATTATATGCTTGATAAGGATATTATTCGTAGAAGATTGGATACTGGCATTACCTATGCAGAATTTTCTTATACATTGATGCAAGGTTATGATTTTTTATATTTGTATCAACATCATAACTGTATTATGCAAGTAGAAGGTTCTGATCAGTGGGGAAATATTACGACTGGTATTGATTTAATTAAAAAGAAACTTGGAAAAGATGCTTATGGATTCACAATGCCTTTAATTTTAGATAAATTTGGAAATAAATTTGGTAAAAGCGAAGGCAATGCTTTATGGTTAGATCTTAATAAAACTTCTTCTTATGAATTATATCAATATTTAATTAATACAGATGATGAAATGATTATTCATTATTTGAAAGTATTTACTTTCTTATCAAAAGAGGAAATAGAAAAGATAGAAAAAGAACATTTTGCATGTCCTGAAAAACGTTTAGCACAACAAGCTCTTGCTAGAGAAATGATTACTGATCTTCATGGAAAAGAAGAATATGAAAAAGCACTTCGTTTAAGCCAGGTTTTATTTAGCGGGGATGTCTCAAATTTAACAGGAAAAGAAATTGAAGAGGTATTTCATGGTGTTTCTACTTTCCATATTGAGAAAGAGGAAAATATTCTTGATTTTTTAGTAAACTATGGTATAGTAACAAGTAAACGTGAAGCAAGAGAATTTTTAGCAAGTGGTAGTATTTCTATTAATGGTAGTAAAATAGCAGATTTAGAGTATATTGTATCTAGACAAGTAGCAATTGAAAATAAATATATTATTGTTCGTCGTGGAAAGAAGAAATATTATTTAGGAATTTATCTTGTTTAGTATGGAGGTAGTTATATGGCTAATGCAAAGAAAGAGGAAAATGTAGCAGAAAAAGCTAAAAAGTCTAATCATAAAACTTCTAATAGTAAAAAAGACTCTAGTAATCAAGTTAGCTCTTCTAAAAAAGTGGTAAAATCCTCAAAAACCAATACTTCTTCTAAGGATGCGACTACTTCCACAAGAAATAAAAATATACAGAGTTCAAAGCAAAATTCTGTTTCTAAAACTACTGGTAAAAAAGGATCAACCAATCAGAAAAAAACTGTTAAAAAAGTAGTAAATTCTAAAAAAACTAATGGTTCTTCTAAGAGTACAACTACTTCTACAAAAAATAAAAATATCCAAAGTTCAAAATCTTCTACTCCTAAATCTACTAGTAAAAAAGGTTCTAGTAAACAAGTTGATGTTTCTAAAAAGAAACTAGTAGAAGCTTCTAATCGTAATTTAAAATCAGATCTTGATTATAAAGATTCTAACAAAGATAAAAGTTCTCTAATTGATCAGCCAAGAAAAAATCTTAAATCTTATATTTCTCTTATCGGATCTAAAATCAATGCTTTTTTTACACATTTTGGTAAAAATCGTAATTTGAATAAGAAAACAAAACATTCACAAAATAGTGAAAAAAAGGAACCTATTTTTACTAAAAAAACCAAAAAGATATTTCTTTTAGTATCTTTGATTTGTGGAATCATTATTCTATTAGAGGGGGTTATCTTCTTAATTTATTCTATTCAAAACGATCAAAAGAATGTTTATTATGATGTTTTAAATGCTATTGATTTAGATGGCCAGGAAATTGTTGCTGTAGGGAGTAGCGACTTTCGATATAGTAAATCTCAAAATTATACAAAGGGATATCGAAAAGGTAAACTTATTAAATATGATTCTGAAGGCAAAATTATATTTGAAAAAATGTATGATAATGGCATAAATACTAACTTTAATTCTGTTATTTCTGTGAGTGATGGTTATGTAGTAGTTGGAAATGGTGTTTTTAGTGAAGAAGAACAGGAAAATGAAGCAAGTGAAGCCTTTATCATTAAATTTGATAAAGAAGGAAATATCATTTGGCAAAAATTTTATCAAGTTGTTACCTATACTACTTTTAATAAGGTAATAGAAACCACTGACGGTTATGTGGCAATTGGACAAAGTATTTACGCTAATATGGAAATGGGTAATCATACTACTGGTGGAGGTATTATTGTCAAATATGATTTTAATGGTAATGAGATTTGGCATAATAATCATGGTGGTATGAAATCAGGAAACTTTAATGATATTATTGAGGTGGATGGAAATTTCTATGTTGTAGGAAAAGATGCTACTGATAGTGCCAATCTTATTAAATATGATCAAAATGGCAACTATCAATGGCATAAGAATTATAGTTATACAGATGGAATTGGCTTTACAGGAATTACTTATTTAGATCATTCTTTATATGTAGTTGGTTCTAAAAAAGTATTACCAGAAGGAACTGGAGACGATGATGATCGTACTACTACTAATACAGATGCTTTAATAATTAAATATGATTTAGATGGTAATATTCAATATGAAAAAACTTTCGGTGGTAGTAACTATGAGCGATATAATTCGATTTTAACTTATAAGAATGAGTTATATGTTATAGGACATACTACTTCTAGTGATGCAGGTTTTAAAGTTGAAACAGACGGTAATCTTATGACAGGAATTTTGGTCCGCTATGATCAAAATGGAAATATTTTAAAGAAGCAAACTTTTGGTGGTAGTAATAATGATAATTTAACAGATATTGTTACTGATGGTGTTAGTATTTATATGTGTGGGTATAGTAATAGTAAGAATGGTAATATCACCACTTCTAAGAACAATGGTAAGGATTACTTTGGTAAAATAATAAAAGTTGACTTTAAATTTAGAACTTTAATTGTTAAATAATAGTGTTTTTGTTACAAAGGAATGTGTATTTTAACACTTTCCTTTTTTGTTGACAAAAGTGCCTGGGGGGGGTAGAATAAAGATAGAAAAATAGTAGTATGGAGGATACCATGAAGAAGAAAGTGAAAAAAAGTAAAAAGAAGGAATTGATAATTACTATTATGGCTTTAATTAGTTTAGTAGTAATAACTGTAGGAATTAGTTATGCTT
>CANQKN010000007.1 GCA_947624515.1 uncultured Bacilli bacterium
AACTAAAATTTTTAGCTCTCTATATCGTTCATTTATCATTAGTTTTTGGTTTCACCAACACTACTTGACATTGAACCTCTTTTTTGAATCTATCTACTTTTATCATATCACTTCAAAATTAACATTTTTTCTATTTTATATTCTTTCATGGTATTTCTACATTTATTGTTTTTTCTATTATATTTCCAGCTTTATCGTAAGCAGTTATTTTATAAGTTCCAGATTTAGTAAACTCATAAGTTATACCATTTTGTGGATAAATATAATCTATTAACGCTTTATACATGTTTAAATCTAATAACGCATATTGTGAATGAATCCATTCTGTATTATTTTTAAAGTAATATCCTATTGCATCATAGCTAGTATCATCATATGTTCCCCGATACCATATTTCGACATCATCTTTGAAATGAATATATGTTTGATTTTCTGAAAAATCTTTAAGATCAAATTTTCTAGTTATTAAATTATCTACAACAGGATGAATATTAGAAAATGTAGAAATTACATTTGGATTATAAAAATCTTTAATAAGCATTATATCATTAGTATCATCGCCTATTGTAATTAAATTTACTCCACTGTTAAATAGTTTATTAAGATCGTTTACTCTATAACCAGTTACACTCCAAGCCCAAAATGCTACAAAAACTAAGTCATAATGGTCATTTAAAGTTGGAAATGCTGTTCCCATTGTGACATTATAATCTGATAATACTGATTCAAAATTTTTAATTTCATTTAGATGACCATCTGGATATTGAACATAAATTTTTATAGTTGATAAATCATTAGGCAGTAATGTAATATTACCTTGACTATTTGTAATCTTATCCATTCCCGACAAACTATCATACGTATTAACCTTTACAAAAGCTTTATTTGCCTCTATCATTGTTTTAATTTCTAATTCTGGATTAGTGGTATCTAAGTTAATTACTTTGAATTAATATATTTTAATGAAATAATATGAGTAAATTTTAAATCAAGGTCTTAATGAAGTGATTGGAAAAATATAAATACCGGTTGTTGGATCTTTTACAACAGCACTAAAATTACCAGTAATTATGCACATAAACTTTGGCTTTTTTTCTACATTTTCATAAAATTTTATTAAGCTATTTTTTGCTTCATCAATACTGTTATATCCTAATTTAATTTCAATAGCAGCATAATCACCACCTGGAAACTCTAAAATAGAGTCAACTTCTAAACCTGTAACATTATCTCTAAAGTGATAAAGATGACCCCCTAAATATTCAATATAAATTCTTAAATCTCGTTCTACTAAAGATTCAAACATAAATCCAAATGTCTTTAAATCACTAATTAGTTTTTCTGATGTTAAATTTAAAGCAGCACAAGCAAGTGAAGGATCTGTTAAATGTCTTTTAGGTGATTTTCCAATTCTTTCAGGAGAACGATAATTTTCACTATATGCTTCTTGATTTTCAATTATATGTAATCTTTCTAATACATCTAAATAATCAGAAATGGTAATTCTACTTTCTATTAATTCGTTTTCATTTTCATACTCTTCTATATCTTTTATTAAAGTCTGATTGCTAACAACTGTTGACTCATTTCTAGATATTGATCTAATTAACATTCTCATTTTATTTTTATCACGCTTTTTGTCATCATTCATATCTTTATCAAGGATAGATTCAATATAGCTTTTAGGAATTAAATCTATATTTTTCGAAGATACTTTAATATTACTAGGCCATCCACCTCGTATAATTAAATTAGCTAATTGCTGCAGTGTTGGAATTTCAACATTAATATTTTTTTGATTATTATTTAGCATATTTAATAAAGAAGCATCTCCAGTAGAATCACCAGATTCATAAAGAGACATAGTATACATTTTTATTTTTCCAATTCGTCCAGCTCCAGAATGAAAAACTTCTTTTTTTCTTTCATCATTTAATTCAGTAGAACAAGTTAATATATATTTTCCTTTTTTTGAATCCTCATCACATTTTCTTCTAACTTTATCCCAAACTTTTGGTACTAGATGCCATTCATCTATTAGTTCTGGTTGCTTTTCGTTTAGTACTAATTCTAAGTCTAATAAGGCTCTTTCTTTTGTTTCTTCATCATCAAAGTAAATTGCACTTTTTGAATGTTTAAAAGAAGTCCAAGTTTTACCACACCATTTTGGACCTTCAACTGATAAAGCTCCGAATACCTTTAAATATTCATCTAATTTTTCATCTATTAATCTTGGTAAATATTCTTTTTCATTAAAGTTCATTCATTAGTCACCTCTATTTAAATACTATCATGAAGTTATTATTTTTTCAACAATAATATACATATTTTAATAAAAATAATATACATTTTTTAACAAAATTAATATGCATATTTTTATTATTACAGAAAAATATCAAAATATACAAAATATATTTTATATTTAGATGATAAAATTATATTTTTCTATTATTTACATACATTTTTTTGACTTTAGGTAATTAACTTCAGGACTCATTTATGTGACTATGAAATTGGTAGAACATGGGACTTTGACTATAAAGGAGAAGTTGAAACATGGGTTGTACCATGTGATGGAACTTACAAATTAGAAGTATGGGGTGCTCAAGGTGGAACAGCTAATGATATATATGCTATTGGAGGTGCTGGTGGTTATTCATTTGGGGAAATAAAATTATCCAACAACGATGAAATTTATATATATATCGGAGAAGCGGGTCAAAGTAATAATAATAGTAAAAATCTTACCGTTCCTGGTGGATATAATGGTGGTGGAAATTGTGGAAGTAATCCAAATGCTGGCGCAGGATATGGAGATGTATATATAGCGTCTGGAGGAGGCGCTACACATATTGCTACTACAGATTATGGAGAATTAAGAAATTATAGTTCACATCAAGGTGATGTGCTAATTGTTGCTGGTGGCGGTGGTGGAAGTTATTTTCACAATAATTTTATACACAATTCATATGGAGATGGAGGTGCAGGTGGAGGAGAAGTTGGTAGTCCAGGTATTTTAAGTAGTAAAACTATGGATTATCCATATGGCTTTGGTGGAACACAAACAAATGCTGGTACACATTCATCAAGTAATTCTTTCACAGTATCTTATCAAGCTGGTGGATTCGGCCAAGGAGCTAATGGTGGTGGCTATCCAACTTGTGGTGGTGGCGGCGGTCCTGGAGTATATGCCGGATGTGGTGGAGGTTCTGGTTATTTAAATGAAAAATTATTAATATCTGGAACTACTGGTATGCAAAATGGAATTCAATCAGGAAATGGAAAAGCTACTATTACACTTACATCTTTCAAATAAAAAACTAGAAAAAAGGTTCTAATTACATTTTTCTAGTTTTTTTAATATATACATTATTAATTAATCAATTGAAATTCCTTTTGCAACCTTACTTGTAATATATTTTGTATTAATCATATTATCTACTAAAGTAGTAGATGCCTTTGTATAATTTACAGTAGTTTGTGCTCCAGATTCTGTTGATGTGAAATAAAACATATAACTATAATTTGAAACGCTAGGTGTAGTAATATTAATAGTTGTAATTAAATTGCTACAACTTTGAAACATTCTGGAAGTGTTTGTTACTTTAGATATATTCCAATTATTAATATTTAAATTAGTTAAGTTAGTACAACCTAAAAATAAATCTGCCATATTTGTTACATGTGATACGTCCCAATTATTCAAATCTAAAGTAGTTAAACTACTACATCCTGCAAACGTGCCAATCATACTAGTTACCTGTGAAGTAACTAAGTTTTCAATTCCCTCAATAGAGGTTAAATTAGAAAATCCATAAAATAAATAGGAACTATCACTGTTGGCATATATTTTTCCATCACTCTGAATATATACAGTTTTAGCATTAGAATCGTAATATGCTATAATATCTGCTTTTCCAGATTGAGAAATATTCCATTTTTCTAAATTTTCCATAGGTTTTAGCTTATTTTGAAAAACAATTTTAGTAATTTCTGATTTGTATTTCCAGAATTCTCCATTATAAGTAGAAGAACTTATTTTCTTTATAGTATCATTAATTATATAGGGATCATTACTATATCCCGTTCCTGTTACTTGTACATCTGATCTTAGGTTTATAACTGGTCTCATATAATTAGTATTAGTTCCACTTACATTAGCATAATAAAAATACCCTTCTGGATAAATAGTCCATGCACGTGCTATAGGTACTGAATACCCACCTCCTATACCATAACCAGCAGGACTCATTGTACGAAATAAGTAATTATTTATTAAATAATATGTACTTTTATACGGATGTATAGTATTTCCACCGGCATAAACTGCTTCATCATAAGTAATTAATCCTACATTTAACGTTAAAGGACCTTTTCCATTAGCATCTACTTCACATTTAAAAGTTGGAGTATAGTCAGTATATAATTTCATATTTGCACCACTTCCTGTAATACAAGAATCATTAAACGCTACTCGTGCTTGTTCACAATATTGTCCTTCTACAATTTCGTTTGAATATCCTTTATCGACTATATTCGTCTGATACCAATAATCTACTAGATTTTTTGCTCCATTTGCCACATTACTATTACTATAATACATATAACTTTTATCATTGTAAGAAGGGTTAAAATTAACACTAGTGTTGTAAATTCCATTTTGATGAATTAGTCTAATTGTTCCATCTTCATTAATTCTTACAATTTTCCAAATTTGTCCTGCAAAATTTACATAATTATTAGTTACATTTCCTCTAAAATAATAAGTTGGTTGACCACTATTCGTATCATTTGATTGATATAATCCATCTTCATCATCAATATCAATAGTTCCCACTGATAATAATGGTTCTTTTTGAATAATTGGATTATTTTTTAATATAATATCTGCAAAATTTTCTTTGGTCCTAAAGTTAATTACTTGAGGACTACTCCAAAGACTTTTATTTCCTTTGTTGGAAACTGTTCTATACCATATGTAAGAAGTACCTTCTTGATCAATTTTAACTCCATTCTGAGTCGTTCCTGTTACTTCTACATCTTCAGCTGGAGTTTTAGAATCTGTTGAAATATAATATTCATATTTTTCTACTCCACTTGTTGCTGTTCCAGCTTTAGATAATGTAATCGTTGGAGCTTCTTTTACCCATTTATCTGCCCCTGTTCCACCAGTAATTTCTGGTGCTATTGGTCTATTATTAGTTATAGTGATAGTATAATCTTTAGTTGCACCACTTTGTGAAGTTACTGTTAAAGTAATAGTATTAGTACCCCATACTAAATTTTCTGTTGCTGTTCCATTTGTTAGTGTAGCTACATTTCCAGAATTTAATTTAATCTTTATTGTTGATAAACTAGATTCTGCTGTTGCATTCACTACTATACTTTTTTCTTCTAAAGATAGTGTATATTTTAATGTTGTATTCACAAAAGTTGGATTAATACTATAATTTGTTACAGATAAACTTTTTAAATTGGTATTAGTATTTTGAGTTATAGTATGAGTAACACATGCACTAGTAGCACTTACTAAATTTTTAGTTGCTGTACTAGTTGCTTGAACATAATAATTTCCTACTTCAGATGGTGCAGTTGTTGGTGAATCTGCTTTAAATGGTGTTGTACACTTATCATTTGTATAATACTTATAAGTATATTCTAATTCTACTGTACTTTTATCTGGATTTGTAGCTGTTGCTTTATTTGCTGTAATAGCACTTCCAGTTGCTTGAGTAGATTTGGGATTCAAGGTAATAGTTGGAGTTCCTTGTGTGATTTTATACTCTTTACAAGAACTTCCAGTATTATAATTGGCATTTCCTTCACTTGTTGCTTTAACATAATAAGTTCCTACATCTTTTGGAGTTGACATACTAGTTGCACAAGTTTTATCACTAAAATAAGTATAAGTGATTTTAGAAGTACTTTCTGCAGTTGCTCCCGATGTAATTGTTAAGGCACTACCTGTATAGGTTTTTTCTTGGTTATTAAAAGTAATAACATCATTCTTTTTAGCAATCTCATGTTTTACACAACTACTACTTGCACTCTTTAAATTTGTAGTTGCTGTACTTACAGCTTTGACATAATAAGTAGCTGCATTGGTTGGTGCAGTAGTAGTATCTCCTGCTGTACATGCATTATCAGTATAATAATGATAAGTATATTGTAATTCTACATCACTACCATTTGGATTTGTAGCCGTTGCTTTATTTGCTTCCTGTTGTTTTCCATTATAAATTAATCCAGACTTTGCTGTTAAAGCGACCGTTGGTGTTCCTTGTGTAATTGTATGTTTTATACAAATACTTCCTGGTTCATAATCAGCATTTCCCTTACTTTCTGCTTTCACACTATAATTACCTTTATTAATTGGTGCTGAATCTAATTTTGTGCCAGTACAATCTTGTGATTGATAATAAGTATAAGTAATAGTAGATGCACTCGTTGCACTTGCTTGATTAGCTGAAATAGCTGATCCCGTATAAGTAGTATTAACAGCTGTTAAAGTAACTGTATCTTTTTTCATTCTTTTTACAGTTATCACATAATTTTGTACTGTTGTAGTATCTTCTGCTGTTACTGTTACTGTTACAGTATTTGTTCCTTCTTTTAAACCAGTATTTCCTGTAATAGATGCTTTTGCTTCACTATGATTAACAGTTGGTTTTACCGTAATACTTGTAACACTATTAGGAACAGTAATGTTATAAGAAGTTACTTTACTTGAAAATGCTGGATCCAAATCATATCCATCTACAACTAAATCTTTTAAAGTAGCATCACTACTTGGTTGTCTAGTAATCACAATTTCATAAATAGAAATGGTTCCATTTTGAGCAGTTACTGTTACGGTAACAGTATTAGGTCCTACTTTTAAGTTATTATAAGTACCTACTATATCTACACTAGCTACATCACTTGTTGCTTCTGCAATAACTTCGACACTAGTAACATTATTTGGTACGGTTAAGGTATAGTGGATATGATCTGTTGTTACAAGATCATAATCAACTACCTCAATACGTTTTAAACTACTATCGGTATCTTGTTGTCTTTCAATTGTAATACTATACGTTTTGGTTGTGTTCTTATCCTCTGCTGTTACCACAATATCAAATTGCTTACTTCCTACTGTTAAAGTCTGCTGTCCTAATCCTTCTACAGTAGAAACATTTTGAGTAGGAGTACCCTCGATTATAATACTATCGATATTATAAGCTACACTTGCACGATAAGTTGTTTGATCTTTACTAAATTCCGGAGTAAGAGTAACAGTTTTCCCATTTTTATCTTTTACTGTCAAATTTTTTAAAGTAGCATCACTATTTGGTTTTCTTGTTACATCTACTTGATAAACTTTTGTACTTTCATCTTGAGCAGTAACCGTTATAGTAATAGGATTTTTTCCAACAACTAAAGAATGTGTTTTTTCATAAGCTACTTGTGCTACTTTACTTGTCGTAGTTGCTTCTACTGTAACACTTGTAACACTATTATCTACTGTACAAGTATAATTGGTTATACTAGATTGAAAATTTGGAACTAAAGTACAGTTACTTACAGTTAAACTACTTAAAGTATTATCGGTATCTTTTCGTCTTTCAACTGTAATACTATATGTTTTAGTCGTTTCTTGATCTTCTGCTGTTACCACAACATCAAATTTTGTAGTTCCAACTGTTAATGACTTTTGTTCAAATCCAACTACAGTAGATACATTTTGACTTGGGCTTCCTTCAATTTTAATAGTATCAATACCATAAGCTACACTTAATTGATAATTGGTTTCATCTTTACTAAATGCTGGTGTGAAAGCTAATACATTTCCGGATTTATCTTTTACTGTTAAGCTTTTTAAAGTAGCATCACTATTTGGTTTTCTTGTTACATCTACTATATAAGTTTTAATCTCTCCACTTTGAGCTTGCACTTCAATTTTTATGGAATTATTTCCTACAGTTAATTGATGATTTGGTTGATAATTAACAGTAGATTGCTCTCCTGATTTTTCTAAACTAATAGTTGTTTCTGTAATATTATTTTCTACTGTACAAGTATAATCAGTCACAGAAGGTGAGAAATTTGGTTGTAACTTACAATTAGTTAAACTTAAACTCTTTAAACTGTTATCAGTTTCTTTTTCTCTAACAACCCGAATTGTATAAGTTTCGTGTACTTTTTCACTTCCACTAGTTACTTCTACTGTAAAGTCATTATCCCCTACCTTTAATTCTTTTTTACCAATATTACTTACTTTAGCACCTGTTTTGGTAATATTAGTAATTTCTATTTCTTTAATTCGGTATGGTACTGTTACAGTATAAGTATGATCAGATAAAAGAGTAAGAGAATATCCATTTACTCCTACATTATCGATACTAGCATCATCTGATAATAATCGATTGATATCAATGGTAATCAGTCTTTCATTTCCATTTTCAGCAATTACTTTTACAGTAACTGAATTATTACCTAACTCTAATTCTTGATTTCCTGTTCCTTCAACTATTTGTACATCCTCTAATTTTTGTGCAGTAATATCTACATTAGTAGTTTCATATGGAACAGTTACTGTATAATGATCAATGTTATTAGAATAAGCTGGTTTCAAGTCATAATTTCCTACTGTTAAACTTTTTAAGCCTGTATTTTGTGACTGTTCACGTACTACTTTTAAGATATATTCTCCTGTTTTTTCACGATTACTACTAGTAACAATACCTTTAAAATAGTTATCTCCTACTACTAATTGAAATTGTTTTTCTCCTAAGGCAATAACTTCAGTAGTAGCTTCCATATTATTAGCAATTAATTCAATATTAATTTCCGTTACTTCATTAGGTACCGTCACTATATATTGATAATTTTCTGTTTTTTCTTCTTTAAATAGATATCTTTGATTAGCAATAACTCTTTCAACTCTAACATCATCTGGAGTGGTAGTGGTAGTAGAAGCCATACTTCTATCACTATTAGCATATACATTAATTTTGATAGCTCCACTCTTTCCCATGTATTGATCATCTGACCAATCAATTCCATCTTTAATCCACATTCTGACACGGAAATTTTTTTCATATTCCTTAGTATTTTTTAAGATTTTTTCTTGATAAATGGTTTTCCCTTTTGCTTTTTCAATAAGAGTATCTTCATATTGATCAAGTGTTTTTACAATTCCTTGTTCATTAACTGTATTTTGAACAGTGGTTTCTTGATCTAAATTTACCTCTGTCATATATAATTTAATTGCATCTTGTGGTAAATTACTTTCTTTGACTTCTTCTGCTACAACTTCATATTCAATATCACTTCTAGATAGTTTAGATTCAACTTTAAAATCAAAATAACTGCCATCTTCACTTAACTGTTTTCCATCCTCATCACTCATAGGAAAAGCATCTGTAATACGAATACCATTTTTGATATCTTTTCCTTCTTCATATCGAAAAGTAAGATCTCCTAAACGAATACTATTTTCTTTTTCTCCTATTTTTAAATAACGAAAAAAGGAATAACTGATTCCCACAGTTACCATAAGAATGATCAATACTATAATTGCTAGGATTACTTTCTGTTTATTTTTCATACAATCACCATCTATCTTCACTATTTATATTCTATCTTTTATTATCTTTTTAGTCAATATTTTCCCTCTTTTTTCCCAAAAAAAATACTTTAGAATTTGAATAATTGCACTAAAGTATTCATATCGATTTTTAACAGAAATAATAATAAAATCCCTGCTACAAGAAATGGTCCAAATGGAATCATATGCTCCTTACTAATAAGATAAATAAGAATAGAAACCGGAAGAGCAATACAACTTGCTATAAAAATAACAAAAATTCCTAAAACCGGATGTAGTACTAATCCTGCTATAAGCATTAATTTCACATCTGCCCCACCTAAAGCTTCTCTTTTAAATAGAAAACTTCCTAATAACATAATTAGATACATAACCAAAAAAGTAATCAGACCACTACCTAACTGTAAAAAACCATCTTTGATTCCTAAATTAAAAAAATTAACCACTAAAATAATAAATGCACAAGCAAAAATAACTTCGTTAGGAATAATCATATAGTTAAGATCACTCACAATAACGATACTAAATAAAGATACTAAAGTTAAGGCAATGATCAAATCATAACTAATTCCAAAAGAATAATAACAAACAGCAAATAATAAACCGGTAACGAATTCAATAAAAGGATAAAAGATAGAAATTGTATGATGACAATTTCTACATTTTCCAAATTGAATGACATAAGAAACAATCGGAATTAGTTCATACCATGCTAATTGTTTTCCACAATTAGGACAGTAGGAATGTTTAGGATTTACAATAGATTCCCCTTTTGGTAAACGATACCCTACTACATGATAGAAAGAACCAAATATAGTTCCTATCATAAAGAATAATATGATCATATAAATATCCATGGATATTCCCCCTAATCTAACTCATATTTCCGACTGCTCCATAAATATCAAACATAGGAATAATGATAGATAACAAAATAAATCCAACTGCAAATGCTAAGAAAATAATCGTAATAGGTTCAATTAGACTTTTTACATTTGTAATTGCATTTTTATGTAAATTACTATAATGGTCTGCTACTTTTTCCATCATAGTTCCCAACTGACCAGTAGATTCCCCTGTTACTAACATTTCATAAGCAACAACTGGAAAAGCCCAATGTCCGCGGAAAGATTCACTAATCTTTCCTCCTTTACTTAAAGTATCTAAAGTATTCATAATAATCTCTTTATAAATTTCATTATTAGAGATTTTAGAAAGAATAGCCATACTATCTGCAATATGAACACTATGATTTAAAAGTTGTGCAAAAGTTCTAGTAAACATACTAACTTCACTATATATCATAATTTTACCAACAACCGGAGTTTTCATTAAAATCAGCTGTACTGTTCTTCGAAAAGCTTTAATATTGGTATAACACATAATAAAAGCAATAATAATAACTGTAATAAAAGCAATGATAATGATATAATGACTAGATAAAAAATTACTAGCAGCAATGGTAAATACGGTAATTGCAGGTAAGCCTGCTTCTGTTTCAGCATACATTTTCACAAAACTAGGAACTACATACATTAAACAAAAAGCGACTACAATAATAGAAACAATAAAGATAACAGTTGGATAAGTAAGAGCACTAATCATCTGTTTTTTAGTTTGATCAATAGAAGTATAATAGTCACTCATTTCATCCAAAGTAGTTGGTAAATCTCCTGTCATTTCACTAGCTTTTACCATATTAATTAATAATCTTGGAAAGACATTGCTTTGATTTTCTAATGCCGTACTAAAACTTTCCCCCGCTACTAGATCGTAAACAATTCGTTCATAGATTTTTCTTTTAGAAAGATTTTCCGTTTGTTTAGCTAAAATACGTACAGAATCAACTAAAGGAATTCCTGCTTTGATATAAGTAGATAATTGTGTTAATGCAAAACTTAATTCACCAGTCTTAATATGATTACCAAAAATACTACTATTTAAGTCTAAACTATATTTCTTTCTAGGTTCAATTTTGATAATTTCATACCCTTCATTTACTAAAAAGGCTTCTACTTCACTCATACTTTTGGCATCAAAAGAGCTTTTGATAATTTTACCAGCTTCATTTTTTACTTGATAATTAAACGTAACTAAATCTTTTTTCTGAACTTGTTTATCAAGTAATAACTGATCTACTTTACTAGCAGAAGAAACAGTACCTATGGTTTCCTGCAATAATTTTTTCTGTCTTTGTTGCTGTTCTTCTTTTAATTCTTTTTCAATTTTCTGTTTTTGAGAATTCTCGATAAACTTCATAGGAAAAGTAAAAACACTTCTAACAATATGATAAGTTCCAATAAATATATTCATTATCATCAACCCTTTATACTCTACTAAAGATAAGTATAACATAACCTTTCTTTTTTTTAAACATTTTTTTTCTATTTCATATAATAAAATAAAGGAGTTGATATTATGTACGGTAGTACATTCTATAATCCATTTATGTATCAACCTTATTATCAAGCAGCAAGGATGGCTGGAAATGGTTTGGGTAACTTAGCTAGAGCATCAGCAAGTGGTCTAGGTGGTGCAGGAATTTCTAATTTAGGAAGAGCCGCTGCTAATACTGCTACAGCTTCTGGAGTAGGAAGAGGTCTTCTTAGTAGATTTAGTTTTAGTGGTTTTTTAAATGGTGCCAGTAAGACTTTAAATGTTGTGAATCAAGCAATTCCTATTTTTTATCAAATCAAGCCAATGATCAACAATGCGAAAACCATGTTTCGAATCATGGGAGCTGTAAAAGAAGATGATGATACTACATCTAACGCAAAAAAAACTAATATAACGACTACCAAAGTAAAAAATTCTAAATTAAATAATCAAACGACTGCTCAAAACAATAATCAAGAAACTGCCAATTATTTTGAAGAAGAAAACCCTACTTTCTTTATTTAAAAAGAATTAAAGACAATGTGAAATCATCTTTAATTCTTTTTTTAATTGTTTTCTTTTATGAAAATATTTTTTAGGAAGAAGAGAAAGTAATTTTTCTTTTTTTACTTTTTCTAAATTTAAATATTCCAAAAACAAGGAATCTTTGTTTGCTTGTAAGATCGGTCCATATAAATAATCTGATTCATGATATTTTCTTTTTCCTCTTTGAAAACGAATAACAGGATAAATAATATGTTTTTCTTTTACTAAGGCCTCTTTTTCGATATAAAAACCTAACTTACAAATTTCTTTTCGCACTTGACTAGTATCGCTATTAGGAGAAAGAATAATCGTATTTACGTTCCGATACAAATCTTTTTGATATTTTAAGATTCCTATCATATTGAGCCCACCCATACCAGAAATAACGATTGTATCAATATCATCTTCAATGGTTTCAATACCTGGTCCTAACTTAACAGAAATCTGATTTTCTAACTGATATTTTTTGATATTTTCTTTGGCATGGACAAGAGGTCCTTCCTTAATATCAGAAGCAATTACTTTTTTAGGCTTTTTATTTTGAACAAGATAAATGCTGAGTAAAGCATGATCACATCCAACATCAATAATAGCTTTCTCTTCCTCAACAAAATTGCTAACAGCTAATAAACGATCATTTAATTTTACCTTCATATATTCCTCTTTCTTTTCATAGAAAAAGACTATTGCTAGTCTTAATTCGTTAAGAAATCTTTTAATTTACGACTTCTAGATGGATGTCTTAATTTACGAAGAGCTTTTGCTTCTATTTGACGAATTCTCTCTCTAGTTACTCCAAAAATTTGTCCTACTTCTTCCAAAGTTCTACATTGACCATCATCTAATCCAAAGCGAAGCCTTAATACTCTTTCTTCACGATCCGTTAAAGTTAACAACACACCACTTAATTCTTCTTTTAACATTTCGGCTGTTGCATATTCTTCTGGTGACATCGTTCTTTCATCTTTAATAAAGTCTCCTAAATGAGAATCATCTTCTTCACCAATTGGAGTTTCTAAAGATACTGGATCTTGACTAATTTTATATACTTCACGTACCTTTTCAATACTAACTCCCAATTTTTTCGCAATTTCTTCATCAGTTGGCTCACGGTTTAATTCTTGTGTTAATTGTCTTTGAACACGAGCTAACTTATTAATCGTTTCAACCATATGAACAGGTACACGAATCGTTCTAGCTTGATCGGCTATAGCACGAGTAATAGCTTGACGAATCCACCAAGTTGCATAAGTAGAAAATTTAAATCCTTTAGATGGATCATATTTATCGACTGCTTTCATTAACCCAATATTTCCTTCTTGAATTAAATCTAAGAATAACATACCACGTCCTACATAACGTTTGGCAATAGAAACAACTAAACGAAGGTTAGATTCTGCTAACATCTTTTTAGCATATTCATCCCCTTGTTCTGCTCTTAAAGCATACTCATATTCTTCATCAGAAGTAAGTAAGTTAATACGACCTATTTCCTTAAGATACATTCTAACAGGATCATTAATCTTAATATCCTTAGAAAAAGATAAATCTTCTAAATCAGAAAAACCTCCCTCGTCATCATCATCATTTGACTCATCTTGTTCTGAAGTAATTTCAATATTATTATCTAATAAAAAATTATATAAATCATCTAAGGAATCACTATCTACATCTAATCCCTTTAATTCTTCAGCTAATTGTTCATAAGTAATAAAACCATTTTCTTTTCCTAATTTTAATAAACTTTCTTTTCTTTCTTCAAATGTTTTAATTTCCTTTGTCATAATCGTCAACTCCCAATTTACTTTTCTATTTCTTGTTTTAGTTGCGCAATTTTTAATCCAATCTGTGCTTGATGCATAACATCATTTTCTTGCTTCATTGTTTTTTCAAGTTTTTCTATTTCCTTTTTAACTTGATACTCCTTTAAAGTATGAATATAATCTAATAATGCTTTCTCACTTAAATTTGGATCAAGTTCCAATTCTAATACCTGATTTAAAACCATAAGAAGATTTTCCTTATCCTGTAAATAGGTATAGAAATCTGCTGGTGTGATCATACCATATTTTTGATAATAATAAGAAATTTCACTTGCTAAGAATCTCTCTTCTTCATTTGGAAAATAAATTTTTCCCTCATCATAATATTGTAAACATCTTTTATCAATCATCATATAGTATAAAAGTGCATTTGTTGCCAGATTATATTTATCCTTTTTATGATCCTTTTTTTCATGAACCAGAGGGATGTTTTCAACCACTGTCTTCTCTTCTTTTTCATTTTTTTGGATTAAGGACAATAATCTTTTTTCTAGGGTATTATAACTTATATTGAATTCATTTGCAAGTTTTTTTAAAATAAATTCTCGATGAATTTCATCTTCTATTTTACTAGTTTCTACTAAAACACTATGAATATACTCTGTTTTTCCTAAATCACTATTTAAATTTATATTCTTTTTCAAACGTTTTATTCTATAATCACTTAAAGAAATTGCATGATCGACTAAATTTTGAAAAGAATCTTTTCCATACTTTAGAATATAATCATCGGGATCCAAACCATTATCCAGTTCTACAATAGATACTTGGCATCCTAATTTTTCTAGCTCACTTCCATTATCTAGACATGCTTTTCTTCCAGGCTCATCCCCATCAAAGCAAAGAATAACATGATTAGATAAACGCTTAATTAAATTTGCTTGTTCTTTGGTCATAGCTGTTCCCATTAAAGCAACCACATTCTTAATTCCTATCGTCATAGACCGGATAACAGCCATAAATCCTTCCATCACAATGACTTGATTTTTACTACGAATATATTCACGAGCAATATGGTAATTATATAAAGTTTCCCCTTTTTGAAAAATTTCGGTTCCTTTGGTATTTACATATTTATTTTCTTTGATACCATCATATCTTCTTCCTGAAAATCCTACAATTCTACCATTTAAATCATATAAAGGAAACATAATACGATTGGAATAAACATCTTTATCAGAAGTAGATAATCCAATATTATTTAATGTATGATAATCATAACCTTGTCCTACTAATAATTTGGTGAGATCATTTTGTTTATCTAAACTAAGTCCAATCTTATATTCTTTAATCATTTCCTCATCAATTTGACGATTCTTCAGATATTCTTTAGCTTTTTTAGCATAACTACTATTCATATTATTTTGATAGTATTTATGGGCAAGTTCATAAATTTGATAAAAGCGATCATACTTGGTATTTTTCTTTGGAATTTGTAATCCTTTAATTTCAATTCCCGTTTTCTGTGATAAAATAAACAAAGCTTCTTTAAAGGAAACATGTTCATAATCCATAATAAATTGAAATACATTACCACTAGCTCCACAAGAAAAGCAACGATAAATCTGTTTTTCACGAGAAACACTCATCGAAGGATTGGTATCATCATGAAAAGGACAAACCCCAAAGAAGTTTTTTCCTTTTTGGGTAAGAGGTAAATAACTAGAAATAATATCGACAATATCGACTTTACTACGAATTTCATTAATCGTATGAGTATTATCCATTCTACCCCTCCTCTTTCATGAAAATACACTATTTCTTAACAAAAATTATTATAACACTACTTTTCGACAAAAACTATACAAAATGTGTGATAAATTAACATCATGAAAAATTTTAAATATATTTTAATTAGCAGTATCATCATCTTTGGTTTAAACTTCCCTGCTCACTTTGTGTTTGGTATCATTCCTAGTGATATCATAGGAATCTTTTTTCCAACAAATGAAAGTATCTTTCAACATATGAAAATGATGTTTACTTGTTGCTTCATCTTTCATTTTGTATTATTTTTTATAAGGAGGAAATTTCATTTTGAGAATGTTTTTCTAACATGTCTCATTAGTAGCATTAGTTCTATTGCATTCTTTTTAGTGATTTTTATACCGGTTTATCTAAGATTTGGAGAACACATGATTTTTACTTTTATATTACTACTAATCTCTATTCTATTTGGTCAATATCTATCATATCCTTTTTTAGAAAAACCAGAGTATAAGCAATTAGAAATTATGAGTGTCGTTTTATTAGCTATGATTTTTGTGATTGGAGGATATTTAACCTTTCATCCAATTAAAAATTTCTTCTTCTGGGATCCAGAAAAAGAAACTTATGAAAGAGTCTACAAGTAGATTCTTTTTTTGGTATGATCCTATTTATTTTCTAAATCCTTATATAAATGAATCCATCCCATGTCTAGCCAAAATTTTACTTCATCATAACTACTAACCTCTTCACTAGGCATATTTAAAATATAAATTTCTATTTGTTTATGATGAATTAAATTTTCTATGACTGCATAGGTTAACTCGGCAAAAGCACTAGCACCAATATAACCATCAATTCCATTTTTGGTTTCATTCATTAAAAAATAAACATCTGTATTTTCAATATTCGTATAAAAATCATGATAAATATTAGGTAGTTCTACTTGATAATTGTCTAATTCAACATATTTAGGATAATCTAATATCTCATACCCATGATTTTGAAAATAGTGAATCCAATATTCCACTTTATCCTGTAATTTACTACTTCCTGATATTACGATTTTTTTCATATGCACATCACCCATTCCTATTAAATAAAATTCTTTCTCGTAAAAGTTTCAATATTTTTATCAAGATAAATATCGATGGTACCCTTTTCTACTACCTTAATCCAACCTAATCCGTTAATGACTAAATCTTCACGATATTTCATTTCATAAGTAGTTTTGGATAAATCCAACATTGCTTTTTGTTTACTAGCATTCATCTTCTTAACTTTTAATCCATTAGGAATGTATAATGTAAAACTATTTTTATCTCCCTCTTGATAATCAATTCTACAAATAGAATCAATGATAAGACATTGCCCTTTTCGTATTTGAAAAGTTTTCGGTTTCATTTCTTTTTTAGGAACAAGTTTCTTTAAAAGATTAGGCTCTAAATAATTGGCAATATTTCCATAATCTACTAATCCTGGTGTATCAATAATCGTTAAATCTTTATTTAAATGAATCGTAACCGTATTTAATGTAGTACTAGGAAGTGGAGAGATGGTAAGTTCATTTTCACTTTCTGAATAATTCTTAATAAATTTATTGATAAGACTACTCTTTCCCGTATTCGTATGTCCCACTACATAAACTTTATTCGAAGTTTTATATTTTTTTATTTTTTTCATAAGTAAATCAATATTATAATTCTTATTAGCACTAATCACAATCATATCTTCATAAGGTACTTCTAATGCTCTTACATATTCTAAAATTTTTTCATCTTTTACACTTTTAGGTAAAACATCTTTTTTATTTAAAACCAAAATCATTTTATTAGATAAATACTCTTTAATACTACAAATATCTTTATCTAAATTAAGTAAATCGACCATGTGTAATACCAAATCTTTTGTTTTACCAACAGCCTTTAATATCTCAATATATTCTTCATTAGATTTGGTAACAACTTGATATTCTCCATAATTTTTCATACGAAAACATCTTTGACAAATGTCATTTTCCAAACTAGTAACATATCCCGGTTGAGTAATATTTTCATTCTGTAATAATACTCCACAACCTGTACAATATTTCTTTTTACTCATAATATTCACCTTTTTTCATGATATTTTTCTTTTGATAATCATTTAAGATTTTTCTTTCAATAAAACGATTAATACTGGTAATTTTTAAATCTTTTTCCCCTAAAGGATCTACTAATACGGTAAACATTCCATAACGATTACCTCCATAGATATCCGTTACGATTTGATCTCCTATCATACACATTTCATCCTTTTGAAAATGATATTTTTTCTTAATTTTTCGAAATCCCCTTGAAAGAGGTTTCATAGCAGTAGCTACAAAATCACAGTCTAAGTAATTTGCATAAGACTGAACTCTAGATTTTATATTATTAGAAATAATTACGATAATAAAATCTTTTTTTAAATCTGTTAATAACTTTTTTGTTTCTTCTGTAATCTTCTTTTGATCAATCAAAGCAATTGTATTATCCAAATCAAAAATAAGGCATTTAATTCCCATTTTTTTTAATTTTTGATAAGGAATGCTTTGAATATCTTTTTGATACATATTTGGATAGCATTTCATGAAATCACCTATTTAATATTATACATGATTTTTTAGAAAAAGAAAAAGATTCTATGAAAACTGTCTTTAGTTCTGTAAATAGAATCTTTTCATATGTATGAATTTATCTTATAAAACTTTTCTTTTTTGTTTAGGACACTCTAAATCCAATTCACGTAAATCATTATCAGTTTCTACAAATTTTCCTGCTTGATAATCATAGAAAGCACCAAAGTTTCCATAACCATCTTGAACTTGAAATAAATGGTTTTTTTGCATAACAATATCATCAAAATGAAGACCAAATACATAATTATCCATAGGCCACCTATTAATCTCTTCTAACTTTCCATGATTAAGTCTTTCGTGAATCATAATATATCCAACAGGTTCATCACTATTAATTACGATCATAACATTATGATGATCTAAAAGATAACCATCTACTATTTTATAATTTAATAACGAAGCAAGTCTAAATATTGCATCACTTAAATTTTTTTGATTTTTTTCTAATGCACTCGTTTTTAGTAAATATGTATGATGTTTTTTAAATCTTTTTGGTAATAACATAGAACAACGCCTTTCTTTTAAATTGTCTATTATTATATCATTTTTTTCTATTTTTGCAAATTATTTTAATTGTTAACCCTTTGTCTTACCATATAGGTATCCATATCTATTCGTTCAAAAGTATACCCATGTTCTTTTCCATAACGAATAATATTACGAATAGCATCTCTAGTTGCTGTTTTGATATCATGCATTAACACCATATTGACTTTGTTTTTAGACAAATTGGAAGTAACATTATAATAAATTTGATCTTTATTTGCACCTTCTGCGTCTTGAGAATCAATATTCCAATCATAATAACGATATCCACGACTCAGTACTTCATTTACTAAAGTAGACATAATTCCAGAACAGTATCTTCTACTTATAGTATTACTACTTCCACCTGGAAAACGAATAATTTTACTAGTTTGTCCAGTAATTCTTTTAACACGATCACTTACTATTTTTAAATCATTAAAATAAGCATCTACTGATTGATATACCGTAGCATAATTATGAGTTGCCGTATGAAGTGCTACCGTATGTCCTTCGTCAAAGATTCGTTTAATTAAATAATCAGGTCCATTATTAGTAACAAAGAATGTAGCTTTTACTCCTTCTTCTTTTAATACATCTAAAATAGCTCCTGTTGTAACATTGCTTGGTCCATCATCAAAAGTTAAATAAATAATTCCTTTTTTGGCAACTCCACTATTTGGATCGGTTCCTTGTGCAACAATCACTTTTCTCTCTACAGTAGTTTTATTATTACTATCATCTACTACTTCATATACTAAAGTATATGTACCTTCTTTTCCTGATGTTACACTTCCTGTTACTTTTACTTTATCGGTTAAATCACCACTACAATTATCAGTTGCAGTATAACCAGGTTCTTGATAAACCTCATCCAATCTTAAATAAGTTGTTTGATTTCCTTTTAGTGTAATCGTAGGTTTCGTAGTATCTATTTTATGAATTTTCCTAACAACAGAAGTAGCATTTCCTGATGTATCTTTTACGCTATAAATCACTTCATCATTTTTATTCTTAATCTGTACTTTATCCGTAAGATCTCCATCATAATCATCTATTGCTTCATATCCAATTTCTTTAAATTCTGAATTAGGACAAATATTAACATCAAAATCCCCTTTTAAAGTAATACTAGGTGCCTTTTTATCAACAACGAACACCATTCTTTCTTGATGAACATTAAAAATACTTTCTTGAACAAAATAAGATACTGTATAAGTTCCTATTTTTGAAGTATCTACAGCTCCGGAAATTTTAACTTTAGAAGTTAAATCTTTTCCTAAAAACTTAGCTTTCGCTCCCTGTTCTACATATTGATCTTGATAAGTAATTTCTAATGGATTATCGCCATTGATAGTAATTGTAGGGACAAGAATATGCATGCCAATAAAAGCAATCACGAAAACAATAAATAATAATATAAAGATAGGAAGAAAATTTCTTTTATGAGGAGGTTGAAAAAGAATATCTTTTTTGATATCTAACTCTAATTCTTTTAAATCAGGACCTTCTACTTGTTTTAAAGAAATAGTATCAGAAGGTACTATTTTAGCAATCTTTTTTTTCCTTTGAACATTATTTTTTTTTGAAAGATTTTTATTTTTCCTTTTCCCTTTTACTTCTTTCATATAAACCACACTCTTATAACCATATTTTATCACGATTTTTTTATCTTAAACAAAAAAAGATATAAAATTAATAATTTCTTAATCTTATATACTTCTTTTTACATTTTAATTCATAGACTTATTTTTCATAAATTCTCTTAAAATTTTAGTAAGTGCTCTTTTTTCAATTCGAGATACATAACTTCTGGAAATCTTTAATTCTTTCGCAATTACTTTTTGAGTCTGTTCTTTCTGATTATTTAATCCATATCTACGAATAATAATTTCTCTTTCTCGATCTGTTAAAATGTTTAAATAATTTTTTAATAATTTAATATTATCTTTTTTATTAATTTCATCTACAAAATCAGGTTTAGGAGCTTTTAAAATATCTAGTATCGTAATTTCATTCCCATCTTTATCAAAACCAATCGATTCGTTTAAAGATACATTTTTACTATTTTTATTGTTAGCACGAAAATACATCAAGATTTCGTTTTCAATACATCTGGCACAGTAAGTCGTAATTTTCGTTCCATGCTTATTAGAAAAGGAATCTACTCCTTTAATAAGACCAATTGTTCCAATACTAATTAAGTCATCACTATCTTCTATTTTGGAATCATATTTTTTCACAATATGAGCAACTAATCTTAAGTTATGTTCAATTAATTGACTTCTTGCTTCTTTATCCCCTTTTAAATGAGCTTCAATGTATTTTTCCTCTTCTTCCTTGGTTAAAGGTTCTGGAAATACATTATTCGAGTAAGATGCAGTAAAAATAGAAAATTCTTTACAAATCATCTGTAATAGTTTTTTTAACATTTTATCACCCATTACAGATTATGTCGCTTTTTATCGAAATATGAGATTCTATTTTTTTAGTGTTAACTGTTTTGGTTTATTTAGGTTTAATTTTTTTTTACTTTACTTCTCATAGAATTCCAATAATTTTTTGACCAGATAGTACTTGGTGCTACAATTAATCTTTTCATATCACATGTTCCATAAATACGTGTAGGTACTATATGATGTTCTAACACAAGATGATTAAAATCATAATTCGAATTCATTTTGATATTTTTCATTTTTTTCATATGATTGCTCCTTATCAATTTATATTTTCTTTAAAATATTCTTCTATGACATCTAAATCACTATATGGTAAATATTGATCTTCTACTGCCATATAGTTATCGGTTCCCTTACCAGCAATTAAAACAATATCATTTTCTTGAGCAATTTCAAAAGCCTTATAAATTGCTTCTTTGCGATCAATAATTTTTTCATAATTAGTTTGATTGGAATCTTTTACTAAATCGGAAATAATATCGGAAACATTTTCATATCTTGGATCATCCATCGTAAAAATCACATAATCGGATTTTTCAAGAACTAGTTTCCCCATGGGACCTCTTTTTTCTTTTTCTCGTCCACCAGCACTACCGGTAACAGTAATAATACGACCTTTCTTAATAGCATCTAATAATTGAAATAATTGAGAAAAAGCATCTGTAGTATGAGCATAATCTAAAAGAATATGATATTTTTGTCCAAACTCTAAAAACTCTACTCTACCACTTGGTGCGATAATATTAGGAACTTTTTTGATAATCTCTTCTATATCATATCCCAAAGCAAGTAAAGCCAACATACTAGCACATAAATTATAAACATTAAATTCACCTAATAATGGTGATAACACTTCATAGAACTGATCATGATATTTCAGTGTAATTTTAGTACGAGAAAAAGAATAAGTAGTATCGACAATCTGTAAAGTAGATTCTTGTTTTCCATAAGTAAGAATGGTACCTCTAGCACAGTCTCGTACTTCTTCATAATGACGATCATCGATATTTAAAATGGAGAAACCATCTTCTTGTACTTGACGAACGAGTTGTTTCTTACAATCTACATAATTTTCAATCGTCTTATGGATATTTAAATGATCTTCTGTAATATTCGTAATAATCCCGATTTGAAATTTTAAATTTTCCAGTCTTTTACGATAAAAAGCTTCAGAAGAAGTTTCCATGCTTAAAAATTTACATCCACTATCTATAAATCTTCGAAAATAACCATATAATCGATCAGAATCTGGAGTCGTATTACGAATGGATTCTTGAAATCTACTACAAGAAATCCCATTCGTTCCTAAATAACCACAAACATCATTTCCCATTAACATTTGAATCATGGTAGCAACTGTTGTTTTACCATTGGTACCTGTAATTCCGATTAGTCCTAAACTATTCTCAGGATGGTCATAAAATCTACTAGCAAGTAAAGGAAGTTCTCGATTTGTATTTTCTACTAAAATGGTTGGTATGGAACAAGAAACTTCTCTCTGTACTATAGCAACACTAGCACCATGTTGAATAGCATCCTCTATAAAATCATGACGATCAGCCGTAACACCCATCGTACAGACAAAAAGATCTCCGGGTTCTACTTCTTTCGAATTAATTTTAATCCCTTTAATTTCTAATTCTGGATGACTACAATTTGGATATAACTCACCTAATTTTTTCACTACTTTCCCTCCTAAAAACCCGATAAGGTTTCATTTTTGTCCTATCTTTAGAATATCTCTCATAGATTGCTAGTAACTCTTGTTGTTGATTCATTAATAATACCAAATCATGAATAGTATCTAATGCTAAAATAGAACCATTTTCTACCTGTTTTTCTACCTTAGAATCCACAATAATTCTTTCATAATCAACTAAGGCATCCTCTATTTTTCTAACTTTATCAAAATCAATTTCTTGAATAGAAACACAATCCTCTAAAGAAAAGTTTCCTTGTTTTTCTCTAACTAGATTTTTCATCGTACAAGGATAACCTAACCGATTTCCGATATCGCGAATTAAACTTCGGATATAGGTTCCTTTACTAACATGTGCACGAATGGAAAAAGTATAATACCCTTCCTGTTTTTCGATATCTCCTAGCATTTCAATTTCATAAATTTCTACTTCTCTTTTCGGAAGAATAACTTCTTCTTGATTTCTTGCATATTCATACAATCGTTTTCCATTTACATGTAAAGCAGAATATTTAGGAACTTCTTGGAGATATTTTCCATGAAAACAAGACAAGACTTGTTGTATTTGTTCTTTCGTTAAATTCTCTATATTATATGTTTTTTCTATCTTACCAGTGATATCTAATGTATCTGTTTGAATTCCTACTATAATTTCAGCCTGATATACTTTACTAGCACTAGTTAATAAATCAATGATTTTACATCCCTCATTAACTCCTAATACTAATACACCAGTTGCGATAGGATCTAAAGTACCTGTATGACCAATATGTTTAGTATTTAATTTTTTACAAGCAATATCAACAACATCACGACTCGTCATATTCTTTTCTTTATTCACAACCAAAATTCCATTTTGCATATCAAACACCATCTTCAGTATACCAAATTCAAACAAAAAAAACTACCGTTTGGTAGTTTTAACTGTAAAATGAAATAATTTTGTCAATAAGATTTTCCTCAAATTTTTGATTACGAATCATTTCAATTTCTTGTTTATAAGGAGGATAATCACCATTTATATAAGGAGTTTCTAAAATTTTAGGAATGTTTTCTAATTTAGGATGATAAATAATATTTATTAATTTTTCAAATCCAATTGTACCAAAGCCAATATTTTCATGTCGATCCTTATGAGAAGCTTTTTCATTTTTACTATCATTGATATGAATACATCCAATTTTATCTAATCCAATAACCTGATCAAATTCATCTAATACTTGATTAAAATTTGATAAATCATAACCAGCATCATTCAAGTGACAAGTATCCAAACAAATTCCTAATCGATTAGAATAGGTAACTCCATCAATAATTTTTTTTAATTCTAAAAAACTACTACCAATTTCTGAACCCTTTCCTGCCATAGTTTCTAATAAAATTTTAGTATTTCCATGATAACTTTTTAATACTTTATTTAAACCATCGATAATACTATGTATTCCTTCATCGATACCTAACCCTACATGACTTCCTGGATGTAATACTAAATATCTCATTCCTAATTGTTCGCATCTTTCTAATTCTTGAATTAAAAAAGAAGTTCCAAAATCCAAATTTTTACGATTAGCTAAATTGATAATATAAGGAGCATGCACAATCACTTTAGAAATATCAATACCATTTTTTTTCATTAACTTCATAGCTTCAATGGTTTTAAAATCATCAATTTCAGTTCTTACCGTATTTTGTGGTGCACCAGTATAAAACATAAAAGTATTTGCTCCATAGGAAATTGCCTCCTTAACAGAGGCAACTAATTGTTCACTTTTATTAAAACTAACATGAGATCCAATCCATAATTTATAATTCTCCATTGCAAGCCTCACTACTATAAATAACTGCATTCCAACTTATTTTATTACCATCTTCATCTACTGGTTGGAAATCATTTAAACCAGAAATTTCTGTATATTCTCTTTCAAAACCTTCAGGTGTTCCACATAATGATTGTATGGTAACCTCCATTTTGTTCTTAGCGTTAGCAACAATTTTATTAGTTTGTAATTTATCTTCACTTGTTAAAGGAATAGCATAATTCTTGGAATCTTGAGCAGCTAAAAAATATTTATATTTTGGATCAGTTCCAGTTCCTACATTAATAACTGCTACATAACTTTTATTCAAAATATAATTTCCTCCAAAAGGTGACTTTTGATTTGCTTTATCCAAACTAGCAACATCAAAGGTAATAATAGTAACATCATTATCAAGAATAGGCAAGTTATAAATCTCACTAGTAATATCTTTTTTAACACTGTCAATAAAAATCTTTCCTTCATCAACAAAACTATCTTTTTTAGTATTAATAATATATTGCGTAACTTTAGGAATAGCAATAGATAATAATACACCCAAAATCACAATCGTAGCTAATAATTCAATTAACGTAAACCCTTTATTCTTCATATATCTCACATCCCTATTATAAATATAACATAATTAAAGCTACATATCAATAAAAAAGAAAAAAGGTTTCAAAACCTTTTAACAACTTTGAGAACTATAAATGGTAGCATTCCAACCATGAATTGGCTGATACTGTTCTAATCCAATAATTTTATCAATAACCATATATTCTCCATCTGGAGAACCACAAACAGAAGTAATTTCAGCTTTTGTACCCTGAATATTATTTCTAACAATAGAATTACGAGTAATATCTTCATCTGACATTAAAGTAATAGTATATCTTTTAGAATCTTTAATAGCCACAAAATATTTATAATCAGGAGTTTCATCAGTACCTGTATTAATGACCGCTACATAGCTATAATATGGTAACCAAGTTCCATTAAAAGGAGATTTCTTTTTTCCTTTTTCTAATTGAATTAAGTCTAACGAAACAATCACAACTTCATCTGTTCCAATAGGAGCATCATAAATTTCATCAGTAATATCATGACGAACGGAAGTAACATATTCTCTAGCAGTACCTATTAAACTATCTTTTCTAAAATTCGTAATGTATTGTGTGACTTTCGGAATCGCAATTCCTAATAAAATGGCTAAAATAACGATTACAGCTAATAGTTCAATTAACGTAAATCCTTTTTTATTTTTCATATAACACCTCATATTGATAAAATAGAAGAAAAGTTGTCAATCGACAACTAATTTTATTCTTTTACTTCATTAGTAATAGTAATCGATCCGTCTTTTACACTGGCTATAGTAAGTTGTTTATTGCTTGGTATAGTAACACCTGTTTTAGCAGGTATTTGAATAACATTGTTTGGCTTTAACAAAGCATATTCAATAAAAGTTGCAGTACTACCCTCACCAATTGCATAACCTTTACTATCGATTGCAGCTACATAAAGATCATAGTTAGGATCTTCTGGAGTTCCAGCATTAACAATTAATACATAAGAATTTTCTAAATCCCAATCACCATCATATGGAGAAGTAGCTCCACCTCTTTCTAGTTTTGGATAAATTACTTTAAATTTAATTAAAGTAGCATCATTATGAGCAACTGGATTTGGATATTCATTAGCCAAAGCTCCAGCACTTGCAGAGTTCATGTATTCTCTTACGTTAGCAATAAAAGTACTCTTTTTAGATGAGTTAATATATTTAGTAACAGCTGGTATTGCAATTGCTAATAAAATTCCCAAAATTACAATTACTGCCAATAATTCAATTAACGTAAACCCTCTCTTATTTTTATTAAATTTCATTTTTATTCCTCCTCTATTATTGATATCATATTCAGTATATCATTAACTATATTTTCATGCAATCTTTTTTAATGAAAAAATATCATTCATATGTAAAGTATTAGCTATTTTAATAAGAATGAATATTACCCGTTACACCTGTAATCTTATAAATTTCAGAATCAGTTGGATTCGTAAAATCTTTTTGGATTAAAGTAAGTCTAGAATCTTTCGTTAATTCTTCTTCATGAACAAGTCTAATTCCCTTTTTGCCACTATCGGTAGTGGCAACTAAATTAACATAATACTCCAAATAACCATCTTTACGAACAATTACTACATATGAATCTGTTAAACTATAAGGATTACCATCTGGATCTTTCTTAATATCATTCGTTGCTAAATAATTTAAGGTAACCTTCACTAATTCATTAGAAGCAGGTTTCTCAAATTGATTACTTCGAATAGCATATTCTGCTTGCGTAATTAATTTTTTGGCATCAGCAATATAGGTATCTCTTTTATTTTTATCTAAAATAGAAGTAATATTAGGAACTGCAATCAACATAACAATAGATAAAATAATAATTACACCCATTAACTCAATTAAAGTAAATCCTTTTCGGTTCATATAACAGCCTCCTACTATATTCATTATAAACTAAAAAAATAAGCCTAGCAACCTAAATTTATAAATAAAATTGACTTTCTAATGAAAAATACATATAATGTAATGAATGTAACTAAACAGGAGGAATCACCATGAAACATAAATTAACAGAAGGAATCAAAGTATCCATTATTACTATGATTGGAAACATTTTATTATCCATATTTAAATTTATCTGTGGATGGATTGGTAAAAGTAGTGCTATGATTTCTGATAGTATTCATTCATTATCAGATGTATTTAGTACAATCGTAGTGATGATAGGATTAAAACTAGCAAATAAAAAAGAAGATAGCGATCACCCTTATGGACATGAAAGAATGGAATGTATTGCAGCTTTTTTATTATCTGTATTTTTATTTATGACAGGAATTGGTATTGGTTGGTTAGGATTAAAAACTGTAATATTTAGTAATAAGTCTTCAATTCAAGTACCTACAGTAATTGCTCTTATCGCAGCTATAATCTCTATTTTAACAAAAGAAGCAATGTATTGGTATACAAGAAATACTGCCAAAAAAATCAAATCCAATGCTTTAATGGCCGATGCGTGGCATCATCGTAGTGATAGTCTATCTTCAATTGGTAGTTTAATTGGAATTAGTGGTGCTATGTTAGGATTCAAATTATTAGATCCAATTGCTAGTATTATTATCTGTATCTGTATTATAAAAGCAGCTTTTGATATTTTTATTGATTCTGTAGACAAAATAGTGGATAAATCTTGTAGTGATGAATTTATTAAAGATGTAAAAAATTTAGTTTTAAAAATTAAAGGTGTAGAGGAAATTGATTCGATTAAAACAAGATTATTTGGAAATAAAGTTTATATTGATATTGAAGTAAGTGCCGATGAAACATTAAGTTTAAAGAAAGCTCATGAAATTGCACAGAAAATACATGATAAGATTGAAAAGAATTTTGAAGAAGTAAAACACTGTATGGTACATATGAATCCAAAACCATTATCAAAATAGAATATTTTATCCAAAAAAAAGCCATTATAGTATTAGGTGAAAAAGTATGGAAAATCATTCTATTTGGGAAACAAAAGTAAAAGTAGAAAAAAAAGAAAAGAAATTAATAGATAAAACCGATATTGTAATTATAGGTGGTGGTATAACAGGAATAACTACTGCCTATTTTTTAATGAATGAGAATAAGAAAGTAACACTAATTGATAAAAGTACTATAGGAATGGGAATTTCTTCTAAAACAACTGCCAAATTAAATTATTTACAAGGAAATATTTATCAAAAACTAGAAAAAAATTTTAATCTACAAACAAGCAAATTGTATTTTGATTCTCAAAAAGAAGCTATAAATCTTGTTAATATGATAATTACTAAAGAAAAAATAGAATGTGATTTAGAAAAATGTGATTCATATATTTTTACAAAAGAAGAAAAAGGAATTTCCAAAATTGAAAGAGAAAAAGAAATATTAGAAGATTGGAATATCAAAGTAGAAACAGTAAATAATCTTCCTATTCCCTTTCCTATTAAATATGGCATAAAGGTAAAAGATACTTATACTTTTCATCCTTTAAAGTATATAGTAAGTCTAAAAGAAATAGTAAAGAAAAAGATAGATATTTATGAAAATGTAATGGTATCAGAACTAACACCTAAAGGGAAAAATTGGATCATAAAAACAGATCAAGGAATGATAGAAAGCAAATATGTAATAGTTACTTGCCACTACCCTTTCTTTATTATTCCAGGATGGATTCCTATAAAGACTTATATAAAAAGAGAATATGTAAATGCTAGTAAATTAAATGATCATAAGAAAAACTTTACAGCAATTAATATTGATTCCAATCTTCACTCTATTCGTTTTTATAAGGACTATATTATTTATGGATCGAATCAACATCGATTAACAAATAAAATTGAATATCAAGATCATTATCAACAAAGTCAAATTGATTTTAAAAGGTTATTTTCCAAAGAACCAGAATATACTTGGATGAATCAAGATATAATGTCTAATGATCACTTACCATTCATTGGTAAAGTAGATAAAAAACATCCTAATTTATTAATTGCTACTGCATTTAATGCATGGGGAATGACAAACGGAACAATTGCAGGAAAAATATTAAGTGATTTAATTTTAAAAAAGGAAAATCAGTATGAGAAGTTATTTAATCCAATGCGTATCAATAAAACAGGAATCATAAATTCTTTAGTTGGAACATTATATTACTCCAAAGTTTATTTTCAAACTACAGTGAAAAAAAATCCAGTTTTTTATAATGACCATGTTTATATTATTAAAATAAATGGTAAATACTATGGAGTATATTATGATAATTACGGAAAAAAGCATATTGTAGATCATAAATGTCCACATATGAAATGTAATTTAGTTTTTAATAATGAAGAAAAAACATGGGATTGCCCATGTCATGGTTCTAGATTTGATATAGATGGAAATGTAATAGAAGGACCTGCCAACTATTCAATTCATGTTACTTTTGAAGAAAATTAATTTTTCGTAAATTTTTAGACTAAAGTCCGTTTTTTTACGGATTTTTTTCTTTACTAGATTTAATGCCGTTTTTAGAAGAGAAAACGGAAATAAGGTTGATAAAAGTAAGAAAAAGGATAAGCAAATTGTTAAATCTTTCCACGACGAAAATAACAGACCAATGTCCGTTTTTTAAACTTAATTCCGTTTTTATCTCAATAGGATGCCTTTAATTGTTTAGTAACAAATAAAGAAG